>JBKJPT010000289.1:0-5880 GCA_046595075.1 Flavobacteriales bacterium
CTCGAAATCGGCGTTGAGCTCACGCGCTTCGGGCGTGAGCGACAGTTCCATCTTACCGGGCTTCGTGGGCGCAGCACCTGCCTTCGGCTTGGGCGGTTTCAAAGCCTCGGCGATCGCTTTGCGGATGGCCGCCTCCAGATCCTTGCGTTGTTTCTCCTGCTTCTTCTGGGTTTCGCGCAAGCGGCCCTCTTCCTTCTTCAGTGTGTTGAGCGCGCTCTGTTGGCCAGTACGATCGCTGTCGAGCTTCCGTTTCTCGTTCACCTGTTCGCCCATCAAGCGGCCCTTCTCTTCGCGTTGAAGTTTCAACCCAGCGATGCGTGCGTCGATGATGGACTGTGTTTCGAGGATCAGCGCCGCCTGCCGCGTACGCTGTTCCGCGATCTGGTTCAGGTAGCGACTGCGTTTGTACGCCTGCTGGAAACTGCTGGCGGCGAACAGGTAGCTGAGACGGTCGTATGCACCGCGGTTGCGGTAAGCGAATTGGATCATGCGTGCGTAGTCGGCACGCAAGCGATCGATATCGACGCGCAAAGAGCCCACCAGCTCCTCATCATCGGTGATGCGCTGGTCCACCTGACGCAGTTCGCCGTCCATGGTGCGGATCAATTGCGAGCGCGCTGTGATCTGGCTTTCGAGCAGGTTCAGTTGTTCCTGCGTAACGCGCTGCTCTTTGCGGGCCTGTTCGATCAGCGCCGTGGTGGTGCGGATCTGCTTGTCCAGCGCATCTCGTTTCTTTTCGAGCTCCTTCTTGGATTGGCCGTGGGCCGAAGCAAGGAGCAGGAGTAGCGGCAGAATCAACAACGCCCTCCAGGAAAAACTACGGCATGGGCACATACTTCTCGGGGATCTTGAAGTTCAACTGCAAGGGGCCTTCAAAGTCGATGCGGGAGAGTTCCAGGTTTCCACTGGCCACGCGGCCGGGTTCGCTTAGGGTGATGCGGATCCTGTTCGGCAGGAAGCCCTGTTCGCTCCCCCCGCGATCTTCATAACGCACATCTGCGGTCTGGTCGTGCACGAGATCCACTATTTGCACGCGCGAAACCCGAAAGCTGTCGGGCTCAACCCAATAACGGAACACGATGGCCTCGCGCTCCTCGGCACGGCGCAAGGTGCGTTCCAGGCGACGGTCGCCCATGTCGCGATCGCGCGCAAGTGTATCGCCGGGGCTCACGTCCTCAGCTGCGCGTACGATGCGGCGCCGCTCCTTGCTGGTGAGAACGTATTGACCGTCCTCGCGGTCGATCCGGTATTTCTCCTCGGGATCGAGGCCGATGGGCTTACCGAGCAACGCGAGTTGGAGGAGGGAAAGGCTCGGTTGCATACCGAACCTCTTCTTCGCCGCTGCGGTATCGCCGACGAAGTATTGATCGTGCAGCTTGTCCATCATCTTCAAACTATCGGTGGTGATCAGCACACGCGCGACTTCGATCCCCAGCGCAGGTATCACGCTCACCCAGGCCGCGCTGTCGCGCACGCTTTTCACAAGCGCCTTGAAACTTTGCCGCATTACCTCGCCGCTACTGTCGGCGGGCATTTCGATCTCCACTGCGGCCTTGGCGGTGTAGTAACGTGGAACCACCGTGTCCATGGCAAGCACACGCTCGAGGATCTTCTCCGGAGATCGCGCCGGTAGTTCGCGGTTGAGGAGGACGATGGGGCGACCGCTCTTGCACGCGTTCAGCAGGAGCACCAAAACGACCAGTGCTGCGCTCGCTGCTTTCATTCCACGCGGCGGCCTTCGTTGATCTTGCGGCCGATCGCCTCGCTGGTACCGCCGCGCTGTTGTGCCAGCTTCCACTGTTCCAATGCGTTCGCCGATTCGCCTAGCTCGAACAGGATGTCGCCATAATGCTCCAACAGTTCGCCGTTGGGCTCTGGCGAACCGGCAATGGCCTTCTCCATCCATGTGCGCGCCTCTGCGTACTTCTTCGCTCGGAAGAGCACCCATGCATAGGTGTCTTGATAGCTGGGCTGACCGGGAGATAGTTCGTTGGAACGCTTGCTCATGCGCTCGGCCTTCTCCAAATGCTCGCTGCGCACGCTAAGGTAGTACGCGTAGTTGTTCAACGTGTTCGCGTCATCTGGAAGCAGGGCCAGCGCCTTGTCATAGGCCTGATCGCTCTTGGCGAAATCCTTCGCGTCGTTGTAGCCCTCGCCCAAGCTGCTCCAGAACTGCGCAGTGAGCGGCGGGTTGTCCACCACCAGACCACGCCCGGTGATCAGCGCTTCCTCAGCTTCAGCGAAACGGCCCAATTGAGAGAGCGCGATGCCTTTGTACAAGTACGGTTCTGGGACGGTGGGGAAGAGTTCGATGGCGCTGTCGGCCTCTGCGGCGAGCGAAGCATGATCGCTCAACTGCAGGTCCAGTTGCAGCACTTGAAGGTGGATGGGGTATTTGTCCTTCTCCAACACCAACGCCTTGCGGAATTCTTCACGAGCCTCGCCGAGTTTGCCATCGCGCAAAAGGAAATCGCCGTGAATGGTGTGCGGCTTTCCGCTTTCGGGATGCGCGCGTTCCAATGAACCGATCAAGGTGTAGGAGCGCTGCACCAAGTTCGTGCGATCGCCGGGCTTCTCACCTTCCCGCTCGGTCATTTCGAAGAAGCCGATGAGCACCTGCATCTTGGCATCGATGTCGAGCTCCGGGTCAAGAAAGGCTTCGCCGAGTTCGGTGTAGGCCTCATCAGGACGACCTGCACCATAGTAGTGTTCGGCCAACGCGATGCGCAACATGCTGTTGCTGGGATCCAAGGCCAACGCTTCCTGGTAGCGTGCTAGGGCCTTCTCGTTCATGCCTTGTTGATCGTAGAGGTCGGCGAGCATGCCCACGTATTGGGCATCGCCGGGGAACTGGGCCATGGCGCGCAACACGAGCGCTTCTGCCTCAGGATACTTGGCCAACTCCATCAACGTGGAGAACTGATGGCCGATGAGTTCCTCGTTCAAGCCGAAGCGCTTCTCTACGTCCGCGTACACCTTCATGGCCTCATTGGCCTTGTCGGCATAGGCGAGTGCGGCGGCCATGTCCAGATATACCTCGTACCGATCGGGCCACTGCGCAACAATGCCACGATAAACTCCCACGGCATCGGCAGCTTGGTTGTTCTGGCGGTAGAGGTCGGCCAACAGGAAGTGGTACCAAATATTGCTGTTGTCGGTTTCCACGGCTTGCTTGGCAAGGGCCACGGCCTGCTCGAAGCGCTGCGATCCGTGATAGAGTTTGGCTAGCTCGAACATGGCCGCAGAATTCTGCGGATCCACCTTCAAGCATTGATGGAAGAGTTGGATGGCCCTGGGCGCATCACCACCGAGACGCGCCTGGCTAGCTTCCATGAAGAGGCGCATCACCTCGGCGCGCACATCCTTTCCTTCACCGGTCCTTGTTGCTGCGGCGCCGGCGGGGTCCCGTGGTTTGCTTGCAACGGTCTTGCTTCCGCCGCAGGCCATGAGCAAGAAGGGGAGCAGTAGCCACTTCGCTTTGCTTCGCCATAGCTCGCAAAGACGACTTGTGGTGACGGTAATGGGAGAACGGAGGTTCATCGCAAATTAGTTCAGCCCACGGTGCTATCGTCACTTACGCTCAGGTCCATCGCATGGCCCATAACGCTCGAGCGTTCGCCGATCATGCTGTTGTCAATGACGGAGTCCTGTACACGCACCATGCCGCGAAGGATCGAATTGCGCACCACGCTGCTGGTGACCGTTGTACCCTTCTCGATGGAAACGTTCGGGCCCACGATGCTGTTCGTCAAGGTCACGTCATCGCCGATGAAGCAGGGCGCGATGACCACGCTGTTGTCGCTCTTCACGTTGGAACTTACGAGAGCCTTGTCGCCTTTGAGGTAGCCGAGCACTTTGGTGTTCGTGTCCACCATTGCGTTCTTGTTGCCGCAGTCCATCCACACATCCACGCTACCGGCCTTGAAGCGAGCGCCCTTCTGCTTCATGTTCTCCATGGCGTTGGTGAGCTGGTACTCGCCCTTGTCGCGAACGTCGTTGTCTATGAGCCACTGCATCTCCTTGCGCAGGTACTCGCCATCGGCGAAGTAGTAGATGCCGATGATCGCGAGGTCGCTGACGAAGGTGGGCGGCTTCTCCACGAACTCGGTGATGATGCCTTTGTCGTCGAGCTTCACCACGCCGAAGGCGCGCGGGTCCTCCACTTTGTTCACCCAGATCACACCGTCGCAATCCTTGTCCAGCTTCAACTGAGCGCGGAAAAGCGTATCGGCAAAGGCCACGATGATGCGGCCATGGAGCACTGGCTCGGCGCAGAGGATGGCGTGCGCAGTGCCGAGCGCCTCCTTCTGGTAGTGGATACTGCCTTTGCTGCCGATGGCTTTTGCGATGCCGAGCAACTCGCCCTCCACCTTCTTTCCGAAGGAAGGATGGACGATGAAGGCGACCTCCTCCACGGCTTCACCGGCCACGGCGGCCAGATCTTCCACTAGGCGTTGCACGATGGGCTTGCCCGCGATGGGCAGCAGGGGCTTGGCGGTGGTGTGGGTGTGCGGGCGCATCCGCTTGCCCATACCCGCCATGGGGACAATGATCTTCATTCCGTGGGTCTCGCTCAGCGGGTACCGGTATGGCCAAAGCCGCCGTCCCCCCTTTCTGTGCGGCGAAGGTCATCACTTTCCTCCAATGTGATCCGGATGTAGCGCGCCACCACTAATTGGGCAACGCGTTCCCCATCCTTCACCTCGAAAGGCTCCTGTCCGTGGTTGATGAGCAGAACGCCCACTTCGCCGCGGTAGTCGGCGTCGATCGTGCCCGGCGCGTTGAGGACTGTGACACCGTGCTTGAAGGCCATGCCGCTGCGAGGGCGCACTTGGGCCTCGGTTCCTTCGGGGAGTTCCAGGAATAGACCGGTTGGGATCAGTGCGCGTTGGCCGGAGGCAAGGACGATGGGCGCGTCGAGGTTGGCGCGGAGGTCCATGCCTGCACTATGCTCGGTGGCGTAGGAGGGAAGTGGGTGCTTGCCTTGGTTGATGATGCGGACGGGAATCAATCCGAATGCGATTGTGGACTCGATCATGAGGACAAAGATTGTTACCGCCCGATACATTTGAGACCAAGCGCGGCGCAGGACTTGTGCAAAAGAGAAGCAGATAAGCTCGTGAGAAGGAAACGGTGCGGAACCAACCATAAATGAAGTCGCATGAACAGGTGGGTCACGGCAGTATCCTGTATTGGCCTTGCTTCAGCATTGACAGCGCAAACTGGCGCAATGCGCGGAGTAGCGAAGGGCCCGGAACAAAGAGGGATCGAGGGTGTACGAATAGTCTTGACCGATAGCTCATCGGCCGTGATATCGGAGACTTACTCAAAGGCGGAGGGAAAGTATGAGTTCTCCGGGCTAGCATCAGGGACTTATGGCTTGCTTGCAGAGAAGGATGGCTTTGCCGCCAGTACGGCGACAGGGATTCAAGTGAAGCAACAAACCATCACGTTTGTTGATTTGAAGCTTGGTTCAGTTGAATCGAAACGTAAGAAAGGCAACGTGTACGGGTGGAGGCGACCCTAGGCTGTGATCGGCCGCTCGATCTTCCAAACCATAGCGACAAATGCCAACAGTGCACTTGCCCGGAGCGCGTAGTTGAGCACACCCGAAAGCTCAAGCAGCTCACACACCCACCAGATCACCACTGCTCCAGCCATGTACAGTAGCACCCGGCTCACATTGTAAGGCACCGGCCAGTGCTTCTG
The DNA here is from genome assembly GCA_046595075.1 of Flavobacteriales bacterium. Taxonomy (GTDB): domain Bacteria; phylum Bacteroidota; class Bacteroidia; order Flavobacteriales_F; family PHOS-HE28; genus PHOS-HE28. The sequence goes on from JBKJPT010000289.1 coordinate 5,710, forward strand.
CCCCCAGACATAGCTGATCGCGGCCATAGTGGCGTAGCAGATCAATGTGGCCCACGCGCTACCCATGTAGCCGAGCCAAGGCACCAGCGCGAGATTGCCCACGAGCGTGAGCACTGCACCAACAAGCGCAATGGTCCCCGCCACGCGCGTGCGGTCCGTGACCTTGTACCA
>JBKJPT010000018.1:0-11841 GCA_046595075.1 Flavobacteriales bacterium
CGCGCAATGCACTGACAAGAAGGTGAACGAGATCACGCCGCTGCTCTTCGCCAAGGCGCGCACGCCGCAGCAGATGGTGAAACTGGATGTGAAGGAGATCGAGGACATGATTCGCCCGTGCGGGTTGTCGCCGATGAAGAGCAAAGGCATCCACGGCCTGTCGCGGATCATCCTTGATGAGCACAAAGGCAAAGTGCCGAAGACTTTCGCCGCGTTGGAAGCGCTGCCCTCCGTCGGGCATAAGACCGCTAGCGTTGTGATGTCGCAGGCCTTCGGCTTTCCGGCCTTTCCGGTGGATACGCACATCCATCGCCTCGCCTGGCGTTGGACCTTAAGCACCGGCAAAAGCGTGGAGCATACCGAGGCCGATCTGAAGAAGCTCTTCCCCGAAGAGACGTGGAACGCGCTGCACCTGCGCATCATCTTCTTCGGGAGGGAGCACTGCCCGGCAAAGGGGCACGATCCGGGGAAATGCCCGATCTGTTCCGTGATCGGCAGGAGGGAGTTGTTCGGCTAGGGACGGAGAGCCTGGTCCGCCGCGCTACCTTGGTGGTGTTGTGAAATACCTACTGTCCTTCGTTCTACTATCAGCCTGCGCTGGCATGGCGCCCGTTGGTGAGGTAGTGGACACTCAGGAGTTCATCTTCAGCCAAGCCAACGGCAAGTCGTTCGTGCAAGTGCTCCCTGCGGACTGGGTGCCGCAATATGAAGGCAGCTTTCTCCGTATAAACAACCGCACGCGTATGCTCGCTTTGGACGTGCTCATCATCCGTCCGCGTGTGCAGTTGGACGTTAGCGGATTGCAATGGGTGCGCTTGGTGCGCAGGAACGAATCGGTTTCGCGTTCGGGCACTTACGACATGTGGGTGAGCGCGGGATCACAGGATCTGCTGGGCACCAACCATTCGCTGGACCTGGTAAAGATGGCTCCTCAAACGTGGTTACGACCGAACGACTTCAGACTCCTGATCGAACGCTGATCGCATCGACCGCGGTCGGCAAGGGATAGCTTCGCGCCCGGATGGGGACCATTGGATATTACCTCGCGCTGCCGTTCATGTACGGCATCTCCCTCCTTCCCTTTCCACTACTCTACTTGTTGAGCGATGGTGTTTGCTTCCTCTTGTTCCGGGTGATCGGATATCGCAAGGGCGTGGTGGTCACCAACCTGAAGAACAGTTTTCCCGAAAAGAGCGAAGCCGAGATCAAGGCGATCGCGAACCGCTTTTACCACTGGTTCTGCGATCTGACGTTGGAAACACTGAAGACGCTCACCCTATCACCTGAACAGATCCGTAAGCGTGTCACTTTCGAGGGGACGGAGATATTGGAGGCGTTCGCGAACAAAAGGCAGAGCGTGATCATTGTATTGGGGCACTTCGGCAATTGGGAACTGGCTGGGGCGCGGTACAGCCAAGAGAAGACGATCCCGCAGCTATACGTGATCTACCACCCGCTCCATAACACCGGCTTCGACCGGCTGATGTACCATATGCGCAGCCGCCACGGCACCAAGCTGTACACCATGCGGGAGACCGGCAAGAGCATGATCCGGGACAAGGGCCTGCTCACCGCCACGGCTTTCATAGCCGACCAGACCCCATCGCCGGAACGCGCCTATTGGATGAACTTCCTCAACCAAGACACTCCTGTGTTCATCGGCACCGAGGCATTGGCCCGAAAACTGGGGCATCCTGTGGTGTATATCAGCATCACTCGCCCGCGCCGTGGCTTTTACAAAATGGTGACGGAAACCCTAGTAGCCGACCCCAAGAACACCCTCGAAGGCGAGATCACCGAAATTCATACCCGAAGATTGGAGCGGGATATCAAAGATCACCCCGACCTTTGGCTCTGGACACATCGCAGATGGAAACACAAGCGCCACCCCGCGTTATAATCCGCCAAGCGGCGGAGGGCAAGGACTTGATCATTGCTACTAGGCCGTTCGCCCAAGAGATAAGGGCGCGCAGTTGGTTGCACTTGGGCATCTCCATACTCGCTGCTGTTGCGGGTTACGTGTGCATCTTCTATTTCGAACCCGTTTGGGCGAAGGCGATCTTCGGGCTGCTCACCGGACTCGCTTTGGTAAGGCTCTTCATCCTCTACCATGACCACCAACACAAGACCATACTGAACCGTAGCTGGGTGGCCGAAGCGTTCTTCGCATCGTTCGGTGTGTTCATGCTGAGCCCGCCCAGTATTTGGAAGCGCAGCCACGATCACCACCACAAGCACAACAGCAAGCTCTACACCACCAGCATCGGATCCTTTCCCGTTGTGACGGTCGAGAAATACAAGACGCTCACACCGCTAGAGCGCTTCCTGTACCTGTTCATCCGCCACCCGATCGCCATCGGTCTTGGTTACCTCTTCGTCTTCATCATCGGCATGTGCCTCAATAGCTTCATCAGCAACAGAGGCCGCCATTGGGATAGCCTGCTCACCTTGGTCCTGCATGGTGCCATGGGCTGGGCTGCGGGGTACTTCTTCGGATGGGAGATCCTGGCCTTCGGTTTCTTCCTGCCCTTCGTGGTCACCTTCGCCTTGGGCAGCTACTTGTTCTACGCCCAGCACAACTTCCCCGGTACCGTGTTCGCCGACAAGGACGGCTGGAGCTATGTGAAAGCTGCCTTGGACAGCAGCAGCTACATGCGCATGAACCCGGTGATGCAGTGGTTCACCGGCAATATCGGCTTCCACCACATCCATCACCTCAACGCCCACATTCCCTTCTACCGCCTACCCGAAGTGTTCAAGGCTATCCCTGAATTGCGCACGGCCGCCAAGCGTACTTCGTTGCGCCCGTGGGACGTGCTCGCTTGTTTGCGCTTGAAAGCATGGGACCCGGCGCTCCAACGCATGGTAACATTGCGTGAACTGCGGCGGGTGCGGCTTGGATAGTCGTTGGATCTCGCTTCAAAGGCCGAAGCCCCCGGATCGATCGATCCGGGGGCTTCGCCGTTCAATTGGTGCTCTCTTCAGTTGAGGATCACGTTCACCTGCCCCACCGGGGGGGCATCCACCACTTGCAGGGCGCGGGAGTAACCAAGGATCAGCTGTATGCTGGAATCACGGGGTCCGGGCTGCAATTCAATGGACATTGGTTTACGTGTGCGGCGGAGGGCTTTCTTACCAAGAGTAGAGTTCGTCATAGACGGGGGTTAAGGTGTTTTCGATGCTATTGGAACGGCGGCCTCTACCCCGTATTGCCCAGCCCCTGAAAAAAGACAGCGGGCGGCCCGTGAGCCGCCCGCTGCCGAACTGAACCCTTCACCTTACTGCCTTTCGACCATGATCTCGTTCTCCCGGATCATCTTGCGCATGTTGATCAGCGCGTAGCGCATACGCCCCAAGGCGGTATTGATGCTCACTTCGGTGTGATCCGCTATCTCCTTGAAGCTCATGCCCAAGTAAGTGCGCATGAGCACCACTTCCCGCTGTTCCACCGGAAGGTGGTCGATCATCTTCCGCACATCATCATCGATCTGGGCGTTCACCATGCGCTGCTCCACGTTCTTGCCCGGCTGGGGAATTGACGCTAACACGTCATAGTTCTCGTTGCTGCGCACCAAGGGCATCTTCTTGTTCCGACGAAAGTGGTCGATAACCAAGTTGTGCGCAATGCGCATGACCCAAGGCAGGAACTTGCCTTCCTCGTTGTACCTCCCTGACTTCAGGGTGTTCACCACCTTGATGAAGGTGTCCTGGAAAAGATCCTCGGTGAGTTCACGTTCCCGCACCAGCAGAAAGATGTGCGACCACACCTTGCGCTTATGGCGTTGCAAGAGAGTAGCAAAGGCGTGTTCATCGCCTTCCAAATACAGTAGTACCAGGTCCTGGTCGTTGAACGCACCCTTAACTACGGAGATGTTCCGTTGTGATAGCATGGCCTTACCCGTTTAGGTCAGAAATACAGCGAGACTGACTGGGTAGAGCTTCTTGCTATCTGAGGGTGGTTTGGGTAGCGGCCTTCCGAGGGTGGCCGTTGGTGAGTGGCGTTTAGACGCTATTGATCGGGGTAACGTTGCCTTTCGGGGGATTATTATGTGCCGCCGATCTTTTCCTTGGTACCAAAGATAGATGCGACGAACATTCGCGGCCAAGTCGATACCTAATTTCGCCGCCCGCTTTCCGAAGCGTTCCCGCCTTTGCCTGATCATAAGACCATTCCGCAGCCGATCGTAGCCACCAATGGCCGGTCGGACAACTCTCGCCCGATCGTGCGTGGCGCCATTCGCGTGCAAGGCGCGCGGGTGCACAACCTGAAGAACATCAGCGTGGACATTCCGCGTGGGAAGCTGGTGGTGATCACTGGCCTCAGCGGCAGCGGCAAGAGCAGCCTGGCCTTCGATACCCTTTACGCTGAAGGGCAACGGCGCTACGTGGAAAGTTTGAGCAGCTATGCTCGCCAGTTCATGGGCCGGTTGGAAAAGCCTGACGTGGACCGGATCATCGGCATAAGCCCGGCCATTGCGATCGAACAAAAGGTGCTTACAAGCAACCCGCGCAGTACTGTGGGCACGAGCACCGAGGTGTACGACCACTTGAAGCTGCTCTTCGCACGGGCGGGCAAGACCATCTCCCCCGCCAGTGGCCAGCAAGTGAAGCGCAACACGGTGGAAGACGTGGTGGCCGGTGTGAACAGCTATCCTCGAGGCAGCACCGTGTTCATGTTGGCCCCACTGAAGATCCCCGCCGGACGTGCCGTCAAGGAACACCTGGACATTTTACAGCAACAAGGCTTCGCGCGCGTGCATGACGGCAATGAGGTACACCGGATCGAAGACCTGCTCGCGTTGAAGAAGGCATTGAAGGGCACGTTCTTCCTTGTGCTCGATCGCATCAGTGTTTCGCCCGGCGAAGGCGATACAGAGAGCCGCGCCGCCGATAGCGCCGAAACCGCCTTCTTCGAGGGACAAGGCGAACTGATCCTGCTGGGCGAGGACGGAAGGCAAATGGGCTTCAGCGACAAGTTCGAGATGGACGGCGTGAAGTTCGAAGAGCCCAGCCCGAATCTATTCAGCTTCAACGACCCAGTAGGCGCTTGCCCGGTTTGCGAGGGCTATGGCAGCGTGATCGGGATCGATGCCGATCTGGTGGTGCCTGACAAAAGTTTGAGCCTCTTCGACGATTGTGTGGCGGCCTGGCGTGGCGAGAAGCTGAGCGAATGGAAGGACCACTTCATCCGCGATTGTTCGCCCTTCGACTTCCCGATCCATCGTCCCTATCGGGAACTCACCTCGGCACAACGCGACCTCTTGTGGAAAGGCGCAAAGGGATTGCACGGCATCGATCGCTTCTTCAAGTACGTGGAGGAGAAGAGCTACAAGATCCAGTACCGTGTGCTGGCAAGCCGCTACAGGGGCAAGACCATCTGCCACGAATGCAACGGCACCCGCCTGCGCAAGGAAGCGCGCTACGTGAAGATCGCAGAGCGCGACATCACCGAATTGGCGCACATGCCCATCAAGGAGTGCCATCGCTTCTTCCAGGAGCTGCAACTGGAGGAACAGGACCAGCGCATCGCATCGCGCTTGCTGAAGGAGATCGGCAATAGGCTGCAATACTTGGTCGATGTGGGTGTGGGCTACCTCACCTTGGATCGGCGTAGCAACACCTTGAGCGGTGGCGAAACACAGCGGATCGACCTAGCCACCTCGTTGGGTAGCAATCTGGTGGGCAGCATGTACATCTTGGACGAACCCAGCATCGGCTTGCACCCGCGTGACACGCAACGGTTGATCGGGGTACTGAAGAAGCTGCGCGACCTGGGCAACACGGTGATCGTAGTGGAACACGATGAGGAGGTGATGCGCGCCGCCGATCATATCATCGACATGGGACCGCTCGCTGGCAGTCATGGTGGCGAAGTGGTCTTCAGCGGCACGCACGAAGGCTTGATCGCCAGCGACGGACTAACAGCGAAGTACCTCACCGGACGAGAATTCATTTCTCCCCCGGAAAGACGCCGCGTAGTACGCGATCGGCTGATCCTGAGTGGCGCGCGCGAGCACAACTTGAAGAACATCGACGTGAGCTTCCCGCTGCACATGCTCACGCTGGTCACCGGTGTGAGCGGTAGCGGTAAAACAACCTTGGTGAAGCGCATCCTCTACCCCGCCATCAAGCGCGAGTTGGAAGGCTTTAGCGAGCGGCCGGGTGATCACCTCGCTTTGGAAGGCGACATCCAACGTATCGAGGCCGTGGAAATGGTGGACCAGAACCCCATCGGTCGCAGCTCGCGAAGCAACCCTGTTACCTACGTGAAAGCATGGGACGAGGTGCGCCAGCTGTACACCGAGATCGACGTGGCCAAGGTGCGCGGCTACAAGCCCAGCTTCTTCAGCTTCAACGTGGACGGTGGGCGCTGCGAGATCTGCCAGGGCGAAGGAGAAGTGCGTATCGAAATGCAGTTCATGGCCGACATCAGCCTCACCTGCGACGCGTGCAAGGGCAAACGTTTCAAGGAAGAGATCTTGGACGTGAAGTTCCATGGGCGCGATGTGGCCGAAGTGCTGGACATGACGGTGGACGATGCGATCACCTTCTTTCAACAGCACAGCGAAGTGACGGCATGCGCTCGCATCGTGAACAAGCTGCTCCCGCTGCAGCAGACCGGAATGGGCTACGTGAAGTTGGGTCAGAGCAGCAGTACGCTCAGCGGGGGCGAAGCGCAGCGGATCAAGCTCGCGAGCTTCCTGACCAAAGGGCAGGAGGAAAAACCCACGCTCTTCATCTTCGACGAACCCACCACCGGCCTTCATTTCCACGATATCGCTAAGCTCCTGAAAGCGCTGGAGATGCTTATCGCCAGCGGCCATAGCGTGATCTGCATCGAACACAACACCGAGGTGATCAAGTGCGCCGATCACGTCATCGACCTTGGCCCCGATGGCGGCGATGGCGGCGGCCAGGTGGTCTTTACCGGCACACCGGAGGAACTGCTCTTTGCAGAAGGCTCGCTCACCGGAGCGGCCCTCGCCCGCAATTGGACGCGATCAGCGTAGCAAGGTGACGTGGCCGGTCTTGGTGGTCACGCCCTCACCGCTGCAATAGGCCTTGTAGGTAACGATGACAAAGTAAGTGCCGTCGGGAACTGTCTCACTGCCGTTGTCCAAGTTGCCGTTCCAGCCCACTTCGTTGTTCGCGCTGCTGAACACCTTCATGCCCCAGCGGTTGTAAATGTCCATCTGGTATTGGGCTGCATCAATGTTGGCGACACGGAACTTCTCGTTCATCAGATCGCCGTTCGGGGTGAAAACGTTCGGCACAACGGGCACACCGGTGATCGTGGTGTTCACCTCTACCTCCGCAGTATCGGTAACGGTACAACCGAAGTCGTCAACCGCGCTGTACCAATAGATACCGGCACCGGCGGCGAGGAGTTCGCTATTCGTGCTGCCGTCGTTCCAGAGTATCTGGTCCGATGCAAAGGGCACAGCGAACAACTGGCTCTGGCCAGGACACAGTTCCACATCGGCGAGCGACGAATAGGTGGGAGCAGCCAAAACAGAAACAGTATCCCCACCCGTGCAGAATCCGTCGGTCACTTCTACGGAATACTCACCTGCCTGATCCACGGTGATGATCATGGCTTGTTCACCAGTACTCCACAAGTAGCTATCGAATCCGCCACCAGCATTCAAGTTCACAGTGCCCTGATCGCACAACACGGCCGATGGCACTGCCAACGTGATACCCGGAAACTCAACCGGCACAGTGGTGCTGAGGAACACGGTGTCTGTGCAGACCACATCGATCAATGCGAGCGTGATGGTGTAATCGCCAGGTGCTGCGTAGCTGTGCACGGGGTTGGTCAATGTGGATGTGGCTCCATCGCCGAATGTCCAGAAGTAGACAGTGCTTCCCGTGCTCATGTTGAACAGTTCCACCTCCACGGCATCGCAATCACCCGAAGGCACTGCATCGAATATGGGGGTCATCACGAGCGGCGCCACCACGTTGATCTCCAGATAGGCGGTGTCCACGGCGACGCACAGGCCCACGGCCGTGCCGATCAGTGTCACGGTGTACACGCCGGGTTCGGCGTAGATGTGTGCGAAGGTGGTTTCACTGCTCAGCGTTCCGTCACCCAGGTCCCATGACCAATTATCCGCAGTACCCACCGCATTGAACACGACCGGTTCGGTTACGCACGCACCAGTGGCCGTGATGTTCGCATCGATGCCGACCTGGACGTTCTGTTCGAAGTCGATCTTGAACACGCCCAAGTTGCAGTTCTGTCCCATATCCGTACTGCTCCATGCACCTGGCGTGGTGGGGAAAGTACCCGCCCCACACCCTGCACAAACCGCTTGGTACACGATCCCGTTCTTATCGAACCTCGATGTTCCACCATCCACATGCTCCGCAGCCGTGCCTCCGAAGAAGGTGGCGTACGCTAAGGATACCGCGTCCTCATTGAGGACCATCAGGTAGAAATCGCTTCCGTCGGTGGTGCTGTCATAGGCATCCACCGTCACCGGCAGTCCCGTGGTCGTGCTCTGTATTACACCTCCACCCGCAGGGTTCGTGGTGCCGCCCCAGCCGCTGAAATAGATCTGCCCGCAATCACTGACGAGGAATGCGGACGGGCTGATGTTCTCGTTGCCGGTGGATCCAATGCGCGTGGACCACAATGACGCGGAAAGGTCGTTGCTGAACTTTTGAATGAACTGCGAGCCGCTCGGGTTGACGTAGACACCGGACGAAACGGGATACGCGCCTTGGGTTTGACCCACCACATAGACGTTGTTCTGGGTGTCCAACTGAACGAAGTAGCTCTGGTCGAAGGCAGCTGTGCCGAAGTATGTAGCGCCGAGCAGAGAGGTACCATCGCTGGAGTACCGCGCGAGAAAACCGTCTACCCCTCCGGCGAACGTTCCTGAGAAAGGGGTGCCCGAAACTGGCAGGTCGATGCTCTGCGTCCCCCCGGTCATGAAATAATCTCCTGTACTGGATACCTGCACACCAAAGCCCGCATCGTAGGCCGAACCACCATGGTAGGTGGCCCACTCCATGATGCTCAGGCTGGGATCCAGTCGGAATACGAACGCATCCAGGCCGCCGCCGAACGTGGACTGCGTCGCACCCGGCGTTGTCACCATATCGGTACTTGCAGTACTTGTGGCCACCACTGGTCGCTCTTGCAGGTCCATGATGATCTCGCCTCTGAAGGGATCGCCGTAGTTCCGCAACAACGGGGTGAACTGGTTCAATCCATCATTGCCCGTACCACCTACATAAGTGGCACCAACAATGCTCGTTGCGTCGGCGCTGAGGTGCACGACCGCAATATCGGTCCCCGTGAAATACGTGAACCCGTAGGAGCCACCGAACGGAGGCGAGGTTCCACCCGCGAAGGATGCATCGTAGCAACCCGCGGATACAGGGAAATCGGTGGAGCCAGTGGTGCCCAGGATATAGAGTTCATCGTCGCTGTTCACGACCATGCTGTGCGGCAGGTCGTTGTCAGAACCACCCACGTAGGTGCTCCAAACCAGGCTCGTGCCATCAGGCATGAACTTGGAAACACCCATGTCGATGGTCCCACCTCCGAAGGTGGGCTGAACAACACCGAGCGTGTTCGGATATCCGAAGCCGAACGCACTACCCGCGCCGTACAGATGACCGCTCTCATCGTAGGTAGCCGTGCATCCGAAATTGTCGGCATTGCTGCCGACGTAGGAACTGAAGGTGACCACTGGATCGATCACCAGCGGATAGTGGGGATCATAACCGTCCGGGAACTTGAAGCGCACCCGACCATCGCTCAACACGTACTCCGCAGATACCATCCGCCTTTTGCCACCCACCTCCTGCCACGCCACGGGGCGCTGCTCCACCACCTGCCCGGCCGATGTACCCACGAACAGAAGGCCTCCTTCCACACGCAAGGCATCCTGTCCTTCATAGTGCATCACGATGCGCGATGGGTCCGCACCGGCGGCAACGAGCCAATCGTACTTCATGCCGTCATGACCATCCACGTGCATGTCGATGCCGGGATAGAGTCCGATCAACTTCACAGCGCCAAAGACCGCGGCACCCGATCCCCAATGGGCGGGATCATTGCCGAGGAAGTAATTCACGTAATGCGGCATACGATCCAAGCCTTCCTGGCCTTGAACATCCGCATTTTCGAACCGCACTCTGTAGGCATGCATCCGCAAGGGCTCAGGCACGCCTGACGAACGACCATGCATGAGGTACTCGCCCCCGGACCGGATCACATAAGTGAACGCATTCCCCTCCACGAAGACAGCACCGCCTTGGGTGCGCGCGCGGTAAAGCACCTGTGCTGGCCATTGTCCTCTGTTCTCGTGGAACTCGAGATCGTTCGACGTGGAGTGCGCATGATCGTGCGCCACACCAGCAAGAACGGGCAGCGTGAACGAAAGGATGGCGAGCGAGCGAGCGGTATTGGTTCGCATGACGATTGTTAGCGATGGAATGGTGAGCGGAACAAGCCGGATCCTTTTAACGGACCGAATATCATCATCGGGGGCGGGAACCCCAATTCTGGATGGTTCAACGCACCACAGTTACGTGCCCGATGATCTCACGCTCTTCCACGTCGCACAAGCCGGTGTACCTGAGCACATACACGTACACGCCGTCCTGCACCACACCGCCGCTGTACTTGCCGTCCCACGGTTCGGTGAGTTTGGTGGTCTCCCACAGGCGCTCACCCCATCGGTTGAAGACGCTCATGCTCATATCCTTTTCCCCGAAACCGGAGATCAGGAAGGTATCGTTCACGCCATCACCATCGGGGGTGAAGGCATTGGGGGCATAGAGTTGCGGGATCGAATCGAGGCCGATGACCTTCAGGCTATCGGTATGCGGGCAGCCGTAGAAGTCGACCATGTCGTAAACGTAGATCGCAGGACCCACCACCCGCTCGGTGCGATCGGTCCCGCCAGTGGCCCACTGGTAACTTAAGCCTTCGATCGGCACGGTGAGGTCCACGGCGGCCTTCGGGCAGGCATAGAGCGAATCGTAGAGCTGATGCACAGGCCCATCGATCACATCAATGGTGGTGGTTCCACTGCAAAGGCTGTCGCTTACGGTAATCGTGTAAGTGCCGGGCTCGTCCACGATGATGGATGCATCGGTGCTTCCGGTGCTCCACAAGTACGTGACATTGCTTTCAACGGAAACATTGAGCACCGCCACACTACCTGGGCAGATCACGGTGTCACCCACACTTACAATGGGCAGCTGATCGATCACCTCCACCGGTAGGCTTACGGCATCGTTCTGTCCGCAACCGAGATCGGTAATGGTAAGCGTGATGGTGTACTGGCCCGGCTGGGTGTAGGTGTGCTGCGCATCGGTGGTGGCGAGCACGGTGCCGTCGCCCATATCCCAACTGTAGCTCACGCTGTCGCCGGTGCTCAGGTTCAAGCCTTCGACGTCGAGTTGCGTGCATGCGTTCACCTGCTGCAGTGTGAAAGCGGCTATGACAGGTTCCAACGGATCGATCACTACATCCACTGAAGCGGTCTGCGGTGGTGAGCAGCCGAGCGCATCGCTCACAGTAAGCGTTACGGTGTAGGTACCAGCGCCGGAGAACACGTGCGCCAGGTTGGTATCCGCGTACTGCGTTCCATCGCTGAGCTGCCAATCGAAGATCAGGTTGGTGCCAGTGCTCTGGTTGACGGTGGTGAGGAGCATATTGGTGCAATCGAAGGTCTGCGCCGCAGTGAAGGCCACCGTCACCGGCAGACTTGGCAGCACGGTCACGTCCACCGTGAGCGTATCGCTCAGGTTGCACGATGTGGGGTCGTTCGCGATGAGCGTGATCGAGTACGTTCCCGCTCCGTTGTATGTGTG
>JBKJPT010000116.1:0-21546 GCA_046595075.1 Flavobacteriales bacterium
TTACCGGCGGCTGCCAATCGATGATGATGGTGCCGGTTCCACCTGTTGGTGTGATCGTCGCAGTACCTGTACAAGGTCCGGCGCAGGTTTCAGGTGTGACAACAAGTGCTGCATTGAATTGCGGTGGTGTGCCAACGAAGAACGTAGTTGCGCTAGAACAGCCCACCGAATCGAACACGCGCACTTCCCATACGCCGAGGCACAGCCCCGTTGCATTGGGTGTTCCCTGCCCTACCGGTGGGGTTGGTATCCATAGATAGGTGTAGGGTGGAATACCGCCAGCAGGCGTCACCGTCGCTGTTCCGGCGCAGGTGTTCGGACATGGGCTATCTGTCCAAACAAGGTTGTCAGATAAGGGCGCCTCCGGAAGAATATCGAAGACCACGGTGGTGTCGCAGCCCGAAGCATCGCCGATCACAACGGTCCAGATACCGGGGCACAAGCTGTTCACCGCGGCTTGTCCTTGTTGACCGTTCGGTGGTAACGGCGACCAGATGAAGGTGAACGGACCGCTTCCCGTTGGGTTAACGCTCGCGGTGCCGTTGCATGGTCCGAAACAATTCTCATCGGTGTGCGCTTCGTTCGGCACGATCGCCGGTGGGGCACCCACAGTGAAGAGCAGCACCGTATCGCATTGCGCCGCATCACCGATCTGCAACGACCAGATGCCTGGGCACAATCCGCTTGCATTCGGTGTGCCTTGTCCCGCACCGGGGTTGGGGGACCACGTATAGATGAGCGCAGGTAACCCACCGGTGGCGATCACATCGATCGCGCCGTCGCAATTGTTCACACAGCTCGCATCGGTCACCGCGCCTTGCGCATCGATCCCCGATGGTGTGCTGATCGCGAACGGCACCACCACTGAACAACCCAGTGCATCGGTGACCGTAAGCGTGTATGCACCCGGGCAATAGTTGGTTGCGTTGGGTGTGCCTTGTCCTGCACCCGGCGGTGCTTGCCAATCGTAGGTGTAAGGACCGGTTCCGCCGGAAGGCGCTGCCGTTGCCGTGCCATCACATCCGCCGCCGCAACTGGCGGGCGTTATCACCAGGTCCACCACGATGGGGAGCGGATCATTGATCGTGAAGGAGAGCGCGGTGTCGCACCCCGCAGCATCGATCACCTGCACCGTGTAGATACCGGGGCATAGGTCGATGGCGTTCGGCGTGCCTTGTCCCGCCACGTTCGGCGACCATACGTAGGTGAGCGGCGCTGTGCCGCCAGCAGCATTGACACTAGCGGTGCCATCGCACACCCCGGCGCACATGGGATCGGTCGTCGCCACCGAGGCGTCGATCGGCGGCGGGTCGTTCACAACGAAGGAGAGCGTTGTATCGCACGCGCCCGAAGTGATGGTGACATCGTATGTGCCTGCACACAGCGCCGACACCGATCCCGTCCCCTGTCCTACCGGTGGATTGTTCGACCATACATAGGTATAGGTCCCGCTACCGCCGCTCACGGTGAGCGTTATCGCGCCGTCGCAATCGCCATCGCACGTCGCATCCGTGACCACGCCGCTCGCGTCTATCGGTGGTGGTGCAGGAACCGTGAAGGCGATGATGCTATCGCAACCCACTGCGTCAGAGACCGTGAGCGTGTATGCCTGCGGACAAAGTCCCGTTACGTTCGGTGTGCCTTGTCCTGTGCCGGGGTTGGGTGCCCATACATAGGTGTATGGTGCAACGCCTCCCGAAACGATCACACCCGCCGATCCATCGCACACGCCGGGGCACGAAGCAGGGAGCACTTGCAACGAGATCAGGATCGGGACAGCATCGAGTATGGTGAAGTCCTGTGTGATCGTGCAACCGTTCGCGTCGGTGATCAGCACGCTGATGGGACCTGCGCACAGGTCGCTCGCCGTGGGTGTGCCCTGGCCTGTGGGTGGTGCAGGCGACCATACATAGGTGTATGGCGATACGCCACCGGTGATCAGAACGGTCGTTGTTCCATCACACAAGCTGCCACAGGTCACGTCGGTCTGGCTCGCCGTCACTACTAGAGGTGGTGGTTCGCTTATGGTGAAGGTGATGGTGGTGTCACAACCGTTCGCGTCAGTGATCAACACACTCCCTGGCCCAGCACAAAGGCCGGTCGCAATAGGCGTTCCTTGCCCACCTGCTGGCAACGGCGTCCATGCATAGGTGTATGGCATCACGCCGCCTTGCACGTCCGCTGTGGCCGTTCCGTCGCAATCGCCAGCGCAGGTCACATCGGTGGTGATCACGCTCGCGATCAGTGGCGGCGGCGCGTTCACGGTGAAGACCACCGTGGTGTCGCAGCCGAGCGCATCAACAACGGTTACCGTGTAAGGTCCCACGCACAAGCCGCTCACGTTGGTCGTGCCCTGCCCCACTGAGGGCGGCGGCGCCCACGTGATGATCAGTGGAGCTTGACCGCCGTTGATGACGATAGTGATCGCACCATCGCAACTGTTCGAGCAGGTCGCGTCGGTCACTGTCCCCTGTACATCGATCGGCACAGGAGAGTCGATCATGATCGGCACCAGCGTATCGCAACCGGTGACCTGATCGGTGATCAGCACCGTGTAGTTGCCTGCGCATAAACCGGTGGCGTTCGCAGTGCCTCCACCAGCGCCGGGTGCCGGTGTCCACGCATAGGTGAACGGGCCGGGTGATCCCGTTGGTGCCACTGAGGCTGTGCCATCGCACGCGCCGAAGCAACTGGCGTTGACGATCGATGGGTTCGGCTGGATCGGTGGTGGTTGTGCAATGGTGAAGGCCACTGTTGTATCGCATCCGTTGTTGTCCACGATCAGCACCGTGTAGTTGCCCGCGCATAGTCCGGTTGCGTTGTTGGTGCCTTGACCACCGCCCGGTGCGGGTGTCCATGTGATCGTATAGTTGGGCGTGCCACCACTGGGGCTCACGCTCGCGGTTCCGTCGCACTGGCCGAAACAGGAGTTGTCCGCGACCACGATGTTCGGGCTTATCGGCAGCAGGTTGAAGGTGAAGGTGGTATCGAAGATGCACAGGTTCGCATCGGTGATGCGCAACGTATTGGTGCCCGCGCAGAGCTGGTTGAACGAAGCGCCACTGCCCGCACCGTTGTTCCAGTTATAGGTGTACCCCGCTACACCACCGATGGCCAGCGCAGTGCGCGACCCATTGCAGACATCGGCGCAAGTGGGCGGCGTTCCGGCTCCGAAGAAGATGACGCCCAAGGGTGAAGGCTCGGTGACGTTGAGCGGAACGCCGCACGACACGCCTTGGGTCACATCGGTGACCACCACGATCTGTGGCCCACCGCACGCGCCCACCCAGGTCTGCGCGGCCGGGCCGCCGAAGAGCCAGGAGTAGGTGAAGTTGCCGCTGCCGCCGGTCACGTTCACCGTGATGGTGGCGTTGCACTGCCCTCGGCAGCGCACGTTGAAGCCGTTGAAACTGGTGAGCGCGCTGGTGGTTGCCACAAAGGGCGTTTGTCCCGCGCCCGTAGCGCACACGTTCACATCCAACGCATCCACCGTACCGCTGCCGGTGGTGGGCCATGTGCGCTGCTCTCCACCGATCGCCAGCACCGAGGACTGCGCGTTGACCACGTTGCCCAATGCAACGAGGTCCGGTGCTCTGTTCAGCATCACCACCGAACGGCCTGCATTGAAGCGTTTCGCAGCACGTCCTTCGCTGCAAAGCGTTGTTGCGCTCACGACCCCCGCCGCGGCGTGCACCGTTCCCCGGCGAAAGGTGATGTCGCCAGCGGCCATCTTCAGATCGCTCTCGACCGTACGGTCGCCCTCACTGTCGAAGATCAACGCGCCATCGAGCGGAATTCCGCGCGTATCCACACGGCCCCCACCGGTGAGTCGCACTTTTCCATCCAGATCCCAATGCACGCTGCCCTTAAGCAACCAATGACCAGCCACGGTGAGCTCGGCATCATGGGATCCGCCGATGTGCACGAATGCATTCGACGCATCCACGTTCAGGCCTGCGCATTGCACGCGTCCATTGATGTTCACGACGCTTTCCGAAGCAGGTGCGATCACAACGAATTCGTTCCCACGGGGCGCACCAGCGCCACCCGTGCCATTGGGCGCCGCGCTCCACTTGCTCGCATCGGTCCACTCCCCTGCGCCGCCGGTCCAGTACTTGGTACGTTGCGCGCCATGCTGTGCTTCGGCGATCATGCCGAAGGACACGAGCACGAGAGCGAGCAGTGTCTTGTCTGTGGCTGTGGTCATCACGGTTCTGTTCTAGTCGAAAGCGGGACAGCTGATCGCGCGTTTGCCGGCATCGTCGGGGCCGCACGGTGTTATGGCCAAAACGACCTCGTGGGTGTTGTTGCCGGCCACGCGTAATTTGCTCGTGGTCACATCGTAGCTATAGCCCAGGGAGAAGTACTTGGCGAAGGAGACCTTCATGAGGAAGGTGACCGCATCGCCGTTGCGATAGCCCGCGCCCACGGCGAACTTCCTGTTCCATTCCACGATGGCATTGATGTCCAATGCTGGTGGACCGCCCTTGCTGAACTTGGCCAGCATGCACGGCACCAGCGCGGTCTTCTTCGCGATGCGGTATTTGTATCCGGCGCTGAGCATGAACTGGCGCGCGAGGCGCGAATCGAGACCCATTTCCTTGATCGTATTGCCCAACGATTGGTGCATGCTCATACCTGCCCACGCCACTTTGTTGTAGGCCCAGATCCCCGGCGTGATCTCCGGGATCACCACCACGCTGCTGCGCCCGTTCAGCGCGGGATCGTTCGCTTGCGCGGTAGTGGCCTCACCATAGTCGAACTTCATCTGCTGTGCACCACCGAAGAAGCCCAGCGAGAGGTAGTAGTCCCGCGACAGCTGCATGTGATAGGCGTAGGCCAGCACCATGCGCGTGTAGCCCCAGTTGCCCGCATTGTCCGATTCCATGAAAACGCCCACACCGTGCTTGTTCTTCTGGAATGGCTTGCCCTTCGGGGTAATGGTACCGTTCAAGCTGGCCCAGCCCGTCGTGGGCGCACCGTCGAAACCGTTCCACTGTTTGCGGAAGCCGAGGCGCACGTCCAAGCAATCCTTGCTGCCGGCCACAGCGGGGTTCACGCTGAAGTGGTTGAAGACGTATTGTGTGTACTGTGTGAGCTGTTGCGCACCTACACCGAAGGGCAGCAGCGCGATGAGGAGCAAGGATGCGGTCCTCATCGGATGATGGAGATGAAGCCCGTATAGGGAGCCGCTTTCCCTTCGAGCTGGTTCAACTGGATATAGTAGTAGTAGCTGCCCTCGCTGAGGTTGCGTCCGTTGTGCGTGCCGTCCCACGGTTCGCGGTAGCCATTGCTCTTGAACACCTTTTGCCCCCAACGATCGAAGATGAGCACCTCACTACCGGGGTAGTCGCTTATGCCGGGCACTTCCCACGTATCGTTGATGCCATCGCCATTGGGTGTGAAGGTGTTCGGCGGAGAGATCAAGCGGATGATCTGCACCAACACGGTATCGGTGTATGTGCACCCGTTGATCGTGGTAGAGACCGTATAGGCCGTGGTCGATGCCGGGTTGGCCACAGGGTCAGGTATGGTGTTGCCGCTGAGGCCGACCGTGGGCGACCAATCGTATGTGGTGCCACCGGTCGCGTTGAGTTGTGTACTACCTCCCTCGGCGATCTCCACATCCTCCCCCGCATCGAAATCCACGTCCACCACATTTGCGCCCGGCCCCGAAACCGTGATCTGGAATCCGCACTGCGCGGCGATCGTGGCGCCATTGTTCACAGCCCCGGACACAACCACCCAGTACTGCGTGTTGGGCGCCAACGATAACGTGGTGGTGGTAAAGGGCTGGTTGTCCAGCTCGCATGGCGAAACCGCTGCAAAGGCCGCAGGCGTGCACAACCCATCACCCGCAAGTACCACCACGCTCAACTCATCGTCCATGCCGGGCACTTGCGGACAATCGATCGCGTTCACGCGCACTTGCACTGTTCCGCCCACGGTGTTGGTCGTGAACGTGTACCACAACAGGTTGTCGGCCGGTGGGCAAAAGGCCGGCAACACACCAGTGGCGCCGGTGTTGTTGTCCAACACAGGCGCCTGCGCGCACAAGAGGGTGGCTGTGGCGCAATCGCCGTTGCCGGGTTGGGCCCACGCGCTGGTGGGGATCAGGAACACAATGGCCCGAAATACTTTCAGCATGGGTACAACAGTGCGATGCGCACGGACGCGCGCGCGGCAGCGCCGAAAGTAGCCGCGCGCTTTCCCGCGTCCAGCGCAGGGTAGCGCGCACTTTCACACACGTGGGTGTTAAGGGTGAAGCAGTTGCCCGGAACCCCGACGGCATCGGCCGCTAAACACCGCGCTCGGTTCGATCAACATGCGGCCGTCGTAGCAAAGGCTTACCTCGAGGTAACCAGTTTCCACCTTGTAACACGCGTCGGACCCAGGGTTGTGCGTTCGAAGCTTTGCTCCCCAACAAAGCCAACCATGAAACGCACCAACATCATCTACTGGATCTCCACGGTCCTACTCACACTGAACGTCGCTATGGCAGGCGTGATGTACTTCACCAACCCCGACATCGCCGTCGGTTTCGGTCACCTCGGCTTCCCTGACTACTTCCGGCAGGAATTGGGCATCGCCAAACTGATCGCCGCAGTCCTCATCATCCTGCCCATGGTGCCGCTGCGCGTGAAGGAGTGGGCCTATGCCGGTCTCGCCATCACTTTCTTGTCGGCGCTCATCGCGCACGCGGCCGTGGATGGTATCTCGACCGCCGTAGCGCCGATCATCTCGATCGTGCTGCTCGTGGTCTCCTACATTATCATGCACAAGCGCAACACTACCAGCCGGTCTGCCGCGCTGGCCGCATAGCCGACGCTACCTTGGTCGCCATGCCACGCAAACTCATCAAGCCGAAGCTTCCACCTGAAGAGCACGGCAACTGCGGCAGTTTCCTCCTCTCGTTCCGCGATGCGCTCGAAGTGGTGAGCGGCAAATGGAAGAGCCCGATCCTGCTCAGCCTCGGCTTCAAAGGCACCCTGCGTTTCGGTGAGTTACAACGCCTGCACAACGGCATCCCGGCAAAGACCTTGAGCAAGGAACTGAAGGACCTGGAGACGAACGGCCTGGTGAAGCGCACGGTGCTGGACACCATGCCGGTGACGGTGCAATACGAGATCACAACCTACGGCCGCACATTGGAAGCAGTGCTCTTGCAACTGCATGGCTGGGGCGTGAAGCACCGCGAGTACACCCGCAACGGCTGGGCGGAGAAGAAGGAGGTGCGGAAGGTTGGGAAACCAGCGAGGTTGGAGGTGGTCGGCTAGGACGCGCGTAACGCCCCCATGACTCCGATTTCTTAGGCCTAGGACTGCGGATAGGTCTTCCGCACCAGCGCGATCGACTTCTTCAACAAGGTTTTGAGCACGCGCAGGTCGATGTCGTCCGAGCGCTTCACATAAAGGCAGGCTTTGCTGGTCTTGTGCTTGCCGAGCTTCGCCATCAGCTCAGGCTCGCTCTCGAAGGTGCCCGGCATGAAGTAGATGGTCATGTTCGGTTCGCGCGGGCTGAAGGCTGCGAGGGGCGCATTGCCCTCATGGCCGCTGGGGTACTTGTAGTGGTAACTGCCGTAGCCGATGATCGTCGGGCCGAACATGTGGGGCTCCTCGCCGATGAGCTCATGCATCAGTTGCATCAGCGTGCGGCAATCGTCGCGCACTTCTTCTTTCGCCTGCTGGTCTATGAAGGCATCGACGCTGGCGGTGGTGGCGTGGGTCTTGTTGGGCTTGGGCATGCATTGCGCGCCAGGGCCTTAGTGGCGAAGGCGTGGTGTGAAGATGGCAGGCCCATCGGATATTTGTGCAACCATGGGCACCCTCGCCGACATTCTCTCCGTGCTTCGCCGCGAGCGCGCGCGCCTTTTTGCCAAGTACGGCCTGAAGAGCATGGCCGTGTTCGGCTCCGCCACGCGCGATGACTTCCGGCCGGAAAGCGATGTGGACATCATGGTGGAGTTCGATCGTCCGGTGGCTTTCGAGTTCATCTACTTGGCCGATGAGCTGGAGGAGATCGTTCAGCGGAAAGTGGACCTTGTGACGCGCGGCTCCATCAAGGACCGGTACATGCCCTACATCGAGCCGGATCTGAAGTATGTCTGAGCGCAGCGACAAGCAGCTTCTACTCGACATGCGGGAAGCGACTTCCCGCGTGCTCAAATACACGGCTGGATTCGATGAACGACTTTTCCTTGAGCAGGAGCAGACGATCGACTCGGTTGTCCGCAACATCTAGATCATCGGCGAAGCCGCTTCCCGGATCAGCAAGGAGTTCCGCGACGCCCATCCAGAGATCGAATGGCCGGGCATCATCGGCATGCCCCACCGACTGGTGCATGATTACTTCGAGATAGAGGAGAGACTCATCTGGCGCGTGATCGAAACCAAGCTCCCGGAGTTCTACGAGCAGTTGAAGAAGATCTTGGCGAGCGGAGTGGAGTGAGGCGGCACTAAATGCGGCGCACCTCCTTGCGTTGGAAGAGGGCGATGCGGGTTTCTGGCTTGTCGGCTTGCTTGGCCATTGTGAATGGAATGCCGTGACGAGGAATGCGGCAACGGGCGATGAACAAGGTAGGTGCGGCGGACCAAGCGGTAGGCCACAACGCTGCCGGTGGTTGCGCGGGTCTTGTTGGGCATGGGCATGATAGGGCGGAACATACCCCAGCGCGTATTGCACTAAACTTGTCTTTGCCGGCTTTGGATATCACGGCGATGCATGATCCAAGTGTTTCTGATTCTGCTCAAGCTGGCGCTAGGTGTACTTCTCACGAGCGCGGCTATTACCTTCATCGTCATCGGCGTTGTGCGCTGGCGGAAGAAGCGTCCCTATTACCTTTTCGCAGGGCTGGCTGTCCTGACCGCGTTCATGGCTTATGCAGTCTGGAGCTACAGCCTGACCAGTGCCGAGTCCACCGACAGGGCCGAACTTGTGGAAGCGTTCCATTCGAACTTCGGCTTCTATCCGCCCGAACAGGTGAAGGAGATCAAGGTGAAGAACATCTTCATCTACGATGCCAGCGGGCACTGGATGACCTTCACTTACGATCCGGTGGTCTTCGACCGCATTGTGGAGCACGACAAGCCCCTACAAGCCGCCGCCGCCGGCACTAGGGAGTTCGAAGCGATAGTAAACGATGCGTACCTGAAGAACCAGAACCGTCCAGATTGGGCGATATCACCGGAAGGCCGAGCAAGTAGGATCCTCTACAAGAAGGACTTTCTGGACCATACATCGAGCGAGTATTACTTGTGGTTGGACAGCGCAGAGGCCCTGGTGCACTTGCATGTTTCCTACTTCGATTGAACGCCGATCACATCGAGGGGCGTGAATTCTGCATTTCGCGTGACGGATTGAAGCGGAAAGTCCGCAAGCCTTGTAATCAGGGCGCGGACTTGCAGCGGAAAGTCGGACCCCGGCTGCATTTGAGCCGGGGGCACGCCCGAACCATCACTTCCTTCGTCCTCGCACCCTTTCACCTTTCTACTTTCGCACTTCAACTTTTCCCAGCCATGCGTTACGCTCCCCTCACCGCCGCCACTTACCGCGAGCACCGCGCCCGTTTCCGCCAGCACCTGGAAAAAGGCGGCCTCGCGCTGTTCCATAGCAACGACATCATGCCCACCAGCGCGGACGGTTCCATGCCGTTCAAGCAGGCGAGCGACATCTTCTACCTGAGCGGCATCGACCAGGAGGAGACGATCCTGCTGCTCTTCCCCGATGCGGTGGATGCGAAGGACCGCGAGATCCTCTTTGTGCGCGAGACCAGCGAACTGCTCGCGATCTGGGAGGGCGCGAAGTATTCGCAGAAGGAAGCGACGGAGCTGAGCGGCATCGCCACGGTGCTGTGGACGAGCAGCTACGAAGCGACGATCAAGCGGCTGGTGCCACAGTGCGAGCACCTGTACTTGAACAGCAACGAGCACCTGCGCCAGGGCAACGAGGTGGAGACGCGCGAGGTGCGCAAGAATGCGGAGACGCGCGCGCAGTTCCCGCTGCACAGCGTGAAGCGCAGCGCACCGATCATGCACCGCATCCGCTCGCGCAAGACGGCGGAGGAAGTCGCGCAGATCCAACGCGCGATCGCGATCACGGGCAAGGCTTTTGAGCGCGTGTGCGGTTTCATAAAGCCCGGCGTGAAGGAGTACGAGATCGAGGCGGAGATCACGCATGAGTTCATCCGCAACGGTTCGCGCGGACATGCTTACACACCGATCATCGCCAGCGGCTACAGCGCGTGCGTGCTGCACTACATCAGCAACGACCTGGTGTGCAACGACGGCGATATGATCCTGATGGATTTCGGCTGCGAGTACGGCGGCTACGCCAGCGACCTGACGCGTTGCGTGCCGGTGAACGGCCGGTTTGCCAAGCGCCAACGAGACGTGTACAACGCGGTGCTGCGCGTGAAGAACGAGGCGACGCAGTTGCTGCGCCCCGGCACCTTGATGGCCGACTATCACAAGGAGGTGGGGAAGATCATGGAGAGCGAGTTGATCGGCCTGGGGCTCATCGACAAGAACGACGTGGCGAAGCAGGATCCCGAAAAGCCGCTGTACAAGAAGTACTTCATGCACGGCACCAGCCACTTCCTCGGCCTCGATGTACACGACGTGGGCCTGTGGAACGAGATGATCCAGCCGGACATGGTCTTCACCGTGGAGCCGGGCATCTACATCCGCGAGGAGAAGCTGGGGATCCGCCTGGAGAACAACATCCTGGTGACGCGCGATGCGCCGATCGATCTGTTCGCGGAGATCCCGTTGGAGGCGGATGAGATCGAGGGGATGATGGCGAGCAAGGGGAAGAAGGTGGTGGTGTAGGGACGGCTTCCAAGCGCATGGCAGTAGGAATGACATACTCTCCAAACCAAGAAGCTCAGAACCACTGGCACCTGTCGCTAAAAGTGCTGCTATGGATTGTCCGGGCAACTTTGGTCGTCGTTGGCATTGCGTTCGGATTCATGATCGGCAACCGAATGGTCAATGGGGGAAATGAGTGGACATTCTCTATCATCAGCGGGATTGCCGTGAGCACGATGGTGTACTACGGTGCTATGCTGTTCTTGGGGCACATATGGCTTCGTAGAAACGCGACCGCTCGGATCGGTTTTCGCGTTGCACTATATGCACTGCTTGTTCTTGGACCGATTCTCTTCGCACTGAGGGTTCATTGAGACTCCCATCGAAACGCTAGCGGTAACTTGGCACCATGCTCGCCGACCTGATCAACGGCCACCGCCAGCAGTTCATCGACCTGTGCAAGTCGCACGAGGTAGAGCAACTCTACGCCTTCGGTTCGGCGGTGAATGGACCATTCACGGCGAACAGCGATGTGGACCTGTTGGTGCAAGTGCGCACCGGCGATCCGGTGGAGACCGGCGAACGTCTCTGGTCCTTGTGGGATGGAATGGAGGCCTTCTTCCACCGCAAAGTGGATCTGCTCACTCCTGCCTCGTTGCAGAACCCGATGAAGAAGAAGCACATCGACGCTACCAAGCAGCTGATCTACGATGGAGCGACTGGAAGGCTTCTATGCTGACATCCTTCGGGCGATCGAATTGATCGAGGGCTTTCTCGTGCAGGGTCGCATCGATGGTTTCGAATCGTACACGAAGCATGCGATGGTCAAGAGCGCGGTGGAGCGCCAACTCGGGATCATCGGCGAAGCGGTGAACCAGGTCCGCAAGCTTGATCCATCACATCCGATACCTGAGGCGGACCGCATCGTGCAGTTCAGGAACCGTTTGATCCATTCGTACGATACCATCGACGACACCTTCGTTTGGCCGATCGTGCAAAAGCATTTGCCGTTGTTGAAGGCTGTCATTCGGAAGGCACTGGGCCAATAGGGCGCAGCCACCATCGCGCGACAAGGGATCCTATCTCCGCGTTACTTCCCACCCTTCTCGGCATTGAAACTGCAAACCACCTCACCATGCGCACCCTCAGATCCATCGGTATCGCGTTGCTCCTTGTCGGCTTCCTGTTCAAAGTGCTGCACTGTCCCGGAGCCAGCATGAGCCTGCTTGCCGGTTGCTTGTGCGTTGCCGGAAGCGTGGCGCTCTTGTTCTTGAGGAAGGGCAGGGCGCTCTCCGCAGGTGAAATGATCCGCCCGCTCGGTGGCCTGCTGCTTTTGGTCACCGCCTTGATGCACTTGTTGCACTGGCCCGGTGGCACCATCGTCTTCTATGGCGTGGTGGTGCTCGTTGCGGCAACCTTGCTCTCCGACCGCACACACATCAACCTGCCACGCCTTGGCGACTTGCGCACCCCGGCCCTCTTGCTCGTTGGGCTGGCGCTCGTGCTCGGTGGCTTCTTCTTCAAGGTGATGCACTGGCCCACAGCGAACATCCAGATCATGCTCGGCATTCTATGCGGCGTGGTCTGGACGCTGGTGCCGAAGCGCATCGTGCAGAAGGAAGCGTGCCCTAGGAGCCGGTCAAGCTCGGGTCGTTAAAGGGTTTCGATACGAATGAAATATCGCCCGTGGGGGTCGCAACTAGCGAGAGACCGGGATCGAATAGACCACGGTCACAACCTCCGGCAGCGTGGTGTCCACCACTAGGGCATGGTACACCTCCCCCATTTCATCCTTCACCAGCACATTGCCAACAATGGCCAATGCACGATACACGGGAACGATAGGAAGAGAGGTGGTCAAGAGGCCCTGCGGAGTTGGAAGGGCTTCACCGTGGAGATCTCACCATCGAGAACCATGAGGTAGTACTCCTCGCCTTGCAGGTCGGTGATGCGCACACGCGTCACGGGCCCACGCACGTCGCCCGTTTTCACAATGTGCCCCTGGCTGTCGCAGATGTCGAAGAGGGCGTCCTGCGTACCGGGTTCGTAGTCGAACATCAGCAGGCGCTCGATCTGGTCGATGCGCAAGCGGATCTCATGTTGTTCTTGGGCCATGGCTGGTGTATTGCGACCCTTGCCTTGTCGAAGGGGTCCGGCGCTTCAACGGGCACCAACACGTGCGGGTTTCCTAGAATGCACGAGCCCGGGCGGTCTTTCGACCGCCCGGGCTCCACCACCAAACCAAGCCCAAACCAAATGCCGGGAGTCTAGCTCCCTTGATCGTTGAAGATCCACAGTGAAGTGGATGTGCTTTGTGTGTTCATGGCAACGAGGGGTTTTGGATCGTATCGCTGCACCAAGCTACCGGCATATGAACGGTTATGGATGTGACGAACGAGCAACGGTGCAGTTGCTAAAGCGAGCGGTGGAAATTGATGCGTGTCGAAGGCGAACAGGTTCGGCGGGACGTGTGATCAGGCTGGTCGTGGTCACCCGATTCGATCGACCGTTGTTCGTTGAAAGCATGCCGTTGCCTGCACACCCGGCGCCGCACTCGGACGAACGGTTATCTTTTCGCCAAACCAGAACAACATGGCATTGCGCGTACTGATCGTGGACGACGAAGCCGATGCACGGGAGAACCTGCAACTGATGCTCACCGAGCATTGCCCGGAGGTACAGGTGGTGGGGCAGGCGGGTAGCGCTGCCGAGGCACGCAAGCGCATCGATGAGCTGCAGCCCAACGCCCTGTTCTTGGACATCAAGATGCCCGGCGAGGATGGCTTCGCGCTATTGGCTTCGGTGGCCGAGCTGGATCTACCGGTGGTATTCACCACGGCCTATGATGAGTTCGCGCTGAAGGCTTTCAAGCAGAACGCGCTGGACTATCTGGAGAAGCCGATCGATCACGAGGAACTGCAACGTGCCGTGAAGAAGTTGGAACGCGCCACCAACGAGATCAACGGACAAGGATCGGCCATCGCTGCGCTGATGAAGGATCCCGCATCGCCGCTGAGCTCGCGCCTGGCCGTGCCGGGCCGTGATGGACTGGTGCTCTTGAAGCACGAGGAGATCATGTACCTCGAAGCCGCTGACAGCTACACCACCATACACCTCAAGGACGGCAAGCGATCGGTGAGCAGCAAGCACATCCGCATCTTCGAGGAGAAACTCGACCCCAAGACCTTCTTCCGCGTGCACAAGAGCTTTATCATCAACCTCGCCCACCTCAAGGAGTTCAATCGCACCGAAGGCAACATGGCCGTGCTGGACAACGGCACGCTCATTCCGGTATCCCGCCGTCGCATGCCCGATTTCCTCGGCCTGCTCAACACCTTCTGAGCGTGCATCGGAGGGTTGTTGTGCGAACTGTATCGGTGGTGATCACGCTCGCCATGGGTGGCGTTTCATTCGCGCAACAACACGCCTTTCGCCAATACACTTCCAAGGAAGGCCTTGCACAAAGTCAGGTGCGGTGCATGGCACAAGACGCCGATGGCTACTTGTGGTTCGGTACGCTCGGGGGTGCAAGCCGCTTCGACGGGCAGTTCTCCCACAATGTGGCCCCACAAGACGGATTGCCCGACGCTCAGGTGAGCGCCTTGGTGCGCGCAAGCGATGGAAGCTTCTGGATGGGCGCCGGCAACTCAATTGTGCAAGTGATCGGTGAGCGCCTGCTGACCGAACCGCTCCCCGAAAGCAGCAATGGTGCACGCATACTCGGACTTGGCGCTGCACATGATGGTCGCTTGTACATCGGCACCGATGGTGGCGGCATGTTCGTGCGCGATGCTGAAGGCATGCATGCCATGGACGGCTTTCCTTCGGACACCGCCACACATGTGCGCTCCCTGTTGCAGCTCACCGGTGGTGGCTTGTTGGTCGGACTGCGCAACGGGCTCCTGCACTGCAAGGATGGAACCTGTCGCGCGATCACCTTCGGCGACCCCGAACCCAAGATCGTGAGCGCCCTCGCGCAAAGTGACGATGGCTCCTGGTGGGTGGGCACATTGGGCAGCGGGCTCTACCACATTGCCGTGGACGGCACGCAGCAGGAATATGATGAAGAGAACGGGCTCTTGCAGAACAACGTGCGCTGCCTCCTGGTGGATCATCGCGGACGCATTTGGGTAGGATCCAAGTTGGGCGTGAACATGATCGAAGGCGAGCGTTTGCGCACTTACACCGTGCACCAAGGTCTGCCCAGCGATAACATACAATGCGCATACGAGGACGATGAAGGCAACATGTGGTTCGGAACCGATGGTGCCGGTGCCATGCGCTACCTCGGTGATCGCTTCGTCACCTTCACGGTGAAGGATGGCCTATGCAGTGATCTGGTCATGAGCATCACCGCCGATCAGCGCGGAGATCTCTGGCTGGGGACATACGACAATGGCATCTGCCGCATGGATGGCATGGCCATGATCACCACGGTGGACGGACTACCGAACAACACCATCTGGTGCGGCCTCACCGATCCCGACGGATCCATGTGGTTCGGCACCAGCGATGGTATCGCTCACCTGCGCGATGGGATGGTGCTCCCGCTGCCGGACGGTCTTGCCTTGGCCGGGCAACGCGTATTCGCGTTGTTCCGCGATGGCTCGGGTACGCTTTGGTGCGGTACGCGCGATGGGCTCACTACCATCAGTGCAAATGGTGTCGTGTACAAGTATGCTGCAGATACCGGCCCGGGGAGATCGGTGCGCTGCATTGTGCAGGATCGCCAAGACCAGCTGTGGATGGCCACGGACAATGGATTGGTGCTCATGACCGAGGCCGGCGTACAACGCTACGCCACCGAGGATGGGCTGAGCGACAACACCGTGTTGTGCCTGCTCTTGGACCGCCGCGATCGCCTGTGGGCTGGCACGGCCAACGGCCTCACATGCCTGGATGCAGGCCGCATACGCACCGTTCACTTCGCAACTGATTTCGGATCCAACTACTTCGACCTGCTCGCCATGGATGCAGATGAAAGGATCTGGGCTGGAACCAACGGCGGTCTCTTCCTCTTCCACCCGGACAGCCTGCTGGCCGATAGTGCCGCCTTCGAGCATATCACCATGTCCGATGGATTACGCAGCCTGGAGTTCAACCTCAATGCCGCTTACATCGGCCCGAACGATCGTTCGCTCTTCGGCACAGCGGAGGGCATGCTCTACCACGATGCACATCACCATGGCAAGGCTCCACAGACGAACACACCGCGCGTGCACATCACCGCGCTTCGCTCGTTCCTGCAAGCCACCGGGTGGAAGGGCCAGTGCGACAGCATCGCGAGCAGCGGCCTTCCAGTGGGCCTCCACCTTGACCACCGCAGGCATTACCTCACGTTCGACTATGCGGCCATTTGCTTCTCGCGACCCGAACGTGTGCGCTACCGCTACAGGCTTGTTGGCTATGATCCCGATTGGCTGCCGTCCACCGAGGCGCGCTTCGCCAGCTACAGCAACCTGCCCCATGGCGTGTTCACCTTCGAAGTGGCCGCGAGCACCGACGGATCGCACTGGGGTGCGCCAGCTTCGTTCGGATTCCGGATCGATCCACCCTACTGGGCGCGCTGGTGGTTCTATCTCGCCTGTGGACTCGCTGTTGGCGCGGCGCTCTTTGGCGTACAACGTTACAGGGCCACTCGCCGAGCGCGTCGTGATCACACACGCCAGCTCCTGCTACGCTCGCGCATGTTGCAACTGGAACAGCAGGCGCTCAACGCCAACATGAACCGGCACTTCGTCTTCAATGCGCTCAATAGCATCCAGTTCCACATCAACCGGCAGGACCGTGTTACCGCGAGCCGCTACCTCACAAGCTTCGCCAAGCTCATACGCAAGAACCTGGATGCGAGCCAGAATGACACCACCACCCTAGCCGAGGAGCTCGAACGATTGGAACTGTACCTGAACCTGGAACACATGCGCTTCAAGGACAAGTTCCGCTACACCATAAGCGTGGACCCCGCCGTGGACGCGAACCATGTGCACCTGCCCGCTATGATGCTGCAACCGTACGTGGAGAACAGCATTTGGCACGGCATACTGCCCATGGAACGACAAGGTCACGTGCACATCCGGGTGCAGGCGGCCGAGCGGGCCGGGCAGGTGGCCATCCATATTGTGGACGACGGTATCGGCGTGGACCGTAGCCTGAAGTCCAAAGAGGCCATGGAAAGTGACCACATTTCCCGTGGGATTGAGATCACAAAGGGTAGGGCCGATGTGCTCCGGCGGTTGGAATTGACCGATATACGGATAGATGGACCCAGGGAACGGTATGATCAGCCCAACGGCCAGGTGCTGGGAACCACCGTCACCATTGAACTGCCTGTGGATCAAGTAGGAAAAAAGGCCTCCTAAAGTTTGCTATCCGCGTAGGACGCCTCTACTTTTGGGCAGCTATGAAGACCGCCATGCACCTATTGAAGCAAAACTGGAGCGCCTTGCTCCTCGTGGCCCTGCTCATGGTCTCCTGCGCCAAAGAGCCATTGGATGCCCCGGCAGACTGCGCGATGGCTGGTACCACCAAGGGACTGCCGACCATGGTGAACATGGATGACACATCCAACGGAGCCACCAACGGCAGCGACCGCAACATGGATGACGGCGACACCATCAGCGACGACGGTGACGATGTAGGTGATGGTGAGCGCAACAAGAAGAAGAAGTCGAACTGACCCCCTCACTTCGCTTCTTACGATGAGCGCCCGGAATGCCGGGCGTTTTCATTTCCACCGCTCCTCTGTGGTGATGGACCGTTCCCCGTAGTCGATACTTGTGCTTCGGCTGTTCCATCTACTTTCTCCGTGCGTACGCCAACACCACGGAAACATGCCCAGGAAAAGCCAGGACCATGTGCATCGGTTGATCAGGTCCATGAGCCGTGCGGAGAAGCGCTACTTCAAGCTCTACACCGCACGCCACAACGCCGAAAGCGGATCCAACCATCAGGTGATCTTCGATGCCATCGCGCGCATGGAGGTCTATGACGAGGGAGCCCTGTTGACCCGGTTCGCGAACGAAGCCTTCACCCACCGCTTCACCATCACAAAGCGCCGATTGTACGAGACGATCCTGCGGAGCCTCGATGCCTTCCATGCTGAAAGCTCCGTGGATGTGCGCCTCTACCGCCAGTTGCATCATGTGGAACTGCTCTACCAACGCGCGCTGTACCACGATGCGATGAAGATGCTGCTGAGCGTACGCCGCCTTGCCGAACAGCACGACCGCACCCACGCGCTTCTTGCCGCCACCGAATGGGAGCGTCGGCTTGTGGAAGGGCGCAACTATGCCGAAGTGAACGAGGCTGATCTTGTCCGACGCGCCACCGAGGATGAAAAACTCGTGGAACAACTCGCCCAGATCAACGGCTT
This sequence comes from Flavobacteriales bacterium, assembly GCA_046595075.1. Lineage (GTDB taxonomy): Bacteria > Bacteroidota > Bacteroidia > Flavobacteriales_F > PHOS-HE28 > PHOS-HE28. The sequence goes on from JBKJPT010000116.1 coordinate 18,178, forward strand.
GTGGAACCTCAAGAGCAAGCTATTCCTGCACTTGTACCGCAATGGCCAGGCGCGCGATGCCAAGGCGCAAACCGTCCTCAGCGACCTGCTCCATCATCCATTATTGAAAGACCCCGCGGGGCTCACCACCGCCAAGGCAAGGTTCCTCTACCACCACTTGCACAGCGCCGCCGCCTTCGCAGCAGGAGACACTCCCGGTTGCCATGCCCACCTCTGCACTAACCTCGCGCTGCTCAACAAGGAACGCGAACGGTTCATAGGTGAACCGAACCTGGTGCTGGGTGTGATGAGCAACTTGATCTACGTGTGCATCCAAGGAGGCAGGTACGGTGAAGCGTTCGCGCACTTGAAGTCCTTCCGCACACTGCCGTCGCAATGGAACATGCCCGAATCGGAAGATCTCGACCTTAAGCTGTTCAGCACCAGCACCAGCTTGGAACTATCCATGTACATGCGGTTGGGCGATTTCTCCAAGGCACTGGAACTGGTGCCTTTGGTGGAGCGTGGCCTCGCCGACCATGACCGGCACATGGGGCCGGTGCGCCGCGCTGGGTTCCACTACCAGTTAGCGTACGCGCACTTCGGTGCGGGACGGTACGACAAGGCCATGCACTGGATCAACGAACTGCTCAATGGCGTACGTGCCGACGACCAGAGCGACGCGGTTTGCGCCGGACGACTGTTGCAATTGATCGTGCTCTGGGAAACGGGCAAGACCGATCTGCTCAGCTACGCGCTGCGCAACACCGATCGCTACCTGCGGCTGCATGAAAGGAAGCACCGGTTCGAACCACTGTTGTTGAACCTGATGCGTGGCCTCGCCGTGGCGAAGAACGGCGAGGTGCAGGCGGATCTCTTCCACCGGTTCCACGTCGCTGTAGTGCCGCTCGCTGCGGAACCATCGGAACATGTGGTCTTCGATCACTTCGATCCCATCGCCTGGGCCGAAAGCAAGTTGGGCGGGGAAACTTTCGCGCAGCGTATTAAACTGCGCATGCGTGCAATGGAACACGCGGCATAGTTCCAGAGAAGGCAACGGAGGCAAGCATATGGCTGTCTCCATTAAGCAACCACCAACCATGAAACAGCTGTACACCGCCGTCTTTCTGTTCGCCACCATCCCGCTCGCTGCGCAGGACCTGCTCTGGCTCCATTCCGAACCCGTTGGCTGGAATCTGAACTATCAGATGCCGAACCACCAAGTGCGCGCATCCAGCAACGGCCTTTTGGGCGGTGTGCGGGGCTTTGGGCCAGCAATGAACTATGGCCAAGAGATCTTCAGTTCGTTGGCCGTGGAATGGATCGATCCGCTCACGGGTGTTCCTTTCGCTAGTTGCGTCATGTCGGATTCGGTCGCGATGGAGAGCATGGTGGTCGGCGAGGATGGGACCATTTACGTGGCGGGCCGCTTCATGGGCGCGATCCAATTCTGCGACGGCAACACCATCGGAGGCCCTGTCGGTTTTCTGGACACTGACCTCTTCCTCACCGCATTGGACGGCACCAGTTTCAACCTGCAGTGGGCCCGCAACATCAGTATTACCCATCCCGATGGCCAAGGCATACCTGCTTTGGAATTCGATGCGAACGGAACCTTGTGGTACGGCTTGGAAGAGTTCGAAACGCTGCGCTTGATCTCCGTGGATGCGCTCGGGCAGGACGACCAAGAGATCATCATCAACGGTACGCGAACGCTGGGCGGTTTTGGCTTCGACGCGTGGAACAACCTGTACGTGACCGGCAGCACGGGCGACAACTCGGGTCCGTTGCAGTTCGGGGGGTATTCGGCAACGGTGGATGACACGTACATGATCTTCGTGCTGCGCATGCGCGCTGATGGCACGGGCCACTGGGCGCACCTCGCCACGGCTGGCACCTTCCATAGCCCTGATATTGCCGTCGATCCGAACGGCAACGCTTTTGTGAGCGGTGATATCATGAGCCCGACCGCGTTCGGCAATGTGCTGTTCAGTGGACCCAATTGGGTGGGCGATGTGTTCCTTACCCAAGTGGACAGCCTCGGCGAATTCCTATGGGGACATGAAAGCGCACCAGCCGGAGGAAATATCAACGGCGATATGCGACAGAGCCGCATGCGAAGCATCGATTGCGATGCGGCTGGCAACGTATACCTCACCGGTACCGCTCGCGGGCAAACGCAATGGGGAAACGGGGTGGTGAGCGATGCGATCACCATTGGTGCCTACGCCCAAACAGTAGTGGCCTTCAGCAACAACGGCACCGCGCAATGGGCGGTAACGAGCATACCGGGGCAGATCAACGCCCAAGCGGTCTCGTGCGACCCGAGCGGTGTGGTTTATTTCACCGGCCATGTGAGCGGACCCTACACCATCACACCCACCATGGTGAACAACGGTGGCTTGCAAGCTTTCGTGGATGGGCGTATCGACGGGCTAGGCACAGGCATCGATGCCACCACCTCAAGCTCTTTCAGCGCATGGCCCATCCCCTCGAACTCGAATTTGATCGTGCGTTCAACGGAAGCGCGACCCATCGCTTCTGAACTGTTCTCTGCCACCGGTCAGGTGGTGCACCGCCAAACGCTGGTGCCCGGGATCAACACGATCGAACTATCCGATCTTGAAGCTGGGATCTACTTATTGCGGAGTTCCAATGGAGAAGCGGTGCGCGTTGTGAAGGAGTGATCCCTCACTTCCGCAGGAACGCATCCCACCCCTGCGCCCGCAACTCGTGCAAGCCTCCTTGCTTGTCAACGAGCATGTACCCGCTGGCCTTGTCGGTCATGTGGCCGATGACGGAGATGCTGGGGTTGCCCTTGACCTTCTCGTAATCCGCTTGCGCGATGGTGAAGAGCAGCTCGTAGTCTTCTCCTCCATTGAGCGCACAGGTTGAAGGATCCAGGTTGAAGTCGCGTGCGGTCTGGTAGGTGGTTGGGTCGATGGGGATCTTCTCATCGTAGATGCGCACACCATTGCCAGAACCACGCGCGAGATGTAACGCTTCGCTGGCCAGGCCATCGCTCACATCGATCATGCTCGTCGGCTTCACGCCCATCGTTCGCAACAACTCCACAATGTCCTTGCGCGCCTCTGGCTTCAATTGGCGCTCTAGGATGTAGTCGTGGCCCACGAGGTCCGGCTGCGCGCCGGTCTCCTTGAACACGGCCTTCTCACGCTCCAACACCTGCAGCCCCATAAAAGCACCACCGAGGTCACCGGTGACCACCAGTAGTTCGTTCTCCTTCGCGCCGTGGCGGTACACAATGTCCTGCGCCGTCGCTCCGCCGATCGCGGTGATGCTCATGATCAGTCCACTGGTGCTGCTGCACGTATCGCCGCCCACGAGGTCAACACCATAGTGCGCACAGGCGAGCAACATGCCTTCGTA
>JBKJPT010000082.1:0-8935 GCA_046595075.1 Flavobacteriales bacterium
TCGTGGTCGCCGGCGGACAGGCGCCGATGTTCACCTTCGAGAAGGCAACGGATCTCCACAAGAAGTTCGTGGAGTTCTACGAGGCGGGCAAGATCGCTTGCGCACTGTGCCATGGTGTGGCGGTGTTGAATTACGCCAAGCTTAGCAACGGCGAATACCTCGCGAAGGGCAGGACTGTGACCGGATTCGCCAACGTGGAAGAGGATTTTGCCGACAACGCCGTGTGGAACTACAACCTGCTGCCGCGCGACAAGCATGTGATGCCGTGGCGCATTGAGGACGAACTGAAGAAGCTCGGTGCGAACTTCGTGCAAGCCGGTCTGTGGCGCGCCTTCGCCGTGCGCGACAACAACCTGGTGACCGGTCAGCAGAACTTCTCCGGTGCTGAAACGGCGCGTGTGGTGATCGAGGCCATTGGTCGTTGAGCCATGATCATCAAGCGCCGCTTCGATCCGCTGAAAGTTCTGGGCTACGTGCGCGGCGAAATGCTGCTGGCGACAACAGCAGCGGCGACGGCGTTCCTCTTGCACCGTGCGGAACCCTTGGTGGCCCTGCCCTTCAGCATTGCGGCCACGTTGGGCGGGGCGCTGGCCATTTTCATCGGCTTCCGTAACAACAACGCCTATGCCCGTTGGTGGGAGGCCCGGACCCTCTGGGGTGGTATCGTGAACAGCTGCCGCGTCCTCGCGCGACTGGTCACCACGTTCGCCGATAGCCACGCGCACCAGCCCACTTACGACCGCGCCCGCAGCGATACCTTCAAGCGGGAGCTGGTGTACTTGACGATAGCGTGGGCCCATGCAATGCGGATGCATCTGCGTGTGCAGGCGAACTGGGACGAATTGGATCCACTTCTTCCCGATGGATCGCGAACACGCTTGCTTGGCGCGCAGAACAAACCCAATGTGCTCATGCAGCAGATGGGCCACCGCATCTACCAAGCCATGGCCGATGGCACGCTTGGTGGCTTCGACAGTTTCCAAATGGAAGGCCAGCTGCTTGCGCTGACCAACTATCAGGGCGGCTGCGACCGCATCAAGAACACACCCTTGCTCCGGCAATACCACTACTTCACGCGGCTCTTCCTACAGGTCTTCATGGTGCTGTTGCCGTTCTGCCTTGTTGCCGATCTGGATAAGATGAACATCGGTTGGGCGGTGATCCCGATCGCGGTGCTCATCAGCTTCGTCTTCGCCATCATAGGTAAAGTGGGCGAGGTGAACGAAGATCCTTTCGAGGCGCGGATCACCGACGTGCCGCTCACCGCGATCTGCAACACCATCGAGCGCGATCTCCGCGAACTGCTCGGCGAAACCGAACTACCGACCAAGCTCCAGCCTGTGGACGGCTATCTCTCCTGAACAACCAACCCAACGAAAATGACAACGCAACAAGTCGCCGACCGCCTGGTGGAACTCTGCCGCCAAGGCAAGAACGTAGAGGCCGTGAAGGAGCTTTACGCAACGAACGTGGTAAGCCACGAACCACCGGGCTACGCCAACGGACCGGAGCGCCTCGATGGCAAGGCCGCTGTGCTGGCGAAGACCGAACAGTTCCACGCCATGCTCGAAACGTTTCATGGTGGGCATGTGAGCGATCCCGTCCTGGCGGGCAACCACTTCGCTGTTTCGATGAACATGGATGTGACCCTGAAAGGCATAGGCCGTTCGCAGATGGAAGAAGTCGCGGTGTATGAAGTGACCGATGGGAAGATCACGCGCGAGCAATTCTTCTTCGCCACCGGCAAGTGATGCGTGCGCTCGCTCTCTTGGTGGCACTGTTCCTCGCGGTTGGAGCGGATGCGCAACTGAGCGAAGCCGACACGCTGCGCTGGCAATACCGCGCAAGCGCTAGCGGTAGTTGGCTGCGCGGCAACGTTGAGCAATTCACGTTGCTCGGGACCGGTGAGGCCGCGCATGTGCGACCGCACTGGGGCGTGAAGAGCGCGATCAGCTACCAGTACGGCACCTTCTTCTACCGGCAAACGCTGGGCGAAGGTGTGTGGCGCAACTTCCTGTATGCGAACCCGAAGGCGCGGCTCTATCCGTATGTGATGCTGTGGTACCAACGGAGCCATCAGCGTGGCATCGAACATCGCACCCAAGTGGGGCCGGGCGCCACCTATGTGCTGCTGCGAAAGAATGCGCAGCTCCTGAAAGTCTCTGTCACGGGCACTTACGAGACCAGCACCTTTCGCACAGCCAACTACCGCGAACGCAACGACCTTACCGATCCAGTGATCGATACCTACCGCATCACCGGAAGGATCTACGGCGAACACAAGCTCTTGAGCGGTGTTCTGAAATTGCAATACGAACTCTGGGTGCAACCGTCGATCACCGATAGCGACAATCTTCGCGCGCATGCCGAAGCCGCATTGAGCGTTCCGCTGAAGAAAGGCTTCGCGCTCCGACAGGCCATGAACTGGAGTTACGAGAGCGTTGTGCAACGCACCAATCAATACCAGGACCTTCTCTGGACCTTCGGCACCAGCTACCAACATCCTTGAACATGACCATCACGATCATCGGCGCCGGCAACATCGGATGCGCGTGTGCTCTCCATACCCGAAGCAGTGCGTGCCGGAGACGCTGTGCTGATCGCCACCCCAGGGAAAATCGTCGCGGAACTGGCCGCGAGTCTTGGTGAGGCGCTACAAGGCAAGCTCGTGATGGACGCCACGAACATGGCCGGGCCTCCGGGGCAAGCCGTCGGCTTCGATGCCCTGCGAAAGGCCGGTGCCGATGCGGTGAAAGTCTTCAACTGCACCGGCTGGGAGAACCTCGCCGATCAGCGTTATGGCAACGAACTGGCCGACATGTTCATGGCCGGTGGAAGCGCAACAGCCAAGGAGCGCGTTTGTCAACTGGTGAAGGACGTCGGCTTTACGGATGCGATCGACATGGGCGGCGATGACAAGGTGCACATCCTCGAATCCTTCGCGCTGGTGTGGATCGATCTGGCCATCATGCAGAAGATGGGCAGGGGGATCGCCTTCCGCTTGATGAGGAGGTAGCGTGCGCCCCCAAGATCGAGCCAACCAACGATCCATCACACCTTTGCGCCATGCAATACAACGGCGCCACCAACGAGATCCTGCGGCTCACGGAAGTGGACGCGAAGAACGCCGCCTTGCTCGAGGAGCGTTTCGAGAACGGGCTGGGCATCATTTGGAACAGCGGCGCGCGCATGGAGCTGCGCGTGGATGGCAAACCGGTGCTGCTCGAGGCGGACCAGATGATCTTCCTGAACGAATTCCATCGCGTGGAAGCGGTTCAGGTCGAGCGTGGGCGCCTCGTCCGTTTCAATCGCCCGTTCTTCTGTGTGGTGGAAAGCGACAGCGAAGTGGGCTGCAAAGGAATCCTCTTCTTCGCCGCGGCCGATGCTCCTATACTCGCCATTCCGCCCGAGGAACTGGAGAAGTACGACATCCTTTGGCGCATGTTCATGCTGGAGATGTCGTCCACGGACACCATGCAGATGGAGATGCTGCAAATGATGTTGCGGCGCATGTTGATCCTCTGCACACGGCTGTACAAAGCACAGCTTTCATTGGGCCTGTTACAGCATGATGATGTGGACATGGTGCGCCAGTTCAATTACCTGGTGGAAACGAACTACCGCACCAAGCACAGCGTGGCGCAGTATGCGGAGCTGCTACACCGATCACCGAAGACCTTGGCGAATCTCTTCGCGCAACTTGGCAGGCGTTCTCCGTTGAAGATCATTCAGGAGCGGATCATGTTGGAAGCGCGGCGGCTGGTGCGTTATTCGGATATGTCCGTCAAGGAGATCGCGTTCGAGCTGGGCTTCGAGGACCTACAGACATTCAGCCGCTTCTTCAAGGCACAGGAGGGTGTGTCGCCTTCGGAATTCCGCGCTGGCTCGCTCACGGGAACAATTGCCAACCCTTCGGGAAGCCCGGCCTACCTGGGGCCGTGAGCATCGGGCAATGTTTGCATCGTCAATATCGACACCCAAAAACAACGACGATGCGCAGCTTCAATGTCCCCGTGAAAGCGGAAGTCTCCCCGAACAACCAAGTGATCTTCGACAACCTGCAGAAGGGCATCGGCTTCGTGCCGAACCTCTACGCGGTGATGGCCTATTCGGAACATGGCCTCGGCAAGTACCTGCAATTCCAGAACGCACCGAACCAACTCACCAAGAAAGAAAAGGAAGCGGTGAACCTGGTGGTGAGCCAAGTGAACGGGTGCCACTACTGCCAAAGCGCGCACACCACCATCGGCAAGATGAACGGCTTCAGCGATGAGCAAACATTGCTGCTCCGCGCCGGTGAAGCACCCTTTGATGCCAAGCTGGATGCTTTGGTGCGCCTGGCCAAAGCGATCACGCTCACGAAAGGGCGTCCGGACAGTAGCACGCTCGAAGCCTTCTTCAGCGCGGGCTACTCAAACGCGCACCTGGTGGAAGTGGTGATCGCCATCGCCGACAAAGTGGTGATGAACTACCTGAACAACATCATGAACGTGCCCATCGACTTCCCGGTGGCACCGGAGCTGGCAACAGCGACGGCGTAACTGAACACGCGAACGGGAGGGCGGCGGAAGGTTCCGTTGCCCTCCCGTACGTGCACGAGATCCACCGCGCCACCTTTGATCAACTTCGAACCATGGAACCGAGACCACCCCTTCCCCCCTTCACCGAGGAGACCGCGCGCCAGAAGATCCAGATGGCCGAGGACGCTTGGAACAGCAAGGATCCTGAGCGCGTTGCCAAAGCCTACACCGTGGACAGCGAGTGGAGGAACCGTAACGAATTCTTGACCGGTCGTGCGGAGATCATCGCCTTCCTGCAACGCAAGTGGGCGAAGGAGCTCGACTACCGCTTGAAGAAGGAGTACTGGGCGCACCAAGGCAACCGCATCGCCGTGCGCTTCGAGTACGAGTGGCACGATGCGGCGGGCAATTGGTTCCGCGGCTACGGTAACGAGAACTGGGAGTTCGATGAGTTCGGCCACATGCGCAAACGCTTCGCGAGCATCAACGATCTGGCGATCAGCGAAAGCGAACGCAAGCTCCGATAACAGAAAACCTCCGTGGCCAATCCCTATCACTCGCTCGCCTTCACGCCAGCCGTGCAGAAGCTGCAAGAGCAGTTCGGCAGCCGGTCGGCCTATGCACGACAAGAGCACACCACGTTCGAGGACGGGCTCACCGAAAGCGAGATGGGTTTTATCGCCGAGCGCGATAGTTTCTACATGGCGAGCATTGGGGCCAGCGGCTTCCCGTACATCCAGCATCGCGGCGGGCCGAAAGGCTTTGTGCAAGCGGTGGACAAGAACACCGTGGCGTTCGCTGATGTGCGCGGCAACCAACAATTCATCTCACTGGGCAACATCAGCGAGCGGCCACAGGTGTCGCTGATCTTCATGGACTATCCGCACCGCACGCGTTTGAAGCTCTACGCCAGGGCCGAAATGATCTCCTTGGAAAGTCGCCCGGAACTCCTGCCCCGCTTGATGCCCCCGTCCTTCAAAGCGAAGCCGGAGCGATTCGTACTGCTACATGTGGAAGCGTACGATTGGAACTGCCCGCAGCACATTACACCGCGCTTCACGCAGGAGGAATTGCAGGATGCGCTGGAGTCTCAACGTGCTTATGTGGAAGGGTTGCAGCGCGAGATGGAAGAGCTACGGGCGAGGTTGGGTGAGAACTGATCCTGATCGGTGGCTCCGCCACGCACGACCATGCCCGTAACGAACAGCTTGAAGCGCTCAAGTCAAGTACAAAGCCTTCGTGTGGCACCGTACCGAACTTCGTAGTGTCATGGTAACACCAATTGCCCAATGGGCATCTTACAATGACTAGGGCACTATCACCGTGACCGTGGAGGACGTCTGCGCGCTGAAGTACCCGAGCACGTTGCCGCTCAGGTTCGACAGTGGATCCGCAGGCGCCACACCGCCGCTGCCGGAGAAGGTCTCCAGGGTGTACCAGTAATTGAAGACAGTGGGATCGATCGTGAGCAGGTCAACGCTCACCACATCGCCCAGTTCCAGCGGCACGTCGTTGTAGAACAGGGGCTGCCCGTTCACCTGGCCATCGGAGAGCAGGTCATCCCGCGCGAACACAACGGGCCACTTCACCCCGTTCACGCGCACGCGGATCCGGTAGTGGTTCACCACGCCTGCGGGGTCGGTGTAGATCGGCACGATGATGAGGTTCACGTTCCCAAAGCCGCTGATGCTGTCGATGGACACGGTGTCCATGGGAACGGCCATGGGCATGGTGCTCGCGCCCGTGATCGTGTTGCCGTCCGCGGTTACGGTAAGCGTGTAGGTGTGCCCGATGACGCCGGTGAGGAGCCCCGTGCTGCGGTACACGCCGCCGCCTTGGTGTACGAGCGTTTCATCATCGCCCTGGTCATCGGTGATGGTGACGGTGGCGTTCTCCACCGCGGGGAAGGTGTTCGGTTCCGTGAAGTTCACCGACCGGCTGATGCGCACCTCGTGGGGACCGGCGCCGGGGGCCACCTCCCCTTCGATCACCAGGCGCGAGCTGCCTTCATCGTACTTCAGCACGATCTCCTTCTCGCAGCCGGCGAGGGACAGCAGGCCCGTGGCAAGCAGCAGGTTCCGGAGGGTGGAGCGCATCGTCATCAGAACGTGAAGTTGTAGGAGACGGAGGGGACCCAGCGGAAGAGGCTGGTCTGCAGGGTGCGCGTGCGGCTTGGATCGTCCGGGTCGGTCTCGAAGGTCACGCTGAAGGGGTTCATGCGGCCGTAAGCGTTGTACAACGAGAAGGCCCAGCTCCCTTCGAACTTCGCCTCGGGCCGTTTCTTCAGCACGAGCGAAAGGTCCAGGCGGTGGTAGGCGGGCAGGCGGCTGCTGTTGCGCGCGGTGTAAGCGAAGATGACATCCCCGTCCAGCTCGTACTTGCCTGAGGGTACGGTAACGGCGTTGCCGGTCTGGTAGGTCCACAGCGCTGATACGCTCACGCGCTTGGACAGCTCGTACATGCTGACAATGGAAATGTCGTGGGTGCGATCCTGCCGGGCAGCGTACCAAGCGCCTTGGTCGATCTCCGCGATGGAGCGCTCAGTGCGGCTTAGGGTGTAGCCCACCCAGCCCGTGAAGCGGCCCGTGTTCTTGCGCACGAGGAACTCCACGCCGTACGCGCGACCTTTCCCGGTGAGCAGGTCGCCTTCCACTAGGTTGTTCGCCTGCAGATCCGATCCATTGCGGTAGTCGATCTGGTTCTGCAGCCACTTGTAGTAGGCTTCCACACTGACCTGGATGGTGTTCTCGCCGCGCACGATGTCGTGGAACCAACCGGTGGAGACCTGATCACCGATCTCCGGCCGGATGTTGTTCGTGTTCGGTATCCACTTGTCCGTGGGGTTATTGCCCGAGCTGGTGCTCAGCAGGTGGATGTGCTGCGTCGTGCGCGCATAAGCGGCTTTCAATGAGGTGTTCTTCGCCACCATGTAGCTGAAGGACGCGCGCGGCTCCAGGTTCACATAGGTCTTCAGGAAGGTGCCGGACGAAGAGGTGGCGGTATCGGTCACGTTGCCCTCTGCATCGAAGGAGTAGAAGTCGCCCGGGCCGAGCACGCTGTAGATCGACAAGCGCGTGCCCAAAGCCATGGATAACCTGTCCGTGATCGCCTTGTCCCAGGAGGCGTACACGCCGTTCTCCCAGCCATAGCGGTCCTGGATCTTCACATCGTTCACGCCGGTGCCTTCGGAGGCGACCTCACCGGGTGTGACGGTGTGGTGGATGGAGTTGAAGCCGAAGCGGAACCGCGACCCGGGTTTCTGGTAGAAGCTGACCTCATGCGACAGGTTGAGGTCGCGCACGCCGCTGTTCACGGTGAAGTCCGCTTCGCCGCTCTTGATGGCGATCTCGTATTTGTAGTCCGAATAGATCAGCGAGGTGTTGGAGAACCAGCGCGAGCCGTAGATGTGGTTCCAGCGCAGGGTGCCGGTGAGGTTGCCCCAGTCGATGCCGAAGGACTCGCCAAAACCCAATCGATCGCGCCCGAAGTAGCCGCTCAGGAAGAGCTTGTCCTTCTCGCGCACATCCCAGTTCACCTTGGCGTTGAAGTCGTAGAAGTAGAGCTTGCTGCGGCTGGTGGACTCATCCGGTGAGAGCTTCAGGAAAACATCCGCGTAGGTGCGCCGGGCGGCGATCAGGAAGGAAGCCTTGTCCTTCTTGATCGGCCCTTCGGCCATCAGGTTCGTGCTGATCAGGCCCACGCTGCCGGTGTACTTCACCTTCTGGTCGTTGCCTTCCTTCAGCCGGATGTCCAGCACCGAGGAGAGGCGCCCGCCGTATTCGGCCGGAATGCTGCCCTTGTACAGTTGCACATCCTTCACCACGTTGGCGTTGAAGGTGCTGAAGAAGCCCAGCAGGTGGTTCGGGTTGTACACCGGTGCCTCGTCGAACAGGATCAGGTTCTGGTCGCTGGCCCCACCGCGCACGAACAGCCCTGCGCTCCCGTCCCCACCGCTCTTCACGCCGGGCAATAGCTGCAGCGATTTCAGTACGTCGCGCTCCCCGAAGATCACGGGCATCTTCTCCAAGGTCTTCATGTCGAACCGCTCCACCCCGATGTCCGGACGATCGATGGGCCTGGCCTTGACACCATCTCCCTCAACCACGAACTCCTTTAGTTCGATGCTCGGCTTCAAGCGGATGTCCAACTTCAACGAGGCGCTGAGCTGCACCGTCCGCTGGAAGCTGGAGTACCCCACGTAACTGCACAGCACAGAATAAGTACCTGGAGGTACGCTGATGGAATAGAAGCCATACTCATTGCATGCTGCTCCAGCTTCGACGGGACCACGCAGCAACACGCCTGCGCCGATCAGCTCCTCGCCGCTTGTGCTGTCGCGCACCGAACCGCTCAGGGTTACGCGACCGCTCTGGGCGCAGAGCTGGCCGGAGGTCAGCGCGCCGAGCACGGTCAGC
>JBKJPT010000239.1:0-2799 GCA_046595075.1 Flavobacteriales bacterium
GCTTGCATTTCGAGCTCGGCGATGAAGGAATGGACCTCTTCATCCAAACTGCGGACGACACGCTCGCTCTCGGACCGGCGGACCGCATCGTGAGTTGGTCGCACGAGAAGGGCTTCATCGATACACGTTGACGAATCCTTTCGTGTCGCGCTCATGCAAGCACCTTCACTCCGTACTAGCTTGGTCGCATGAAAACGCCGATCATCCTTGGCGCGATCCTGCTGCCCATATGGGCCGCAGCACAGCCCACCCTGGACCAGCATGTGTTCCCTACCACGGGTACTGTGTTCGGCTACCACGACATCCAGTTCCAAGCGGCGGGTAAACCCGGCATAGCCCAGAAGTGGGACTACAGCGGACTACCATCGGGCACCATAGTTCCGTACGCGTGGACAACGACAGGCATTGCGCCGGGGGCCGGGGCATTCCCCGTCGACGCTCTTGTACAACAGATACCCGGCGAGCCCACCGCCTACTATCAGCAAGGTGACACCGCGCTCTACTGGCTGGGTACATACACCGACAGCGCGCTCGTGCGGTTCGACCCACCACTTGCCGTGCTCGATCTTCCGTGCGGGATCAACACCCAATGGTCGGGTACCGGGCTGGCCGCAGTAACGGGATCGGGCCGCATAGACATGCGCGTGACCACCTTGCATGCACTAGCCGATGCATGGGGCACCTTGGTGATGCCCTACGGAACGGTGGAGAACGTGCTGCGCGTGCGCTATGAACTGAAAGTGACTTCGCGCAAGGACCCCGCGTTGGTACACATGCGCGAGGTGCGCCACGCTTGGTATTGCGATCGCACACCGATGCCGTTGCTGATCGTGGTGGAACGCGCTGGCTGGCCACCCCCTGAACGCTTCATGCGCTGGCTCGATGGCACATGGCAGGACGATCCGAGGAGCCTTTTCAAGCCCATTGAACTACACGTATTCCCGGATCCCTGTGATGATGTGGCCACGGTGGATCTTCCTGCGCGAGAGGCGGACCGTACGGTGTTGCAACTCGTAGATGGGAACGGGCAGGTGCGGAAGGAGTGGCTGGCGGAGTTCACCGGACCGCAAACGCGGCGCATGACCTTGCAGATGAACGATGTTCCTTCGGGCGGTTACACGCTTACATGGGTCGGTAGTGATGGAACACTGGGAAGCACGCGACTGACGAAACGCTGAGATCAGGCCGTGACCGTGATACGCTTCGCCCCCTTCGCGGCAATGCTACTCATCTGTGGAGCAAGTTCGTGTGCCGTCTCGGATAAACACCACGCTGTTGACAGTACTGACGTTCTAACTTTTCAAACAGAGTGGCCCTACACCCCGCGTTACAGCGGAGTGTTCACGGATCCGTTGACCGGTGTTGAGTCCATCTTTCTTGGAGACCCGATCACGCACCTTGTCGTTCGCGTATTCGATCCGTTCGGAACGCCTCTTCACGACATACCCCTAGGCCCTGTTCTTGACAGCTTGGACGACATTAACACCTTTACACTCATAGCTGCGGACAGCCTGCTCGTTCTCGATGAACGCGGAACCAAGTATGCCGTTGTTGATCCAAATGGGAACGTGACACGCATTCGATCCTTGGCACAGGACCTTTGTGATCCGCGCGGCGACCAGTACGAATTGTACCACATTTCTATGGGTCCTGCAGTGCTTCGCGATAAGCTCTACCTCGAGACCGGTTGGGTTGGGGCGTGCGCTGATACACTCGTAGACGATACTTCTTCCGTGGCCTCGATCCATAGGCGCTATTTTGCACAGGCAACCTGGAAGTGCAAGGTCGCGGCACTTGATGCACATGCAGCGGTCGCAGGTCTACAACTCGGAGCATGCGACATCCTCGGCCACTTAACCGATACTCCACGCTGCACGATCGGGGGCGTAGGGCGAGTCGTGGCGAATGGTAGTGTATTCGTGATCAGCCCATTCTCGCCGTTCGTAATGCAGATCGACACGTCGAGTTTGGCGGTGGCACGAAAGATCCCGATCCGTTGCATGAACAAGCCGGTCGGCATCACACCGCCAGCGATCACTGAGAACGACATCCGTCGCGCTGGGCACGATATGAGATTCTCGACGCAGGCCTATGTCCTTTCATTCGCCTTCGACGCTCCAAGCCAACACTACCTTGCCGTTGTCGGTCATGAGGTGCCGGAGACAATTCCTGTGGATCGCCGTTCGTCTGCGCGCGATTGGTCACTTGTAGTGCTCGATACTTCGTTCAACCAAATTGCCGAGCATGTCGTGCAAGGTCCAACATACCGTGCAGGGACTCTTCTTTGCTTAAAGCGCGGCGTATGGACCCTTGTAGCGAGTTCCGGTAGAAAGGCAGCCTCCGAGGTCAAGACCTTTCATCGGCTTAGGCCATGAAGTTTCGCCATTCCATACAACTGACACTGATCTTCGCTGTGGCCTGTGCGTCGCCGGACCGAAGTCAGTTGATGAGGGAATATCTGACGCGAGATCTAGGTCTGACGCAAGAGCAACTTCCATCAGCCGTGTTCGTGATCACGGAGGAAGGCTGCCCAGCCTGTGATCGTGCTTTTGCTGATCTAGTCCGCCCGCGCACACTTGTAAACCACAGTCTCTTCATCATAAGAGCAGAAGGTCGGTCCATCAACCTAAACGGTTTTCTTCAGGAGACCGAGAACATCCGCTTCGATGATGATGGCTCATTCAAGGCCCTAGGTCTCTTGCACGGTAGTGGTGTGATACTACTTAGGAACAACCAAGTGGATACCATCATTCCGATACACGTTGAGGAAAACAAGGACCAACTAGCCTACATGGGTGC
>JBKJPT010000231.1:0-17081 GCA_046595075.1 Flavobacteriales bacterium
CCCGGTGGTGATCCAGATCCCACCACGTTCAGCGTGGCAGCGGTGAACATCGAGGAGAACGGCAACCGATACCCCATCAACTACGTGCTGCCGCCGGGCATCAACAAGGAGATCGACGTGGCCAGCGCCAACCTGCGCAACCTCAACGAGCAGAGCTTGCAACTGAAGGTGTGCAACCTGCGCGATGGCGATTCGCGCGGCGCCTTCCGCAACGTGAGCTTCGACATACGCAGCTACAAGAAGCTGCGCATGTTCATACACGCCGAAGGCAGTGACCAAGCGCACCCCATCGCGTACGGCGATGCCACGGTGTGGATCCGCTTGGGGAATGATCTCGATGCCAATTACTATGAGTACGAAGTGCCCTTACGCCCATCGACCTATTTCAACAACGACCCCTACAACGTGTGGCCCGAGCTCAACGATCTGGAGATCGAGTTCGCTGCGTTGAACGATCTGAAGATCGCGCGTGACCAGGCAGGCTTCCCGCGGAACCTGCGCTTCTCCGGTACCGATGCCGACCGCAGGATATTCGTGAAGGGTAGCCCCAACCTCAGCCAGATGCGATCGATCATGATCGGCATCCGCAACCCGAAGCAGGACGGCGAAGAGGCGAATCCGTGGGCCACGGATAACGGCGCGCCGCAATGCCTGGAAGTGTGGGTGAACGAACTGCGACTAACCGATTTCGATCAAAGCGGCGGCTGGGCGGCGATCGCGCGCCTGAACGCGCAACTCGCCGATCTGGGAAGCTTCAGCGTAGCGGCCAATTACAGCACCCCCTTCTGGGGAAGCATAGACAAGCGTGTAAGCGAGCGCCAACGCGAAACCAAGTACGGTGTGGACATGGGCCTGAACCTGGAGATGGGCAAGTTCCTTCCCGAAACCAGCAACGTGCGCATACCCATGTATGTGGGCTACAGCGAGCAGATCAGCAATCCGCAGTACGATCCGCTCAACCCCGACATACAATGGGACGATGCCACACGCACGCTCACCCCGGATGAACGACGGCAGCGCCTGAAGGAATCGCGCACCTATACGCGACGGCGCAGCCTCAACTTCACCAACGTGCGCAAGGATCGCGGCCAAGGCGGCGGCGATGAACACCTGTGGGACGTGGAGAACCTCAGTCTCTCTTACGCCTACACGGATCAGGAGTACTATGATCAGAACACCGCCTTCGAGAACACGCGCACCTACCGTAGCTCATTAGCCTGGTTGCACAGCCCCAAGCCGCGACCCATAGAGCCCTTCGGGGGCATTGGCTTCGTGAGCAAGAGCAAGTGGCTGAAGCTGATCAAGGAGTTCAACGTGAACATGGGCTTCAAGCAGCTAAGCTTCCGAACCAGCGTTGACCGCATGTACCTCGAACGCCTAGTACGGCCTAATCCGAACATTGAATCTTTACCACCCCGCCCCACCTACAACAAGAACTTCAACTGGCAGAGCCAGTACGGCTTCCGTTACGAGATCACCAAGGCGTTGAAATTGGATTTCAATGCCAACAACCTCGCGGTGATCGGCGAAACGCCTGGCCGCGTGAACCCAAAATACGAAGACGAGTACCAACTCTGGAAGGACAGCGTGATGGCCAGCGTGAAGAGCTTCGGCGAAGTGACCCGCTACGATCAAACCATCGGCCTCACTTATACACTGCCGTTGGACAAGTTCCCGCTCACCGATTGGATGACGGCGAACACCGCGTACACGGCAGGCTACCAGTGGGACCGTGCACCCTTCACGCAAGACACCCTGGGCCACACCATCCAGAACTCGCAGAACATCTCGGTGAACGGCCAGCTCAACTTCGTGAGCCTGTACAACAAGAGCAAGTGGCTGAAGAAGATCAACGACAAAAGCAAAGGCCGTGGACCCAAGCCCGCTACGACACCCGCGCGCGGTGGTGCTGCGCCCAAGCCCGATGAAGAGCCGAAGGACAAGTTGAAGATCGATCCGCTCGAAGGCCTCGCGCGCCTGTTGATGACCATACGGACCGGCACGATCACGTACAGCCAGACCAGCGGCATGCTGTTGCCCGGCTATGATCGCAAGACGAACATCTTGGGCATGGACGATTTCGAGGCGCCGGGCTTCGGCTTCATTCTTGGCCAGCAGAACCACGACCTCAACGGCCAGCTCGTCCGCGATTTCGCGCGCACCGCGGCTACCAACGGCTGGCTGGTGCAAACGCCGAGCATCTTCAACAACTACACGAACACGCGCACCGAGACGATCAACGCGCGCCTTTCGCTGGAACCCTTCCGGGGCATGCGCGTGGAACTCACCGCCAACAAGGCCATCAGCGAGAACCGCCGCAGTTTCTTCCGTTGGAACAGCACCTTGGGCGAGTACGTGAACGACAGCCCCAACGAATTCGGCAACTTCAGCGTGAGCATCCTCACATGGAAGACCGCCTTCGCACAGGACGATGGCAACTTCGTGAACGACGTATTCCAACAGGTGCTCGCCAACCGCCCGTTGATCAGTGCGCGACTGGCGCAGACCAACTCCAACTCGGTGCTCGATCCCGACACCGATTTCTATACCGGGTTCGGCCCCACCAATCAGGACGTGGTGGTCCCCTCGTTCCTCGCGGCATACACTGGCAAGAGCGCCGACAAGGTGAAGCTCGATCCATTCAAGACCGCGCCGATGCCCAACTGGGACATCACCTACGACGGGCTCATCAAGCTCCCCCTCTTCGGCAAGCTCTTCCGCACCTTCACCGTTAAGAACAGCTACCGCGGCAACTTCAGCATCGCGAACTTCCAGACCAATTTGCTCTATGTGCCGGGCGGAGCTGAAACGGACGCCGCCGGCAACTTCATCCCCGCACGCCAGATCAGCGTGATCACCGTGCAGGAGGCCATGCGTCCGCTCATGAGCTTCGATGCCACGTTGAAGAGCGGCCTGCTGGCCAAAGTGGAGTACAACCGCGATCGCAATCTCAGCCTGAGCCTCACCAATTACCAGGTCACCGAGGTGCGGGGCAAGGAATACGTGATCGGTACAGGCTATCGCTTCAAGAACGTGAAGCTCCCCTTCAACGTAGGCTCCAAGAAACCCGAGAGCGACCTCAACCTGCGCGTGGACCTGAGCCTGCGCGACAACTTCACGGTGATCCGCAAAATGGAGGAGCAGCAGAACCAGGTGACCGCCGGACAGAACGTGATCTCCATAAAGACCAGCGCGGATTACGTGCTCAACCAACGCCTCAACGTGCGGGCGTTCTACGAGCGCGTGGTGAACAAGCCATACATCTCCACCAGCTTCCCCAGCGCCAACACCAGCTTGGGTATCAGCCTGCGATTCACATTGGCTCAATAGGGCATGGGCAGCCGTTGTGGTGCTATGGCGACTACCTGCTCGGTGTTAATGACAGTCTTATTGCTAGCGGCCTGTTCGAATATAGGCGCAAAGACCACTGACACGCAGAGCAGTGCTTTCGGCACCAAAGAGGGAAAGCTCGACTTCCTTAGGAAGTACTTGACACACATGGAGGGGGTCCGCGATGCGGAATACCACATCGTTTTTCAAGACAATGGTGCAGGGTTGGTTCCCGGACCCACGGACTATTCCATCATAGTAGCCCTCGTTGTAGACCCGGATTCTCTTGTTCATTGGACGGAGAATTGTGTAGGTAAGGACACGCTGGTTGATGCGGACCCTTGGCGCAAAGCCCTGTCTGGCTTCGATTGGCCGGTCACCGATAGCGCCTTGGTCTGCCGTCCGGAACCCGGGGTGGAGAAGATCATTTACCGCAATGACGGTGTGGTTCTCGCGCACTACCGAACCAACTGATGGAGCAGATCCGGCAACGTCTATTTTCGCCTGCGCTTCGGACAGCCGCCTTTCCATACCAACCCAATTCCACATTTCGTCGCCATGAATATCCCTGCCGAACTGAAGTACACCAAGGACCACGAATGGATCCGTGTTGAAGGCGATCTCGCTACCATTGGCATCACCGATTTCGCACAAGGCGAATTGGGCGACATCGTCTTCATCGACATCGGCACCGAAGGGCAGACCTTGGATCGTGAAGCGGTGTTCGGCACCGTGGAAGCGGTGAAGACCGTGAGCGACCTCTTCATGCCCGTGAGCGGCACCGTGGCCGAGCTGAACCCTGCACTGACCACCGATCCCGCCAGCGTGAACAGCGACCCCTACGGCAAGGGTTGGATGGTGCGCGTGAAGCTCTCCGATGCCGGCCAGGTGAACGATCTGCTCAGCGCCGATCAGTACAAGGCGCTCGTAGGAGCGTAGATCATGCTGCGCAATTTGCGCTGGGCCATTGCTTGGGCCTTGATCATACTCGTGCTGTGCTTGATCCCCGGTAAGGCGTTGCCAGTATGGAATTGGTTCGCGATCCTCGACCTGGACAAGTTGGTGCACACGGGCATGTTCTTCGTGCTTGCCGTGCTGCTAGCGGGTGCGTTCGTGAAGCAGGGTCGACCCCAAGGCTATCTCCTCTGGTCCGTTCTCATTGCCGTGCTCTATGGACTCTCCACCGAATGGATGCAAGGCCTCGAAGCCCTTGGGCGTCGCACGGACATCAATGACATGATCGCCAACAGCGTGGGTGCACTGATAGCCGCGTCATACGTGCGTTGGATGGTGAAGATGGGAAGAGCGATCGTGCCGTTCGCCTTCTTGAGGTGACTTCCTCCGCCCCGGTCAGTAAAGCGCGTTCTCTGCGATTTTGCGCCTCTGCGGCTACTTCCTACACGATCATCCCCGCCGCCACCGTCTCGTTCGTGCCTTCATCGATGAGGATGATGCTGCCGGTGTAACGGTTGCGCTGGTACTTGTCGAAGTGCAGCGGCACGGTCGTGCGTAATTGCACGCGACCGATGTCGTTCATGCGGATCGTCGGGTCGCCATCGGCCTTGTGCAGGGTGCTGATGTCCATGCGGTACTTCACTTCCTTCACCATGCACCGTGCATCGCGGCTCGTGTGCTTCACGGCATACTTACCGCCGGGTTGCAGCGGTCGCTCGTTGAACCAGCAAAGCATCACATCGATATCCTGTGAGCTCTCGGGGGCGTTGTTGGCGCCCACGATCATGTCGCCACGACTAATGTCGATCTCATCGGCCAATGTCATCACCACGCTTTGTGGCGCGAAGGCTTCCTCCACTTCACGCTCGCCGAGGTTGATGCTCTTGATCGTGCTTTGGAACCCGCTCGGCAGCACTTGTACCGCATCGCCCTTGCGGAAGACGCCGCCTTGTACCCGACCAGCGAAACCCCTGAAGTCGTGGTGTTCGTCGGTCATCGGTCGCACCACGTACTGCACGGGGAATCGACGATCGATGTGGTTGAGATCGCCAGCGATGTGGATGTTCTCCAGCAGGTACATCAAGGTGGGGCCTTGGTACCACGGCATGCGCTCGCCGCGGTCCACCACCATGTCACCCTTCAGCGCACTGATGGGGATGTAGCGGATATCGCGCACTTCGAGCTTGCTGCTGAAGTCCTCAAGCTCTTTCTGAATGCGGGTGAAGACAGCCTCGTCGTAGTCCACGAGATCCATCTTGTTGATGCAGAAGACCACGTGCGGGATGCCGAGCAGCGATGCGAGGAACGAGTGGCGGCAGGTCTGCTCCAGGATCCCTTTGCGCGCATCCACGAGGATGATGGCGAGGTTCGCGGTGCTCGCGCCCGTGACCATGTTGCGCGTGTACTGGATGTGCCCGGGCGTATCGGCGATGATGAACTTCCGTTTCGGCGTAGCGAAGTAGCGGTAAGCCACGTCTATGGTGATGCCTTGCTCGCGTTCAGCGCGAAGGCCGTCCGTGAGCAGTGAGAGGTCCACAGAGCCATCACCGCGTTTCGCGCTGGCTTTGGTCACGGCCTCCATCTGGTCCTCGAAGATCTGCTTGGTGTCATAGAGCAAGCGTCCGATGAGGGTGCTCTTGCCATCGTCGACGCTACCTGCGGTGGTGAATCGCAGAAGATCCATGTCCAAGTACCCGTGGGTCGAATTGTCCTTCATCGCTCTAGAAATAACCTTCCTTCTTCCGATCCTCCATCGCCGCTTCGCTGCGCTTGTCGTCCATGCGTGAGCCGCGTTCGGTCACGCGCGAAGAGGCTACCTCATCGATGATCTCTTCCAGTGTTGACGCCGGTGAATCCACCGCGCCCGTGCAGCTCATGTCGCCGATGGTGCGGAAGCGCACGCGCATCTGGCGTGGCTTCTCCTCCGGCTTCAAGCGCATGAAGGACGAGTTCGCATAGATCACGCCATCGCGATCGAACACTTCGCGCACGTGACTGAAGTAGATGCTGGGGATGGGGATGTTCTCCAGCAGGATGTACTGCCACACGTCCATCTCCGTCCAGTTGCTGATCGGGAAAGCACGGAAGTGCTCGCCCGGGCGCTTTTTGCCATTGTAGAGGTTCCACAATTCGGGTCGCTGCATTTTCGGGTCCCACTGGCCGAACTCGTCGCGGTGACTGAACACGCGCTCCTTCGCGCGCGCCTTCTCCTCGTCGCGACGGCCACCACCGATGGCGCAGTCGATCTTGTGCTTTTCGATCGTGTCCAGCAGCGTCACGGTTTGCAGTTTGTTCCTGCTGGCGTAGTAGCCGGTCTCCTCTTGCACGCGTCCACTATCAATGCTCTCCTGTACGCTGCCCACGATCAGCTTGGCCCCGTGCTCTACAGCAAGTTCGTCGCGGAAGATCATCGTCTCCTCGAAGTTGTGGCCGGTGTCCACGTGCACGAGCGGGAATGGGACCTTGCTCGGATGGAACGCTTTGCGAGCAAGGTGGAAGCAGACGATGCTGTCCTTGCCACCGCTGAAAAGCAATGCAGGGTTCTCGAACTGCGCAGCGACCTCACGCAGGATGTGCATGCTCTCGCTCTCGAGTTCTTTCAGGTGTGTCAGACGGTACGAATGCATGGGGTCAGTTCATTTTCACCACAGAGGCACAGAGGGCACGGAGAAAGAATAAGCCCCCTCTGTGTTCTATGTGCCTCTGTGGTGAACGCATTTGATCAGCTCCGCGAAATGCGCGGAAGGATATAGGTCATGAGGTCGTTGGTACTGTCCTCCTCGCTTCGCCCGGCTGTGGCAATGCGAATTGCCGGGGAGGGCGGTGCTTCGAAAGGGGCGCTAATGCCGGTGAAGTCCTTCACCTCCCCAGTGCGCGCCTTGGCGTACAGGCCTTTCACATCACGCTGTTCGCACACTTCAAGCGGTGTGTCGATGAAGACCTCGACGAAGTCATCGGCACCGATGATGGCTTTGGCCTGTTCGCGGATCGCGATGGTGGGGGAGACGAAGCAACAGACGACGATCACGCCTTGTTGCACAAAGAGCTTCGCCACTTCGGCGATGCGCCGGATGTTTTCCGTACGGTCGGCATCGCTGAACCCGAGGTTACTGTTGATGCCTGCACGCACATTATCGCCATCGAGCACCACGCAGAAACGATCACGCCCGTGCAGGGTGCGTTCCAGCGCAATGGCGATGGTGCTCTTGCCGCTGCCGCTGAGGCCTGTCATCCACACCACGCAGGCGTGCTGACCAAGCAGGACTTCCTTGTCCGAGCGGGAGAGCAGGCGGTCTTGTACGGGGTGGATATGCACGGGAACGGCCATGGTGATCGGGCGGCGAAAGTAGCTGTTCCGGCACGGCTGGCATGGGCTGCGCGAAGCCGCCGCTATCTTTGGAACGATGGCAACCGCAACAGCAAAAGCACCCCCAATGCCCGATCCTCGGAGCACACCCACCATCGATCAAGTCGGCATCGAGGAGCGCGTGGCCCGCATCAAGTCGCGCAGCATCAAGAAGGAAACGAAGGTGCAGGGCATGAAGCTCGCCCTGAGCATGATCGACCTCACCACGCTGGAAGGGGCCGACACGCCGAAGAAGGTGCAGCAGCTCTGCTACAAGGCCATGCATCCGCATGATGCGTTGCCCGACCTGCCAACGTGCGCCGCCATCTGCGTGTACCCTTCGCTTGTGAAGGTGGCTAAGAAGGCGCTGGGCGATAGCGGCGTCAAGGTCGCGTCGGTGTCAACCGCCTTCCCGAGCGGACAAGCGCCGAAGAATGTCAAGATAGCCGACACCAAGTTCGCAGTGCGCGAAGGCGCCGACGAGATCGACATGGTGATCAGCCGGGGCCACTTCCACAGCGGCGACTACAATTTCGTGTTCGACGAGATCGCTGCGATAAAGGAAGCTTGCGGCGATGCACGCTTGAAAGTGATACTCGAAACCGGCGAGCTCGGTACCTACGACAAGGTGCGTCTGGCCAGCGACATCGCCATCGCAGCAGGCGCCGATTTCATCAAGACCAGCACGGGCAAGATCAGCCCGGCAGCCACGATGGAAGTGACGCTCGTAATGCTGCACGCCATCCGAGACCACTACCTCAAGACCGGCGTGATGATCGCAATGAAGCCGGCTGGCGGCATCCGCAAAAGCAAGGAGGCGCTCCACTACTTGATGATGGTGAAAGAAGAACTCGGCGAGGAATGGCTGAGCAACCACTGGTTCCGTTTCGGTGCTAGCAGTCTCGCGAACGACATCCTGATGCAGTTGCAGAAGGAGGCCGATGGGCATTACCAGAGCACGGACTACTTTTCGCTGGATTGATCCGGGAGTAATCCCGCTCGAAGCCAGTGGATAGCATCACGCTCACCCGTCCCGACGATTGGCACATCCACCTGCGTGATGGAGCAGCCCTCGCAACCACGGTGCCGCATGCCGCCCGGATCTTCGGCAGGGCCATCGTCATGCCCAACCTGCGGCCACCTGTAAGAACAGTGCAGGATGCGATCAGCTACGGCGAACGGATCATGGCCGTTGTTCCGGCAGGTAGCGGGTTCCGGCCGTTGATGACCTTATACCTCACGGACCGCACCTCACCGGAAGAGATCGCGCTGGCCAAGGAAAGTGGCGTGGTTACCGCGGTGAAACTCTATCCCGCCGGTGCGACCACCAACTCGGATTCGGGTGTCACTTCGTTGGAGCGGTCGTACCCGACGATCGAAGCGATGGAGAAGCATGATCTGCCCCTGCTCATCCATGGAGAGGTCACCGATGCGGACATCGACATTTTCGATCGCGAGAGGGTGTTCGTGGAGCGGCACTTGATCCCCATCACGAAGCGATTCCCTGGTCTGCGCGTGGTCATGGAACACATCACCACGACGGAAGCCGCCGAGTTCGTGGCCAGCGCTTCGTCCAAGGTGGCCGCCACGATCACCGCGCATCACCTGCTGCTGGATCGCAATGCCATGTTCGCCGGGGGCATACGGCCGCATTTGTACTGCCTCCCCGTGCTGAAGCGCGAAACGCACCGACAAGCGCTGGTAGCCGCCGCCACCAGCGGAGATCCGAAGTACTTCCTGGGCACCGATAGTGCGCCGCACGCTCGGCCGACCAAAGAAACCGCTTGCGGTTGTGCGGGCATCTACACCGCGCACGCTGCCATCGAACTGTATGCGGAGGTCTTCGATCGCGTCGGCGCGTTGCACAAGCTGGAGGCATTTGCCAGCTTCCACGGACCGGATTTCTACAAACTCCCGAGGAACAGCGACCGCATCACACTGACCCGTAGCGAATGGTCCGTGCCCGATGCGTTCGCCTTCGATGGGGCTACTTTGATCCCGTTCCGTGGTGGTGGAACGGTCGCATGGCGGATGATATGATCGATCACGACCCGGGTGGCACCTCCTTCTTTCGCAGGTCTAGGTTGTACACCAGCACCAAATGCAGTGTGGAATTCACCTCCATCAGGTCGGCGCCATTCGCCGCGCTTGGGCGCTGCAGGTTCTGTAGCATGTAGCCCACCATCACGTTAAAAGGCGTGTTCACTTGGTAACCGAGCAGGGCCGAAATGCGGTTCTGGTTCATCAGGTCCAATCGCTGCGGGTCGCCGAAGTTCAAGAACAGCTCATCGTAGAAGTTCGCGGTGAGAACGCCCGGCTCCACTTTCTGATGCTTGCCCAAAGGCAGCGATAGCCACACACGATACCGGAAGCGGCTCTGATAGAAGTACGTTTCCAATTCCCCTTCGGCGCGGCCATCCGCTGCAGCTTTCATCCTAGCGATGAAACGTTCTTCCATGCGAAAGCGATGGGCGATCCGCAACCGCCCGATGGGCTGGTTCAATTGAACCTGCTGGTAGGCGTGGTGCTCCCAGTTGGGGAATGTGATCGGATATGCGCCGTATGGATAGTTCCGGTAGTAACTGTATCCGAGGGTGAACATCACCTGTTCGTTCACGTGGTAGTTCACCGCCGGACGAAGAAGGAATTGCTGCCAGTTCTCCCCCATTTCGGCTCGGCGCAAATGCGCTTCGGTGTGGAAGCTCCAGTGCGCGCTCACCCGGTGATCGCCCCAATGCGATGCCCATAGGTTTCCATTCGGGTCGGTGGCCCGGTGGGACTGGGCGTGCGCGGATATGCCGGTCAGGGAAGCCTTGAGCAACAAGGCCAGTAGAATATGCGCACGCATTGGGATAGGGGGTGTCGTTTGTGTTGGTCTCTCCTTGCACTCGTAGGAGATGACTTGTCAGAACCGGATAGTTCTACCCTGTTCTTGCAGGTCCAAGGCGAAGAGCTGGTCGATCGGGCTTTCCTGCTGGTGCAACAACTTCAAAGGCGGTAGCCGTTGTATGTTGAGTGGAAGCGCACGCGGATCGATGTTGCTCAAGTCGAGATCCTCACTACAACACAACCGATCAATGTTTCGTGAATGCACTTCCTGCGGTCCGCGCAAGGCGGTATACAAAGACCGGAAGATCATGGGTTGCACTATAGCGGCCTTGGACACGCAGGTAGAAAGCGGAGCGCAGGCCAACATGGCGAAGAGCAGGTTCCTTAACTGGCGGATGTGCAGTTGATCCACGTGCTGTGGTGATCGCTTTTCCCAAGGTGCAGTTCTTGGTCTGTCAAGCCGATGCATCGATGATCCCATAGAACAATGGCATACCCACCGTGATGTTGAACGGGAACGTGACGCCGAGCGCCATGGGGATGTACAACCCCGGATCGGCCTTGGGCGCGGCGATGCGCATGGCTGCGGGCACGGCGATGTAGCTGGCGCTGGCGGCGAGGATCGCGAACATGAAGCGGTCGCCGGCATTGGCGGTGACCAGACCGCTGGCCCAGGCCACCAGGCAGCCGTTCACCAGCGGGAATACAATGGCCATGGTGCTTGCGAAACCACCATAGGTACGGAAGGCCTTGAAGCGCGATGCCGTCACTATGCCCATCTCCAACAGGAAGATCGCGAGGAAGCCCTTGAAGATATCCGTGGTGAAGGGCCGGATCCCTTCCGCCTGTTTTGTGTCGGCCACCAAGCCGATGATCAGGCTGCCGATGAGGATGAAAACACTGGCGTTGGTGAACGAGTGCTTCAGCATATGTCCAAGGCCGGGCCGCTCCGTGTTCTCCTTGTCATAGCGCATCAAGAGGATCATGCCCACGATGATCGCTGGACTTTCCATCAGCGCCATGATCGCCACCATGTGACCGCTGAAGGCAACTTCCTTGGCTTCCAAGAAGCTGCACGCGGCCACGAAGGTCACGGCGCTCACCGAGCCATAGGCCGCGGCCACCGCGCCGGCGTTCTGCACGCCCATCTTCTTCTTCAGCAGGAAGAAAGCGTAGAAGGGGATCAACGAGGCGATGGCCATGCCGAAGAGCAGCTCCATGGAGACCTGCGTGTTGAAATGCTCATGCGCCAGTTCCTGCCCGCCTTTGAAACCGATGCTGAACAAGAGGTAAAGCGAGATGAACTTGATCGTGGTGGGCGGGATCTCCAGATCGCTCTTCACCAGATAAGCCACCACCCCCAACAGGAAGAAGAGCAGGGTGGGGTTGGTGAGGTTGGAGATCAGGATGTGGGTGTCCATGTGGTCATGGTTTGGTGTTCATTCCTCCGTGGACCACGCACTCCATAATGTCCCCGCATCATGGTCCAGCGCGAAGTACGCCTTGCGCAGTTTGGCCTCCAGTTCCACTTGTTTCAACTGCGATTCGATCAGCGGCACTTCGCGACCGTTCACCAGAAAGAGCGAACTCTCGCCCGCCGCGAAGCGCTGACCTTCACCGCCGAGCAAGCGCGCGTAGTTGTTCACCATGCTCGCGCCCAGATCGGACTGTTGCCGGAAGGTGCTGATGTCGTTCAGGCGCTCGCGTATCTTATTGCGGATCACCGTGCGGTCTCGTTCCATGCCCAACTCCGCATCGGTCTGCCGCAGTTTGGCAAGGGTGAGTTCGCCGCGTTCCTTCCGCAGGAACAAAGGCATCTTGAAGCCTACGCCTACTTGATGGCCTTCGCCGAGCAGCGAAACGCCCGCCTCGTTGTTCACCGCGCCGCCGTTGCCGAGCCATTGGTATTTCAGGTCGAGTTCAGGTTTCAGGAATTCGGTATGCAACCGGCGGTCCACCTCGAATTGTTCGATGCGCGCCTGCGACTGTTGCAGCAGTGGATGTTGCTCGATGGCGCGAGCGATAGCCGTATCCGGAAGCACGAATGTTGCGGGTGACGAAAGGTCTGTGACGGCGGGTACAACGGCGGGTTGTAGTTCCAACGGTCGTTGTGCTTCGTCCCACAGGTGATTGCTCAATCGCAAGCCCGCGTTGCGGTAATTCAACTGCGCTTGCTGCTGGCGCATGGTGCGGTCCTGCACTTGGAGGAAGGCTTCGAGCGTATCGATACCCGGCCGGTCGCCACCCCGAAAGCTGCCGCGCACTTGATCGAAGCGGTTGCGCGCAAGCACGACCGCCGTGTCGCTGATGCGGACCTGCTCGAAGGCCGCTACCCAATCGGTATGATCGTTCAATGCACCGAGCAGCAATTGGTTCAGCATCTGCTGGCGTTCACCTTCGGTGGCACGCTCGTAAGCCTGTGCCTTGCGCAGGGTGGCGCGCCGTTGATCGATGAAGAGCCCCTGGCCGACCTGGACTTCCACACCGGCTTTGATGAGGCCGTCGGTGGGCGTTGTAGCGGCGGGATCGAGATAGATACCGTCGTTGTTCTGGAAACCGCCGGTGAGTTCCACACCGAACCACATCGGCACCCTCAAGCCGGCATCGAGCAGTGTGAAATAGTTCTGCTCGTCGAAGCTCTTCTCTTCGTACCCGGCAATAGCCATGGGGTCGAAACCGCCGCGCGCACTTCGCACCGAGGCCTCGCCCATGCCCGTGCGCAGGGCGGCCTGACGGGCCATCGGATGGTTCTTCAGCACGAGCTGCACGAAGGCTTCACGTGTGAGTACTCCTGTATTGGAAGGTGTTTGCGTCATCGAACGGACACACACGAGCATAGCGATCACAATTGCGAGCATCCTCATTTCGCTTCGTCCTTCTTGGTCCCCACCGTTTGCGGATCGGCATAGAGGTCCGGTGGGAAACCGTTCATCTGCCGCCACAGTTCGTACCAAATGGGAACGTCGTTCATCAATGCGAAACCGATGGCGCCGCTTCCTACGCGCAGGGCATTGGGCCACGCATGATCATCAGGATCAGGGGCTACGAGCAGGCGATACTTCCCATTAGCACTGATCAAGTTGTCGATGGCCACCACCTTGCCACCGAAAGTGCCATAGCTCGAATTGGGCCAGCCGCTGAAAACGATGCTCGGCCAGCCGTCGAAGACGAAGCGCACCTTCTGCCCTTTGTTGATCAACGGCATGTCCATAGGGCGCACGTACAGTTCCACAGCGAGATCGAAGCGCGCGGGCATCACCGTTACCAGATCGTCGCCTTCCTTCACGGTCTCCCCGATGCCGGTCACCACGGCCTTGGTGATGTATCCGGGCTGCGGAGCGGTCACATAATAGTTCCCCGCACGAACGGTGTAGTTCGCCAGGTCCACTTGCATCTTGCTCACTTCGGCCTCGGTGGTGTACATCTCGCTCATGCTGCTGAACTTCTCGCTCTCGGCCTTGCTCAACTTGTCCCGGTAATCGTTCTTTATTCCTCCGAGGTCGAGGCTGGCGTTCAGGAGTTCGTTGCGGCTGTCGAGCAATTTGTTCTGCGCATCGATGAGCGTGGCGTTGGCTCGTTGTTGCACCACCGTGCGGCGTTCCAACTCCACCTTGCTGATCAATCCTTCCTTGAACTGTTGCTCGCCGCGTGCGAACTGGTCATCGGCGACCTTGATCTCGGTACGCGCGGCGATGACCCGGATGCTATCGCTCTGCAACTGCAACTGCGCCTGCTTGATCTTGTTCTGCGCCTGCTCCAGTTTGATGCGGAGGCCGCTGGTGAGCGCATCGATCTGCGCATCGAGCGAGCGCACTTTCTCATCGTAGCTCTGCGCGGTGAGTTCCTTCGCATGGATCTGATCGGCGGTACGATCCAACAAAAGCGGGTCGAAGTACTCGGGCTTCACTTCGCTCAGGCGTAGGATGGTATCACCCTTCTGCACGAGGTCGCCTTCCTGCACGAACCATTCTTCCAAGCGGCCGGGGATGATGGCGTGTATCGTTTGCGGACGCTGGTCCGGAGATAGGCTCGTGAGCGTGCCGCGTGCACGTATGTTCTGCGTCCATGGCAGGAACATACCGATGAGAAAGACGCCACAGATCGCCATGAGCCACTTGGCGAAGTGCTCGCTCGCCTTGGCTTTTCCGATCGTACGGAAGGACCCGAAGCTGCTCCGATCCAGCTGCGGTACGGGGTTGTGGGGGCTTAGGTCGAGCATGGTCAGTTCTGTGCCAAGCGTCCGTTGCGCAGTGTGATCGTGCGGGTGCAGCGCTGTTGCACCCACGGATCGTTGCTGACCACCAGCAAGGTCCACGGCCTTTCCGGAGCGGTGATCCATCCGAGCAACTGCTCGCGCTCGGTCACTTCCCAGTCCTGCAAACTGTCTTCCAGCAGGATCATACGTGGATGACCGGCGATCGCACGCGCTTGCACAATGCGCTTGATCAAGCTCTTCGGCAAGCGGGCACCCTGGGGATCGAGCCTCGTCAGCAATCCTTCGGGCAAGAAGGCCAGACGCTCCATCAATCCAGTTACGCGACAAGCTTCAAGGATCTCCCCTTCGGTGATCCATGCACGGCCCACGGCGACGTTCTCCATCACAGTACCGGTGAACACGTCCTCGTCGCTCAAGCTGTCACCGATCAGAGAGCGCACATGCTCCAGGTCCAAGCTGCTCAGTGGATGACCATCGAGCAGTACACTGCCTTCCGTGCTGGTGATGCCGCCACCTAGGATGCGCAGGAGCGTTGTCTTGCCCGATCCGTTCGTGCCGCTCAAGCACACCTTCTCGCCCGGCTTCAGGTGAAGGTCGATGCCTTCGAGGACCGCGCGCTGGTTCCAACGGCTCTTGAACGTGAGACCCGCGGTGCGCACCTCCAATCCTGTGGCTCCATCGGTTGACAACACCGCAAGCCCGCCGGTACGTTCCAGTTCAATGTCGGTGACCTGTCCGATCTTCTCCAAAGCGGTGAGCACATCGTACACACTATGTATGGCCAGGATGATCTTCTCCACCGCGTTGATCAGGATAAGGATGATGATCTCCGCCGCGACGAACTGGCCCAGGTTCATCTGCTCGTTCATCACCAGCAAGCCGCCCAAGGCGAGCAGGCTCAAGGTGACGATGACCTTGAACACCACAAGAGCCGAGTACTGTCCCAGCAGGATGCGGAAGTGTGCACGCCGTGCGCTCACATATCCATTGACCAGCTGATCGGTGCGCTCGATCGGCAGCTCGGTGCGGCCCACCATCTTGAAGGTATCCTGGCTGCGGCCGATCTCCTCCAGCCAATACGCCACCTTGTACTTGAAGGTACTTTCCTCCATGCTGGTGGCAAGTCCACGTTGCCCGGTGAAGCGAAAGATGAGCACCAACAACATGAGCAGGAGGACACCAAAAGCGATGAAGAAGGGATGATAGATCGCGAGCAGTATCAGGCACAGGACGATCTGCAAGAGCGCGAGCGGCAGATCCAATAGGAGCTTCGCCAGGCCCTTCTGCACGGACACGGTATCGAAGAAGCGGTTCACGAGTTCGGGCAGATAGCGACCACCGGCCGCTTTATAGGTGATCCGTGGTATGCGGTAGGCGAACTCCAAGGCGCTGCGTGCGAACAGGCGTTGCTGGATGTTCTCGGCCAGGGCCAATTGCATCACCTGTAAGCCCCCGGTGAAACCCACCCCGATGGTGACGAAGGCGATGAGCACGCCCCAGCTCGTGGCGATCTGACCGCCGCTTATGAGGTTGATGATGGCCTGGATGCCCAATGGAACTGTAAGGCTGATCGCCCCGCCCACCAAAGCGTACAGGTAGATGTGGCCGATCTCGCGCTTGTCCACGCGGAGCAGTCGAGTAAGCCGTTGCCAGGGAGTGATGGGGTTCATGACGGGGCCAAATATAGTATAGCAATGTAATATTGTAGTATTACTATATTTGGCCCCGATGGCACACTATCACCTTGTACCGGACACCTCGTTGCACCTGCGCGATCCGTCCGCCAGCGCCATGGGCACGCGCATCCTTTCGGACGGACTTGCGCTGATGAACACACTTGGTCTGGAGGTCTTCACCTTTAAGAAGCTCGCGGAGAAAGCAGGCTGTACCGAGGTGACCATCTACAACTACTTCCCCAACAAGCACCGGCTACTGCAGTACTACTTCCAGCTCTACTGGCTCTGGCTGGATACGCATTGCCAGCAGGAAGGGAGACTGCTGAAGGACCCTATGGACCGTGTGCGCGGCGACATCCGCGCGCTGTGCGGATTATGGCCGAAGGAGGCTTTGGCGGCGCAGCTTGATCCTGTGGCCCTGCGCGAACTGGTGATCGTGGAAGGCTCCAAGTCCTTCCTGCACCGCAACGTGGACGAGGACAACAAACTGAAGCTCTTCCAACCCTATAAGGACCTCTGCGCGCATTTGGCCACCGAACTGAAAGCGTGCGACAAGTCCTGCAAGCATCCGCGATCCTTCGCCACCACGCTCATCGAAATGGCGCATTCGCTGGAGTTCGCCATGCACCACCTGCCAGCGCTTACGGAGTTGAGCGCCAAGCGCGATAGAAAGCAGCTGTCAAAGTTCCTGATCGACCTAACGGAACGTTACCTGCATCCTGCCATCAAA
>JBKJPT010000233.1:0-9295 GCA_046595075.1 Flavobacteriales bacterium
TGGCAACGACCAGAACAAGAAGGTGGGCATCCTCTCCGGTGGTGAGCGCAACCGCTTGCACTTGGCCATCACCTTGAAGAAAGGAAGCAACGTCCTTCTTCTTGACGAACCGACGAACGACCTTGACGTGAACACGCTCCGCGCATTGGAAGAAGGCATCGAGGACTACAGCGGTTGCGCCGTGATCATCAGCCACGATCGCTGGTTCCTCGATCGCATCTGCACGCACATCCTCGCTTTCGAGGGCGATAGCAACGTGTACTGGTTCGAAGGCAACTTCCAGGACTACGAGGAGAACAGGAAGAAGCGATTGGGCGGCGACATTGTGCCGCATAGGATGAAGTACAGGAAGTTGGTGCGGGGGTGATAAGAGGATCGGACTAGAAGAATTTGAGAAGCCCGGCGAGAGCCGGGCTTCTTGTTGTTAGGAGCGAGCGAAGGAAGATCTTGCCAGCGGGCGTGAGCAAGGGATACATGGAGCGGCGCATGCGGCTACCCGATCACAGGTCTTCGTTCGATCCAGGTAACTTCGTTTCCAAAGCACTGCGCATGCGTTCGCCCTTTACCTACTTTCTTCTGCCAATGGCACTGTTCATGGTGCCCTGCGCAAAGGCCCAGACCTTACAAGAGCACTGGTGGCATCCCAACGGACGCGTGAACGCTATTGCCTTTTCCGAAGAACTGGATCGGGTCTTCATCGGCGGCCAATTCACGCACATGGGGCCCAACGTCCCGCATGGTGCTCAGTTGGATGCAAGCACCGCGAGCTATGATCCATCCTTCGTCAAGCCGGATGGCCGTGTGTACGCGTGCATAGCTGATGGTGCCGGTGGCTGGTTCATCGGGGGTGACTTCACCCATGTGGGAGGCGTACCCAGGAACCGCTTGGCACGGATAAATGCCGATGGAAGCTTGCACGCATGGAACCCGAATGCTAGCGGCAGTGTGCGGTCGTTGTATTTGCAGGGAGGCTCTGTTTTCATCGGCGGTTCGTTCTACAACGTAGGTGCTCAGATCCGTTGGGGGATCGCGGCGGTGGATGCTACGACCGGCGCAGTTTCAAGTTGGTATCCGGGGGCATGCTCGAGCGTGTATTGCATAGCACTTGGTGGCGACACCCTGTACATGGGTGGAAGCTTCAGCACGGTGGGCGGCCAAGCACGTTACCAACTGGCTGCCGTTGATGCCACCACTGGTGCGTTGTTCGCTTGGGCGCCGAACCAAGGTGGTGCGGTGAACGCCCTCGTCCTGCGTGGCGGGACGATCTATGTAGGGGGCGCCTTCGGGACCATGGGCGGGCAGTCACGCAATCGTATCGCAGAGGTGGATCGCACCACCGGACTTGCCACTGCTTGGAACCCCAATGCGAGCAGTGATGTCCATGCGATAGCAGCTGATGGCAATACGGTCTACGTCGGCGGTAACTTCAGCAGCATAGGTGGCCAGAGCCGTTACCGCATTGCTGCGGTCAACGCAACAACAGGTCAGGCCACGTCTTGGAACCCGAGCGCCACGGGGAGTGTGCGGGCGTTGGCATTGAACGCCAGCACTGTTTACGCAGCGGGCATCATCAGTTCCATCGGCGGCCAGGCCCGCAACCACATCGCCGCATTGGATCGCACAACAGGAACGGCGACCACATGGAACCCCGTTGCTGGGGATACCGTGTTATGTGTGGCCCTGCAGAGCAATGCCGTTTATGTGGGGGGGTGTTTCACCAATATGAACTGCATTGCGCGCGGCAGTTTGGCCGCTTTGGATGCGACCACGGGCCAGTTGGTGCCCGGGACACCAGGTGTGAACAGTACGCTTGCTCAGGTCGCCGCGCTCGCGGTCAAGGATTCCATCGTTTACGTGGGGGGTAGTTTCAACGGTGGCTTCGGCGGTCAGTCACGATCGTACATCGCCGCCTTCAACGCGAATACCGGTATGGTAACACCGTGGGCCCCACAAGCGAGCAGTAATGTGCTGGCGCTTGCGGTGAATGCGAACACGGTTTTTGCGGGAGGTGCGTTCACCACCATCGGTGGGCAGGCACGACAGAACATCGCCGCCCTTGATCGTTCCAGTGGCCTTGCTACGCCATGGGTTAGTAGCGCAAGCAATTTTGTGAACGGACTGCTCTTGCAGGGTCCGCTGTTGTACGTCCATGGCCCCTTTACGCAGTTGGGTGGACAAACACGGTACGAGGTAGGTGCGCTCGATACGTTGAGCGGTGCACTTGCGTCATGGGCACCCAACGCTGCACCTGTAACAGCCGTAAACGATTTTGCACATGGTGGTGATGGTTCCCTGTTCCTCGCCGGGACCTTTCAGAACATGGGCGGACAACCGCGCATAGGAATAGCTGAGGTGGATGCAACGACCGGCTCGGCAACCACATGGGATCAACCGCTCGCGCTAACCTATCTCTACGACGTGACAGCACGTGGCACCAAGGTCTTCATCGCTGGGAATTTCTACCAACTAGGCGGCCAACCGCATCGATCATTGGCCGCATTGGACCGCACCACAGGCGCACTGGACCCCTGGGACCCTGACGTGGATCTGTCCATCTACACGTTGCAGATCAACGATACCCTGCTCTTTGTTGGTGGCGACTTCAAGCGCGCAGGCACCAATTGCCGCCATGGCTTTGCGGTTTATGGACTGTGCGCGGAGCATACCTACTACGTGGACAACGATGACGATGAACACGGGTCTCCATTGTCCAGCATCGTCTCTTGCGATCCCGCACCAGCCGGATATGTGGTGGCTGCGGACGATTGCGATGATGCCGACCTGTCCGTTTGGATCGGTGCGGCATGCATCACGGGCATGGGCGAAGCAGGGACGATAACCGCAGATTGCATTTGCGTGGGCAGCACTGGACTCGTCGAAGCTTCATCTGCACAAGCGCTGCGCGTTTGGCCTGCACCGTTCAATACGGTGGTTGTTCTGGAAGGCACTGCATACGGACCGCTGCGGATCAACGTACTTGACCATACAGGACGTATCGTGCATACGTCACAGGCAAGTGGCAATGGCGCCTATCGGCATGTGTTGGATCTGGCCATGCTAGCTCCAGGCACCTACGTCGTGCAGGTGCACACTGCACAAGGCGTGGAAATAGCGCGGATCGTGCGTCAGTGATCGCTTCCTCCAACCCGCGCACCAGTGTTGCTGATCGCGGCATAGGTTGGGCTTTGGCGTGTGCTGATGCTTGCCCATTGCCACTTCACCCATAGTATCTGGTTGCCAACAGACGGGGACGCGTACCTGGGTCTGGGTGGAGCGAAAGCAGAATGAGGACTACTCGGCGAGCCGCAAGAAGCGATTAGGCGGCGATCTCGTGCCGCACCGGATAGTCGGAAGTTGGTGCAGGGGTAAGGAGTGCGGTCACACCCTCACTTACCGCACTGATCCCAACTCTAGCGCGATCGTCCGCGCTCGTGCCCATGAACCATCTGACCAAACACACGAGCTGGGTCGCTCGCACGAGTTTCGATCTCAAGCAAAGAGAAGAGGAGCACAAGGCTCCTCTTCTTTTTGCTTACCGGGGCTAGGATCATTTCGCTGCCAAGCCGACCGATCCCGCAGGCAGGCCCATCTCCTCATCCACCAAGACGAGCGAACCATCGTTCTCCACAGAATATGCGCTGATCGAAACACTGGCGCCCTCCAACACATAGAGGTATTGGGAGTTGGTGCTGAGCGCCGCATCGAGCGGCTCGCTGCCGTTGCCGGTGGCCGCGGCCGCGGCATCATCGAGCATCAACTGGCCAGCGCCGTCGATGGCCATGGATGACACGGTGCCGCTGCCGGTGTTGGTGCAATACATCGTGTTGTTATTGCTGAGCGTAACGGCCCAGCACGCCGCGGTCTGTGTGGTGGCCACTGGTCCGTCCACCAAGCTCACGTTGGCATCTCCATCAATGGAATAGGAGGATACCGTGCTCGCGTTCATGGCACCTCCTGCAGCTTCGGTCACGAAGAACAAGGCGCCCTGGCCGAAGGAGAAGCCGAAGGGGGTTGTTCCCGCTGAAGCCGTTGTGCGGATGGTTCCGGGCATGCCGTTGCCATCCACAGTGAAGCTGCTGATCGTGTTGGTGGCTTTTTCGGTCACGATCAATGCCGAGCCGTTGGGCGTGAAGCTGATCTGTGCCGGCTCCGGTGAGGCGGCGCTCAACGGGCGGGTGGAGTTGGCGATCGGCGTGATCTGTCCATTGCCCGCTACCTGGAAGCCGGTGATATTGGCCGTGTCTCCTGCGTTGAGCACGAACAACTTGGAGCCATGGAGCGTGAGGCTGATCGGCATCACGCCACCGGAAGGTGCCGTATCCAGCAAGGTGAGCCCCGATGAGGCGATGGACATTACGGCAATGGTATTGCTGCCGGCGTTCACGGCATAAAGCCGGTCGCCGTTCAAGATCACGGCTCCCTGACTGCCCAGGCCCATGCCCGTGCCCGCACCATCGGTGCTGTATGATCCGGCGGCCGTGAGCATGCCATCCGATGCGCGCGTGAACCGCAGCACCTGGTTGCCTGCGGCCGCGTTGTTAAGCGTGTACACAGCGCCGGGGGTGCCACCGCCGGGTCCTCCATTGTCATCATCATCTTTATCACAGCTTGTGACGAACAATGCCAGAGCGGCTGTCAGTTGGAGCATCAACGAGTATTTCATGAGGTCGGGGGTTTTTTGTCAATGAACGGATGCACGTGGATCGTGGAACCATCGGTCGGTCACGGATCGGGTCCATCCACCCAAGAACTAAACCATGGGACCCGTTCGGTGGGAAACGATGTGGGCAAGGAGCGGCCTCCTTGGGAAAGGATAGGGTGGCGATCCTTCGCCAGCATTGGATCGCCGCCGCCAGTATGCTGAACGATGCATTGTTGAACAATTTCGCACAGATGGATCATCGGGCACTGATGCCCGATGCCGTTCTGTGGAAGGCAGGCCCCATACCATGCCCCCAACCTCCACATGTGGAACGACGACCTCAGAATGGACACCCAACTCTCGCAGGATATCCGCAACAACACTGTGATTTCAAGGGGAACCAGGACCTTGATGTAGCGATGAGCCTCTGGGTCGAAGTAAGTCGGTAGCGATCAGTACTTCGTACCCAACGGGTCCTGATAATAGCCCGGCTTCGAGGCTTGTCTGTCCCACGCGATATCAGCGAGGACCTGCTGATATTCGAAATGTTCCCGGACAGGGTTCCACGGGCAGTTGATCCTTTTAGACCGGCGCAGGTCTTCGCCTCGGGTCCCTGTGTTCAGGGCGAGTCAAAATCCTCGCCTTCGAGGGCGACAGCAACGTGTACTGGTTCGAAGCCAACTTCCAGGACTACTCGGCCAACCGCAAGAAGCGATTAGGCGGCGATCTCGTGCCGCACCGGATAGTCGGAAGTTGGTGCGAGGCCGATAGCCGAAGACAAGAAGAAGGAAGCCCGGTAATGAGCCGGGCTTCTTTGCAAGTACTTCGGTGACGTAGGGTCTCGATGACGAAGCCCCTGAGCGAGGAGAGGTATGCGCACTATCGCGCCACGATCACGCGCGCATGACCCCCGAAGCCATTGCCCACCACGCGCAGCAGATAATGCCCTGTTGTTACCTTGGACAGATCCACCCGCAGCCGACCACCCACGGCACGCAGTTCTTGAGCATTGACGGTGCGGCCAGCGGCATCGAGCAGGGTGCATTGAGCCTGGTCCACACCATTGGGAAGCTCAACGAACAACTCTTCAGATGCAAGGGTGGGATAGGCCGTGAGCCGATCGCCGCTCTGTTCCTCCACGCCGGTGGTGATCCCCGGTACCCAAAGCTCGATGGTGCCCGGATCATATCTGCCGATACTTTGCAACACGTCCCCGGCGCGGTGGAAATAGTACTCGGCTGGACTGCCGTAGTAATAGGCCCGGGAAAGAACCACGTCCGTGATCGTACCACCTGAGTAGATAATGCTGCCTGTTGCAACGGGCTGTAGTCCTTGGTTCACGGTGTACAGTGGCCCCCCCCCGACGGAGCAGGTGGTATTGCTTTCGGCCAGATCGCCGATGGACGTGGGAAATACCATGAAGAGGTTGGGTTCGGTGCAGGTGAAGAGGCTCCCGTCCTGAAAGCGCGCACCCTCCAGCCACAGCGAATCGCCCACCAGCCGGTAGTAGTACCACGAGCTCATACCGTTAATGATCTCCGCATGGGCATGCGTGGCGTTGGGGAAATCCGCGGCGCTAGGCGTAGTGGAAGGGATCGCATCGGTGTACGTCCGCTCGCTCACCGCACTATTGAGGCTAGAAAGATCCCAGACCACCCCGGTGCCTGAAGTGGCCAGTGATGGGGGGGGGCCTACCCAAAGCATAGCCACATGCGTGCCCAATGGCGGAAGGGCCGAGGGCAGATCGAACACCACTTGGGCAGAGCTGCAAAAGCTTGCTGTGCCGAGAAAAATTGCGGAGATGTGTTTCATGCTGTTCCGGGTCCAACGTGGGATTCAACAACGAAGTAAACGCGCATTACCTCCCGCAGGGTCCGCGCCTCGCGACCCTGCGTTGACGATCAGACCTTCTCCACCTCCTTCGCCTCGCGAGGAGCTGATCTAGCGTTCAGTCCATGACGACGGCCACTATGATGATCTTCCGTGATCTTGTGGGCGTGGGTATCTACTGCTTGATCAACCTTCTCGTTATCACCTTGTCCGCACCGGACACGGTAATTACATAGACACCATCGGGCTGGCTCAATAGATCGACCTCCACGGTTGTATTGGTGATCGTGGATCGAAGAACTTCCTGCCCGACCGCATTGCGGATCACATAGCTGGCGTCGCGCATGGAATGCTGAATGGTGAGGGATCCGGACGTTGGGTTCGGGAAGATCCCGAAGGATGCGTCGTCGGTTCCTTCCACCACCCCGGTAGCGATCTGGCACAACCCCATCACCTGTGTGGGAAGATGACTGTCGGTATTGGTGCCATCCCCGAGTTGTCCCCAGTTATTACGGCCCCAAGCCCAAACAGTGCCGTCATTTCGCAGGGCCACAGAATGCGCATATCCTCCTGCGATAGCCGCGATGCCGGTGAGCGAACCAACCTGCACGGGAACGTTGCTATCCACGATGGTCCCATTTCCAAGTTGACCATATTGGTTCAGTCCCCAGGTCCAGATCGTTCCGTCATTCTTCAGGGCCAGGGAATGGTAGTCACCCGCTTCAATGGCGACGATGCCGCTCAAGGCAGTGAGCTGTGCCGGTACATTGGTTTCGGTGCCGAATCCACTCGTTCCGTTGCCGAGTTGACCATTGGAATTGAACCCCCATATCCAAACCGTGCCGTCATTTTTCAGGGCCATGGAATGCCCATATCCTCCTGCAATGGCCGTGATGCCGGTTAGCGAATTCACCGGCACGGGAACAGTGCTATAGGTGTTGGTGCCATCTCCAAGCTGACCGGCGCCATTGAAGCCCCAAGACCATAGGGTCCCGTCAGCGTGCAGTGCAAGGGAATGTTGATCTCCGGCTGCAATGGCCGTAATACCGCTGAGCGAACTCACCAAGAACGGAGAATTGGTGTCCGTTGTATTGCCGAAAGCGATTCCCAATTGGCCAGCGCCATTCATTCCCCAAGCTTGTATGATGCCGCCGTTCAAGGCAAGGGAGTGTCCATATCCTGCTGCAATGGACGAAAAGCTGCTGCCGAACCCGATCAATTGCACAGGAATATTGCTGCTGGTATTGGTCCCATTTCCCAATTGGCCATAAAAGTTGCTCCCCCAAAGCCACAAGGTGCCGTCATCTTTCAGCGCCATGGAATGCCGGTAACCGCCTGCGGCGGTCGCAATGACATTGGTGAGTGAACTCACCTGCACCGGAACATTGCTGTTGCCGTTGGGTCCATTTCCAAGTTGACCGGCCGCATTCCATCCCCAAGCCATCATCGTGCTATCGCTGCACACGCTTAGAGTATGGAAATCGCCCGCTGCGATCCTCTGCGCCTGCACATGGACCGAGGACAGGGCACAGGCAATGAGGAGGAGCGTTGCGGTGCGTAGTTGATGTTTCATCTGGTGGAGGGTTTGGTGTTAGCGATCGGGTAAAGAGATCCCGGAGATCCTGCTTGAGATGGCGTTGGGGTGTCCTGCTAAGCCGGTGTATGATCCATCATGCGGATGCAGGTCCGCATGGATAAGCGCGGGGCACCGGTGATGAGCGAAGCTAATAAGAACGGCTTCTCGAACCACTCGGAGAATCGCAAGAAGCGACTGGGGGGACATCATGCCACACCGGACGAGAACGGTAGTTGGTGCCGTGGTGAGCAGCGCGTCGCATATGCAGAAACCCGGTGCCATGTCTGCCTGCAGCATGGCATGCGTGACGCCTCCCGCGCTCCCCTACTCCTTCATCAGCTTTCGAGAAACAACCTGCCCTGCGGTGCTGATGGTGAGGAAGTAGATCCCGTCGGGGTGTGCGGAGAGATCCACCACCGACCGTGTGCCGCTAAAGGTGGAACGCAAGATCTCCTCACCCACCGCATTGCGGATCGCGATGTGCTTGGGTCCGGCGGCTTGTTGATCATCGATGATGAATACGCCGCTGGTGGGGTTGGGGGATAGCGTGACGGATCCTTCGACGAAGCGTTCTGCCACCGCTACCCCGACCAGACAGAGCCCCGTGGCCTGCACGGGAACGTTGCTGCCGGTATTGTTCCCGGTGCCAAGCTCTCCGTAGGAATTCCCTCCCCAACTCCATACCGTGCCATCCTCCTTCAACGCAACGGAATGGGCAAGGCCAGCAGCAACGGTGGTGATGCCCGTGACGGAATTAACAGCAACAGGAACATAGCTGACCGCATACGTTCCATTGCCCAACTGACCCGTGCTATTGAATCCCCACGCCCATGCGGTGCCATCATCCTTCACGGCAATGGAATGGTAACCGCCCGCCACGATCCCTGAAATGTCCGTGAGGGAATTCACTTGCACGGGAACAGTGCTGTTCGTGTTGGTGCCATTTCCCAGTGCGCCATGCACGTTGTAGCCCCACGCCCAAACGGTACCATCATCCTTCAGGGCCAAGGAATGCCCCACCCCGACGCTGATGGCGGTGATGCCTGTAAGCGCACTCACCTGCACGGGCACACTGCTGCTAACGAGGGTGCCATTGCCGAGCTGGCCTTGCTCGTTGGCGCCCCAGGCCCACAATGTGCCGTTGTCCTTTAGGGCAAGTGAATT
This sequence comes from Flavobacteriales bacterium, assembly GCA_046595075.1. Classification (GTDB taxonomy): domain Bacteria; phylum Bacteroidota; class Bacteroidia; order Flavobacteriales_F; family PHOS-HE28; genus PHOS-HE28. The sequence continues at coordinate 9,213 of JBKJPT010000233.1, forward strand.
GACCTCGCCCGCTGCGATGGCCACGATGTTCGTGAGCACATTCACCTGAAGAGGAGTGGCAGACTCGGCATTGGTCCCGTCGC
>JBKJPT010000176.1:0-21575 GCA_046595075.1 Flavobacteriales bacterium
CCGCGCATGAGGGATTCCAATAGATCGGTGATACGTCCCAGTAGATCCACTGCTTTCGATCGCCAGTATGGATCCGGTTGTTCGTCATTTCCGCGGGGCGGTGCCATGTGTACCAAGCGCGGCTGATCACCTTCATTGGGGATCGCCGAAGTTGCCTTTAGATCGTGTTCGATCCACGTTAACGCATCAACCTTGAAGGTTTCGGAGATCCGTTGCACCAGGTAGAATGGAGGCTTCTCCTTGTGCTCAAGGCGGCTGTATGTGCTTGGGTCAATGTTCAGTAGGTGCGCCATCTCGGCCTGCGTGTGGCCAAGGCGGTTGCGTAGTTGTTTGAGCTCGGTAGCGAACATGGCAAAAGGTCGTTTCCGGTTGCGTTCGTGCAATTGCGATCAGCGCCAAAATAGGAAGCGACCGCGCCCGATGCATAGAAGCATGAACGAATTGCATTCTATTCTATACCCGTCAAAAGCGCCACGTGCAACGGAAATGCAGGTATTGCATTGAACATGCACGAAACGCATGTTGCGTGCGCGAATTGCATGAAGAATGCACGGAACATGCAGCGCCTGCATGGGAAATGCACGGCACGAACGAAAACGTTTACGGGCGGCAACACCGCCGCGATCCAAAACCTATCGTGCCATGAGAACAACGCGCACGCATTTCAAGTCCGCTCTACTGGCGGCAGGACTCTTCGCCTTTGGCGGCGGGGCCGTGATGGAGGTGAAGGGGCAGGACCCATTGTGGGTAGTGGGCAACCAAACTCTTCAGTTCCCAGGCGCTACGGGCGGAGGTATTCGGCTTGGTGGGTTACCCACCTCATTCGATGACGACATTCCCGACGAGTACGAGTACCAAGGCCATGTCGCCACCCGCACCCAGAACATCCAATTGGATGGCGAAGGCAAATTGGCCTTCTTCGTTATCGATGGAAACATTTACAACCGCGACGGGCTGCTCATAGTAGACGATGCGGCCAACCTCGACGACACGGATTGTGAGGTTTGTTTCGTGGGCGGTGAGGAAGTACACATCTTCCCGGTTCCGGGCTCTTGCACTAGATACTTCATCGTTTCGTTGCTTTTCAATAGTTACGAGCGCGAAGTGGCAGACCTGGATCCGGGCATGATCGAATGGGGCATCTTGGACATGGCCGAGCCGAGCACTCTACTGGTGTATGTAGGCCTCTGTGCCCCGGTGAACGGCCGCATGCTGTCGAATGCCGACGCACATCCATACACACTCATCGCCGACGATTCGCCCACGAATGTGGTCCCCGCGATCAACTCCAACGGAACTTTCTCCTTTCAGTATGCGAGCATTTACACTGACAATGGGGACAACCAAGCCATAAATGGAGCCAGCGTGCAAGTGGGGAGTAGTGGACGTACGCTGCTGGCAGTACGCTGCAACCAAGCCATTGTCATGCTCCAGGTCCACGCCAATGGGATCACACAGCTGCCCGGTGCGTGGCCCACAGGAAGCTTCGACAACAACATATCCCAGCGCGGCGAACTGGCAGTGAAGTTGAACGGAACACAGTTGCGGGTTGCTTACTCAAGTTACCTAAGCTACTTCCTGCCGGCTGCGAACTGTGTGATCGACAACGAGCCAGTACCTATCCACAATACTCAGATTGGATTTGCTCAATTCGACCTAACCATGGGAGCGCTCATCGGCGTTACGATGCCAACCAATACTCCGGCTCCAAATCCGCGCAACTATTCGCTGGATCTGTATTGCACAGGTGCGCCATACCCGGTAGATGGTTTTGGCAACGACATCCTACGTCCAGCCGTGAGCGGCTTGGAATTCTCACCCAATGGTCGTTACATCTATTTCGCGAAGTCCACTGATCTCGCATTCCCCAATTCAGGTGGGCCGCAGACCACCTTCGGATGCGTTGATCTCAATTGGCTGGTGGGCGACCCCGGCGATCCGCGGATCTATCTGCCCATCGACGAACCCACAGGAACACGTCGGTTGTGCGAAACGCAACTCGATATCAACACCGCACCCGATGGAATCGGACAGGCCCTGTACATGCTAGGAGCCGATGCCGTGGGTGAATACTGGCTGGGTGCGTTCGTGGACCCGAACAACCCGGACATTGCCACGTGTGCCATCAACTGGCAAACCAACGTAGTCGATCTGGGCAGTGTCGCGTTCCGAAATGAGTACACATCGCCCGCAACCCAGCACAGGTTTCTCGATCGCCGTATTCGCGGAGCCACCGATCCCTCGGAATCGGAATTGACAGCTTGTTGCCCGGATCTCGTCCTCTCACGAGATCGCTCAACCACGATCCGGCCGGATTGCGACCTCACTTGGGAGCCGGGCGACAATGCGTTCTGGGATACCAAGGAACCCATCTTCATAGATACCGAACTGCGTATTCAAGCGGGCGCTCATGTGGTCGCGAAGGATATGATCTTCAAGTTCGGCGAGTTCGCCAAGCTGGTCATCGAGCCGACCGCTTCGCTCAAGTGCACCAACTGCGTGTTCACCAATGCCTGCGATCTGAAACGTTGGAACGGCATCGAAGTGCAGGGCCTTACCACTCAGCATCAGTTCGGTCAAGGCAACCCCACCTACCAAGGCAAGTTGGACCTGCAAGCCTGCATCGTGGAGCAAGCCTATATCGGCATCCTCACCGGCTCGCCTGCCAGCTTCAAAACCACCTCCGGTGCCGTGATCAATTGCGCGGGGGCTACTGTGCTGGAGAACATCGACGCCGACCCCGAACTCGAGCAAGTGTACAAGCGCACCATCATTCGCAATTGTGCCGAGGGCGTGAAGTTCTATCCTTACCAGAATTGGCTCCCCTCTTCAGGCACACCAGCCAACAACCTCAGCCGTTTCGACGATGTACTCTTCACCGTGGACGTGGGTTATTCACCTTGGTATGACTTCAAGCAGCACGCTTGGCTGAACAAGGTGAGTGGCATCCCCTTTACCGCTTGCACCTTCGAGAACAAGAACATCGACTCCTTCTTCGGCATCCTCGGCAGCGCGGGCCTCGGCCACGGCATCTACAGCCTAGATGCAAACTACCGCGTGCAAAGCCGTTGCGACCAACCCTGGCCTGCCGGTGGCCCACCCTGCCCCGAAGCACAAACCCAGCGCAGCGAGTTCATCGGGTTGGATCACGGTATACATGCCTTGCAAGCAACCACCCTGCGCAACTTCAGTGTGGATCGCGCGCAGTTCACCAACAACATCTGCGGGGTGTACTCCAACGGCGTGGTGAACTACAAGGTGGTAAACAGCAAGTTCTCCGTGGGGGGAAGGAATGTTGCATTGGTCGGTGATGAGGATGAGAGCTTCATATATCGTCATCGCGGCATATTCTCCACCGAGAGCTACGGCATGATCGTGGAAGACAATGAGGTGGATCTGGACCCTGCCGCCGAAGTGGGTCGCCTGGCCGAGGGCATCGTCATCGGTTTCAGCCGCGACCACAACGATGTGGTATTCCGCAATACCGTGCGCAACATGGAGCGCGGCTACATCGGCGAAGGCATTTGCATGGATGAAAGCAACCGCACCACCTTGGGCTTGCAGTTCTGGTGCAACAAGAACACAAGCAACCAAGTGAACATCCGGAGCAGGATCCTCACGCAAGCGAATGGGGAGTATGAATCGATCCGCCTCCAGCAAGGCACGCACAACCGCGTGGCCGATAACGAATTCGACCAGGACGCTGCGGGCTACGACTTCTACAACGACGGCTTCAACTACAACCTGATCGGCTACTACTGGGCTGAGCCGCAAGTGCCCTATTGGCCGGAGTACATCAGCCAAGGCGTAGCACGCGAAGGATACAACCCCAACGGCACGCCCCATGTGCGCTGGCAGGCCAATTGCGCCAGCCGCCGCCTGCCCTTGATCGATTTCCCCAATGTGGTGCATCGCAATGCCTTGTACGGGCTGATCGAAAGCGAGAAGCTCGCCTACGCCACTACGCGCTACCTCTATGATGACCTTATTGATGGCGGCAATACCGACCAAGTGTTGGACGAGATCATGGAAAGCTGGCCACAGGATGCCTGGGAGCTAAGGGCCTACCTGATGAGCAAGAGCCCCTACCTCACCGTGGAAGTGCTGAAGGAAATGGCCGAGAAACCCGGCTTCCCCGAAGCAATGAAGGCGGAAGTATGTGTGGCCAACCCCGATGCCACCAAGACCGAAGGTTTCTTGAAGTGGTTGGAATTGGACTGCGTATTGCCGGTAAGCGAGACCACCTTGGAGAATATCCGCGCCAGTTGGGACAACAAGACCTACCGCACCATCCTGGAAGAGAACATGGCCCACCACCATGCCGAAATGAGCCAGGCCGCCAACTTGCTGCTGGAATACTTCGCATTGGACACGGAGAACGACCCCACTCAGGACCTACGCGGAGTTTGGCAGGAAGTGCGCACGGCCGCGGGGCGCTATGCCGAAGCCTTGAGCCTGATGCAGGAGGGAGACTACCCATCTGCCCAAGCCAGCGTAGCTGCGGTGATCATAGACAACCCGCGCCTACGGCCCGGCCAAGTTGCCGAGAAGGAGCGCGTGGTGGACCTGATCACCTTCATGCAAGCCATTGCCGATGACAACCGCGACGAAAGCGAACTCACGGCAGGTGAGCAAGACCAATTGGAAGTGCTAATTGCCGAGGCGTACGACCGCCCCGCCACTTGGGCGCAAAATCTGCTTTGCTTCCATTACGGACGTTGCCGTGCGCCACTGACCGGTGGCGAGGATGAAGCACCGAAATCACTGCATGTGCAGCGAAGTGCGAACCCTGCGAACGCTTCTCCGCTCACCGTTGCACCTAACCCGGCGAATGCGTGGGCCGCATGTACCTATCGCCTTGGTAGTGCAGCCGACCGCGCTATGCTCGTGGTAAAGGATGCTTTGGGCAGGCAAGTGGACATGAAGCAATTGGGCGCCAGCGAAGGTCAAGTAGTGATCGACACGCGCACATTTGGCAAGGGCCTTTACACCATTGAACTGATCAATGGTGGGCTTACCTTGCAGGTTGAAAAGCTCATGGTAGAGTGAGGAAGATCTTGAACATTGGACTATGCAGCACGGTGGCGGCCACGTTGGCCGCCACCGTGGGCATGGCCCAACAGCCTTTTGAACTCGACCCATCGTTCCAATGCCCCATTGACCCAATTGGTCCAGGAAGCCAATTCGTCTCCTCTATTTTACCCGTTGCCGACAGATTGCTCGTTTCAGGCCTGTTCAGATTCGGCGGCGACATTTCACCAAAGAGGCTTGGGAGGCTGAACGGCGATGGCGGGATGGACGGTTCGTTCCCGTTTTCCGGGCTGGCAGAGGGTAAGTTGACCGCATGGACTGGAGAGAAGTTCTACGCAGGCACTGCCCAAACCGTGCGAAGGATACTGCCAACCGGTCAACAAGATGTAAGTTTCATCGAAATGAACGGAGGTCTCTACTTCAGTTCATTCCAAGGAGGCGATTACCACTTGTTCCCGGATGGTCGTGTGCTGATGTCGGGCAGCCATCAACTTAACGATCCAACTAGGGGCTTCGTTGGCTTCTACAACCTTATCTGGTTCACCAACACCGGCTACTTGGATACCACGCGCATCCACCGCAAGGGCAATGGCAACATGTTCGAGTTCGAGGCGCTGCACCCAGCCAGCCCGCAAGGCCAAGCCGGGCAATTCATTTGCAGCATTCAGGGCACAGAATACGAGGGCACGCTGGTGGCGCCGGTGTTCCGCATCAACGCCGATGGCTCCCTGGATCCAACGTTCAATGCGCCAATTCAACCTGCGGGTTGGTCATGGGCCTTCGAACCGATGGAGGATGGTAAGGTTTTGGTTGGTGGTGCGCGCAAACTAAATGGACAGGAGGATACGCTATGCCTGCTACGATTGCTGCAGGACGGCTCCTTGGATCCGGATTTCCACATAGCGGAATTCAAGAACACCTTCGAGGAGACCCACTATCCCCAAGTGCTGGATATCCTTCGTTTGCCCGATGGACGAATGGTCATCACCGGCAATTTCGACCTGGTCGATGGCCATCCACGCGGGAGCATTGTGATGCTGAATTCGGATGGAACTGTTGATACAAGCGTTTTCGAGAACGCAGGATGCGACTCCTATTTCTTCACGGTAGGAACAAGCCAATACGCTGATCGTTACATATCGGGCATCACCCCCGCGCCCAATGGCAGCTACTACATCTACGGCAGCTACCATGGTTATGATGATGGCACCACGAGTTACCCCGAACAACGCTTCGTGAGCCGCTTGTATGGGCTGGATGTTGGAATTCAAGAGCCCGACACGCAACCATTGCGTGTTTACCCCAACCCGAGCAACGGCAGCTTTACTGTGGACCTCGATCCGTCATTCACCGGCGTGGTACAACTCCTGGATCTCGGTGGCCGTGTGGTTTACGAGGAACGGGTGCGAACCGGGCATACGAGCGTGAGCATTGCACCAGAAGAACTGGCTGCGGGTGCCTATGCACTGCGTGTAGCGAGTAGCACCAACGTGGTACGCACGGCGCACGTTGTTGTAACGCCATAGGCGATCATTGCCAACTTGCTCCTGGAATACCACTGCCTAGATCTGGTGAAGGACCCCAATGGAATTGAGCGGGGTGTGGTAATTGGTGCAATGATCCGCTCCGCGTCGACCATTCACACGATCGCCTCGCTCGCCTTGGGCAATCCCAGCACCTGGAGCATACCGTAGTGTGAGCACAGGGCGCTCCACAGCGTTGGGTTCACGCGGTAGGGGATCCCGAACTCCTCGGCGGTGCGTTGCACGATGGGGGCGATGGCGGGGTAGTGTACATGCGCCACGCGCGGGAACAGGTGGTGCTCGATCTGGAAGTTGAGGCCGCCCACGTACCAGCTGATGAATTTGTTGTGGGGGCAGAAGTTCACGGTGGTCTCCACTTGATGCACGGCCCAATCGCTCTCGATCACGCCAGCCGCGTTGGGTATTGGATGAATGGTGCCGTGTACGGTGTGCGCGAGCTGGAACACCACTGTGAGGATGATGCCTGAGACGAAATGCATGATGAGGAAGCCGATGACGACCTGTAGCCACGGAAGACCCAACACGATGGGTAGTGCGATGATCCCTGCGAAATACACCGCCTTGAGGGCGATGATGCGCAACAAGGTGGAACGCTTGGCCTTGGCGCTGCCCGGATCCACACCGTTGCGCGCGAACTGCGCGAACTGGATGAGGTCTTTGGCCACCACCCAGTACAACGTGAGCAGACCATAGAACACGGTGGCGTAGATGAACTGGAAGCGGTGGTACCACTTGCGGTCGGTGTGCGGGGAGAACTTCAGCACCAGACGATCCTGGATGTCCTCGTCCACATGCGTGATGTTGGTGTAGGTGTGGTGCAAGATGTTGTGCTGCAACTTCCAATTGTGCGCGCTGCCGCCGCACAGGTTCAGTGTGTGGCCCAGCCACCAGTTCACGCGTTCGTTGCTGCTGAAGGCACCGTGGTTGGCATCGTGCATTACGCTCATGCCGATGCCGGCCAAGCCCAAGCCCATGGCGAACCAGAGCAGCCATGCCACGCCCGGCGCAGGTTGCAAGGCGAGCATGACCACGAACGGAACGAGGTAGAGCGCGATGAGGATCGTGGCCTTGGCGATGAGCGCGGCATTCGCGTTCCTGCTGAGCCCGGCATGCTTGAAGTGTTCGTCCACCCGGCTGCGCACCGTTGCATGGAAGGCGCTGCGTTCGCGGGGTACGAACTTGATCTGTGCTTTCTGCCGCATACAACTTAGCGCCCGTTTTGAGCGGGTCAAAAGTAGGTCCGAGGGCTGGTCCTGCCGACCTCTGGAAGTCTCCACATATCAACGAGACGGTGCACGCAAAAGCCAACGATCGATAACAAGCAACACCAGAACACCTTCGAGTAGGATCAGCGCTAGCGAATGCCGATGACCGTAGATCCCCACCGATGGTGAGAACATGCGCGTGAGCATTACATAGCCGAATACGAGCAGTATGAAGACGAGTTGGCGATCGAAGATCTGCTTCCGCAAGGCAATACCCAACGTGATAAGGAAGCCTGCATGCACGGGGATCCAATGCCAACGCATGCGCAGGTGGGGGTTGATGGCGCTGTACTCGCCGAATAGCGCGCGCAACTTGAGGGTGATGTGCTGGGCGGTCATCAGCACTTCCATTGGCACGTGCCCCGTGCCTTCCATGGCGACAGGGAAGGGTCGCACGGTGCCGTAGAGCAGCCACCACCGGATGAAGTAGGGCAGCAAGAAACACAGGTGCACGAGAATGAAGCGCGTTCGATCGCGACCTGTCGAGCCCTTCAGTAGGAAGCAAAAGAAGACCAGCACACCCATGGCGATGAACTCCAAGCGGAAGAGGTAGAGCAGACCGGTGATCACGGCGAGCCGCACGGGGTCGCGTCGTTCGCGCAACTCCGCAATGAGAGCGACGAGCAATAGGAGCGGAGCGGTGTCGCTCAACAAATGCCATGCGTAGTTCAAGTTGACATCCACGAGCACAAAGCAGAGCGTGCTTACGGCAACAATTGACCTGAACCAGGGCTGTTGCGATCGCACCAAGCGCAACATCAAGGGGACCAAGAGCAGCAACGTGGCGTACTGTACGATGTAGAGCGGTGTGATCGCCGGACCGAGCAACACGTGCAGCACGGCGACCACAGGAGTGTACAACGCGCTCCACAATTCCACGCCGCCGGGTGGTGGCATGAGGAGCACATTGCCTGCGAGCATGGCGCGCGCGCCTTTCTCATAACAGAGCCAGTCATCGGGGCGCGAGAGGAACTCATTGTTCAGCCATGCGTGTGGCGGCGCAACAAGGCTCGCCGCAAGCAGTCCGACGATGAATACCATGCTCATACCTGCGCGTGTGCCCATGAGCTGCGATAGGGCAGGGAGCTGTGCGATGAACGCGCGCGACCACACGAACAGCAACAGGATGGATATGGAGAACAAGGCGAGCAGAGGCATCGGTGTGGGCATGCCCACCAACTTGCGCGCTGCGAAAAAGGCGCCCAAGGGCGCGCGTTGATCCACTCCTTCTGAGCCCGCCCACCACGTGATGGTGCAAGGCGTGTCGTCCACCTTGATGACCGCCCACTCGTCGTTGATGCCTTGGAAGGGCATCGCGGCTGGATCGTCCGTTGGATCCATGTACCAGTGATCACCATGGATAGTGTGGTCGCCCTGCGCAGTGTGTACCACCACTTCCACGCTCCATTGGCAGAAGACCCGCACTGCGAAGTGCAGCAAGACCATGCCCATGAGTGCGAGGATGGTGATCGCACGTTCGCGCTTGCCCGACGCATGCACACTTGCAGCCATCGCCGTGGTGATCATCAGCGCGAGCACGGCGTAGCAACCAAGCGCGTGGTTCACGCGCGAGACCATGTCGCTCGCCAAAGCGAGGCAGGCCAGGAGCATGAGGATCAGGGGCCAACGCCAGCGCATGGGAGCGGCGCTCAATGCGCCGTTGCTAACGTACCACGGTAATGGTGATCACACCGCGTTGGAGATCGCGAGCACCAGCCCTTCATTGAAGATCTTCTCGCTGGCTTTGCCCAATTCGCAGCATGTGGCACCCTTCTCACCCCACTTGTTCGGCACCGCGAAGAACACCCGCGGATGCCGCGCATGCAGATCTGTCTGTTGCTGCACAGTGAGCATGAACACCGCCCGCTGTTCTTCGATCCACAGCGTCATGAAGATCGTCGAAGGCTTGCCTTTGGACGTGGGTACCCGGTAGGCGCCTTTCCCGAAGTGGTCATGCTCCGTGGCTCCAGGAATGGCCAGCACTAGATCACGTGCACTTGCGCTATCCATGTGTCGTCAGCGATCTGTTCAACTGGTCAAGCGATCTACTTCTCCAACAACACCTTCACCGCTTCTTCCAACTGCTGATCACGCCCTTTGCTCACCACACCGGGATCGAGCGGCTGCTTCACATCGGGTTCCAGCTGCTGGTTCTCCAAGTAATTGCCCGCGTTGTCGATCATGCCTACTTGCGGTATGCCGAAGTACATGCCGTTCAGCAAGCCCTCCCACCACACAGCGGTGCCGGTGCCGGCTACTGGCATGCCCACGAGCTTGCCGATGCCAAGTGCACGGTACGTGACGGGGAACATGTGCGCATCGCTGTAGTTGCCTTCGCTCATCACCACCACGCTGGGCTTCTGCCACTTGAACTGCGGCTCGGTGCCCAACTTTTGCCCGCGCGGCTCCATGTGCATGTATGTCTTTCCGTTGAGGAAGGTCGCGAGGTCGTCGTGCAACCAGCCACCGCCATTGAAGCGTGTGTCCACCACCAGGCCTTTGCGATCATGGTAGCGGCCCAGCGCTTCCTCGTATACCGTGCGGAAGCTCTCGTCGTTCATGCCTTGCACGTGCACGTAGCCGAGCTGACCGTTACTGAGACTGTCCACCAAATGGCGGCACTGTTCCACCCATCGGTGGTAGAGTAGTTCGCCGTCGGCGCCCACGGGCAGCGGCTTCACGGTCTCTTCCCAGCGCGCACCGGTCTTGCCATCGCGCATCGAGAGCAGCATGGGCTTGCCCCCCTTCCGGTTGAAGAGCATGGCCCAGTCCATATCGGCGCGGATCTCCACATCGTCGATCTTCTCGATCACATCGCCCACCTTGATCTTCGGGTCCTTATGGATCACCGGGCTCATGGGCATGATCTCCGTGATGCGCAGTCCCGGTCCTGCTTCATTGGCGTAGAAGAGTCCGAGGCTCGCGGTCTCATCACCATTTGGAATGTCCTTCCAATAGCCGGACCCGGTGTGCGATGCGTTGAGCTCACCGAGCATTTCGGCCAGCAGCTCGGCCATGTCGAAGTTGTTGTTGATGCTGGGCAGGAAACGTTGGTATTCCTGCTTGTACAGGTCCCAGTTCACGCCTTGCAGGTCCACGCGGTAGAACTTCTTCTTCACCTGCCGCCATGCGTGCTCGAATAGGTAGGCGCGCTCTGCGCCTTCGTCAAGCAGCATTTCGCCGCTGATGCCGATGCCTTTCAGTTCGCTCTTCTCGATGTCGAAACGGCTAAGTCCACCGCTGTTGATGAAGAAGAGGTTCTTACCTTCCTTGTCGATGGAGAGCGCACCCGCGAAACCAGCACCGAGCTTGTTGAGGATCTTGCTCTCACCGGTGCGCAGTTCGGTCTGCCACAGGTCGTAGCCTTTCTCGAAACGGGCAAGCCAGTAGAGCTTTTCCCCATCGGGGCTCAGGGTGGCGGCGCTCAGGTCACTGCTTGTCACGGTCAGCCGCACCCTGCGGTCGTGGATACCGTCGAACTCGATGATGATGGGCTTCACAATTTCCTTCTCCTCCTCCTTTTTGCCTTTGCCCTTTTTGTCCTTCTCCTTTTCCTCGTCTTCCTTTTCCTTGGCTTTGTCCGCTGCTTCCTTGGCCAGCGCAGCTTCTTCCTTGCTGCGGCGGTACTCGTCGTAGGCTTCCTTGGTGAGGAAGATGGCGTACATATCCGCCTCGCCACCCCAGCTCGCATGGTTTTTCATGCCATCGCGCGAGCTGTAGTAGGTCACCGCCTTTCCGTTCATAGCCCAAGTGGGTGACGCGCCCCCGTAGCCGCTGCGCGTGATGTCCACGGGCGCGCTCTTGCCATCGGCGTTCAGTATGCCCACCTGTCCGATCCACTGTTCATGGTTCAGGAAGTTCACGAGGAACCATTTGCTGTCCGGGCTCCACTCGTACCACTGGTCCCCATCGGAGTAGCTGTAGTTGCGATCGCCGGGCAGCACGGTGCGCGTGAGCTTGCTCGCGATGTTCAACACCTTTAGTGCGGTGCGTTCTTCGAGGTAGGCCACCTCCTTGCCATCGGGTGAGTACATGGCCTGGAACTCTTCCGCAGGTGTGCTCAGCAACGCTTCCTCTTTGAGCACGGTGGCATTGAAGAAGTAGAGTTCTTCTTTGCGCACGATGATGGTGGTGTACAGGTCCCAGCTGCCGTTGCGCTCTGTTGCGTAGAGCAGCGTGCGGCCATCGGGGCTGAAGCTCACCGAGCGTTCCTGCTCAGGTGTGTTGGTGATACGGCGTGTGGTGCCTTCGGCCACGGAGGTCACGAACACTTCGCCGCGATGCACGAAGGCCACTTCCTTTCCATTGGATGAGGCCGCGAGTTCGTTCGCATCGCCGTTCACGCTTATGGTGTGTTGCGCATTGTACCGACCGTCCGTGTTGATGCGGATGTCCACAGGTGCGGGCAGGGCGCCTTCGGTCATCGTGTGGATCCTGCCGCGGTACGTGAAGCACAACACCTTTCCATTGCTGATGCTGAGCGAGCGCACAGGGTGGTCTGTGAGAAAGCTTACCTGCGTGCTAGCACCCCCGGTGGCTGGCATGCGGTGCACGTTGAATGAACCCTTCTCCTCGCTCAGGAAGTAGATCGTTGAGCCGTCCATGCTGAAGACAGGATTGCGATCCTCACCGGCGAAGGAGGTGAGCTGCTTGTACTCGTTCGTGGCATGGTTGAAGGACCACACATCGCGCGTTACGCTGCTCGTATGGTGTTTGCGCCAGCTGTCCTCGTACCCCTTGCGATCGTGGTACACGATCAGGTCGCCACTGGGGCTAAAGCGCGCCTGTTGCATGGCGATGGTGCTCAGCTGCATCGGCCGACCGCCGACCACTGGCACAGTGTACAATTCACCGAGGCCGCCCACGGGGAATTGTTGGTTGCGCACGTCGTCCTGTCGTGTGCCATAGAAGATCACCTGCTTGTCGTCGGCGGAGAAGTCCGAAGCGTTCTCGTTGTTGCTGTGGTAGGTGAGGCGTGTGGGCGTGCGGCCGTTCGCGCTCATCACGAAAACGTCGTTGCTGCCAAAACGGGTACTCGTGAAAGCGATCATTTTCCCGTCGTGGCTCCACACGGGGCTATGATCGTACGCATCGTTGGTGGTGAGCGCTACGGCATCACCGCCGCCCACTGGTACGCGCCAGATGTCGCCCTGATAGCAGAAGGCGATGGTGCTGCCATCCGGCGAGATCGCAGGGCTGCGCAACCACAACGAAGGATCGGTGGCTTGCTGCGCGAACGCGGAAAGGGGGAACAAAGCGACGATGAGCGTGCGGAGGATGGACTTCACGGCCGGTGAATTTTGGTCGCCAAAGCTATCCGGCCATGCCGATCGGCCGGTCACGGATCCAACGCTTCACCCAGGCGATGTGGTGCCGGGATCGTTAGCGTTCGATCACAACGCGGTGACTGATGCGCTCGGTACCAAAGACCAACTGTACCGTGTACAAACCGGAACGCAACGAGCCGACTTCCAACGATGCAGGATCCTGCTGCTGAAGTGTGCGTTGCATGCACAACCTACCTGTGGCGTCGATCAACTGCAGATCGGCCTTGGGCCAACCTGCGGGAAGCGCCACACTGATGCGATCGTTCGCGGGGTTCGGGTACACAGCAGGTACATCAACCCAGGTCTCGGCCACAGCTGATAGCACATCGCCCAATGCGCTGAAGAGATCGTTGCCCTGCCATGTACCCGTGGAGCTTCGAGTACCCACGAGGATCGCACCGTTCGGTGTGAGGTGCGGTTGGATCCAGCCGAACGACGCATCGAATTCCGATCCCGCGAAATACTGCAGACCGCTCCACACATCGGTCGTGGAAGCGCGCGTCATGCGGTGCGGAATGCGCGTGCCGAGGTGCTCGGCGCTGAACCAAGTGGTGAGCCCATCGTTGCTCATTTTCATCGGACCAGTGCCTGTTGCGCCGGTCAGTACGGCCGATTGCTGTGTGTATTCGTTCGTGCCGGTGCGTTGGAGCATCACGTTCCCCGCACTGTACACGATCAGTTGCTCCTCGTCAGGGGTGAGCGTTGGGCTCTTCACCGTTCCGCTGAAACCGATGAGAGTGAGATCCACCGAAGCGCCGAACGGATCGGACATGGAGGCGCGCACGGACTTTCTCACCACATTGCCGCTGGTGAACCACAACGTGAGTTCATCGGCCGAGAGCCAGCTGCTGACTTGTTCAATGGGTTCGTTGGGGAGGAGGTGCACCGCCGTACCGAAGGGGTCGTCCACGCTTGCGCGTGATGCCACCCACAGCCGGTCGTCGTCCACGATCTCCTGCGTGAAATAGAGCCGTAGCCCATCACCGCTGATCCACGGGTAGGCATCGGCGTTGGCAGCGGTGTTCAGTTCGTCGACAGTGAGCACGGCACTGTATATGACCGGGGTAGGTGTTTGCGCGGTAAGTGCCGAAGCAATGAACCACACCAGGATCGTAAGCAGGTTCTTTTGTGTGATCATGGGCTGAAGGTATTGGGTTCCGCATTCCGATATTTCCTTTGCCCCCCAGCAATTGAACCCGTCCCGATGAACTCAACCACCGTCACACTCGTGTTCCTGCTGCTTACGTTCACGGCATGCGGGCAAAACGGCTCGGGCGCACCCGCAAAGGCGAAGCCTGTGATCTCGGACAGCACGGCCACACCGTTCGTGTTCGGAACCACGCACCATTTCCGATCCGAGGTACTTCAACAAGAGCGGATCCTGAACGTGTACGTGCCCGACGGTTACGCCACCGACACCACCACGTACTATCCGGTGATCTATGTGCTCGATGGATCGGCCAACGAGGACTTCCCGCACATCGCAGGGCTTGCGCAGTTCATGAACATGTACGATCTCCTTCCGAAGAGCATCGTGGTGGGCATAGCCAATGTGGATCGCAGGCATGACCTCTCGCATCCTTCCACGGTGAAGGAGGATCTGGAGGTCGCACCGACGGCCGGTGGCTCGGCGGCGTTCATGGATTTTATCGGCAATGAAGTGCGACCATTCGTGGACAAGCGCTATCGCACCACGCAGCCGCGCACCATCATAGGTCAATCGCTTGGTGGGTTGTTCGCGTTGGAAGTGCTCTACAAACAACCCGATCTATTCGATCAATACATCATCGTGAGCCCGAGCATCTGGTGGGACAACCGCTCGTTACTTGATCAGACCCCTGGCTGGTTCGCTACGCATGTTGGCATCGAGAAGAAGGTCTATCTCAGCATCGGTAACGAGGGTGCGGACATGCAAGCGAACATGGACCTTTTGGTGAAGTACTTCGGCGAAGGATCGCAACCGCCGCTCACATGGTGGTACGTGCCTTTCCCGGAGGAGACCCACGCCACGATCCTACACCGCAGCGTGTACCGTGCTTTCGAACTCATGAGTTGGAAGCAACGATAGTACTTCGGACCATTAAGACCGAGCCGAGGAGAGCATGCACAGGTACTTGCGCAGTTCCTACCAGCGGCCCTCAGCCATAAAGCGGCAGTGTTTGCCATGTGCCGGGGTCGTGAATGTGGAAACGGCCACCGGCCTCGCTGAGGACCTTGCGTAGGTGCGGTGATCACGTCGTCCCGCGCACGTAGTCCGGTATAGTGAACATGGACAGGAGGACAAGCAGCGCGGCGGTCCGCACCGCACTGGAACAAACGGCCATGTCAGCTAGGTAACCGAATGTGCGTTACTTGGTCCTGGCGTGCCGGGATCAAGAACGGAGCGACCAACACCATGAGAGCTTCGTTATCCCTATTGTCCTGCATCATAGGCCTCGTTGCATTAGCGCAGCAAACCATCAACGGCTCCTACATGCACGACGGCCTTTTGCGCGACTATCGGCTCTACATCCCGGCGCTCTATTCCGCGGGCACACCTGTTCCGCTCGTGTTCAACCTTCACGGCTACACCAGCGACAACCTGCAACAGGAGTTCTACGGCGACTTCAGGCCGATAGCGGATACGGCCAACTTCATCATCGTGCACCCCAATGGCACCATGGATGGCAGTGGCGATCGTTTCTGGAACGCCTTTGGTGCGAGCACGGTGGACGATCTCGGTTTCCTCACTTCGCTGATCGACACCATTAGCGTGCACTACAGCATTGATCCGGATCGCGTTTTCAGCACGGGCATGAGCAACGGTGGGTTCATGAGCCACGAACTGGCCTGCTACGCCAATGAACGCTTCGCGGCGATCGCATCGGTGGCTGGCACCATGCTTTACGGGCACATGGCGGGTTGCACCACTGTGCATCCCACACCGGTGATGCAGATCCACGGCACTGCCGATGGTACCGTGAACTACAATAGCGGCAGTGGGCTAATGGGCGTGGAAGAAATGATGGCGAGCTGGGCGCTCATTGATGCATGCAACATCATAGCCACGATCACTCCGTTGCCCGATACCGACCCCACCGATGGTTGCACCGTGGAGCATTGGGTGCATGCCGATGGAGATGCCGGCAGCACGGTGGAACTCTTCAAGGTGCTCGGCGGCGGACACACTTGGCCAGGAGCGCTCATCGACATCGGCGTAACCAATCACGACATCCATGCGAGCTCGGAGATCTGGCGGTTCTTCAATAGGTACGATCTGGGAACTCTTACCGCGATCAGCGATGCATCGGATCCGCCGTCGTTCACTCTCGGACCGAACCCGACAACGGACGCCTTCCAGTTGCGCTTCGAAGATGTCCGGCCACGGATCGTGACAGTGGAGAACACCTTGGGGCAAATGATCGTGCAGCACAACACCAACGCGAGCGCGTTCGAGCTACGATTGGCTGATCAAGGGTTTTACGTGATCACAGTGCGCCAAGCAGGGACGACGAGCACGAAGCGGGTGGTTAAGTTGTGAACCCTACGGTATCGCATGCTCCGGGTGGTAGCGCTAGAAGATCCGGTTCATCTTCCCCGAACCGTAGTGCTTTCGCCACATGCAGGTTGTGGCCTGCCTGTTGAATTCGACCGATAAGTGCAAGGTGGTGCACATGCGTAGCGAACGAGCGAACACGGAATGATTATTGGCCGAAGCGCACCAAGCACATCTCGCCAACTTCGATAAACATGAAGATCCCTGCACTTGTTCTCGCTCTTTTCATGGTCACATCCACCTTGTTCGCGCAAGACGGCATGGTGCCGGTTGAACCCGAGCTCGACTACAAGTGCCTGCTTGCAACCGATGAAGGTGCGTGGATGAGCCTAGGCCTCACCGGCGATCAGGCAAAGCGCGCAGTGCAGGTGCGCGATGCTTGCAAGGACGAATGTGCAGCCGCCAAGACCGATGGAACCGTGGACAAAGCCCTGGTCGAGGGGTATGAAACGGAATTGCGGAGCATTCTAACCACAGAGCAGTACAGCAACTGGTTGGTGTGGTGCAAGGATCGCGCGGCGAAGCCGTAGCTCGCTCGCTGAGTTCCGCTTACTACCATACAGCATCAGTAGTGTCGCCACTATGAAGTAGGTGCGTTATCCCCGCTTCAAAGCGTCTTCCAAAGAACTCCGCAACGGGCGATCTGTCCTTGCTGACCGTTTGCTTACCAACTATGATCCCCTCGCGGACCATGGTACCTAAGAAGACCCCGTAGGCAGGGTGGCCACATCGCTCTGTAGTCGGCTCTGTCCGCTTCGGATCACATAGGTGCTGGCCACTTTGCCGACCAGGCCATGTATGGTTACCCCGTTCGCATCAGCCACCCTTCTACAGTGATCACTTCGGCGTAAGGATTTGGAGAAACTTCCCCATTAAGGAGCAGTGCCACGGCCCAACGGTGCGAAAAGATGCTCCGGTCCCCTGTACCATGGCGCCGTCCACAGCACAGGAAAGACGGGCCTCTTTTGCTCTCGACAATCCTGTCAATAGTCGACGAAACGTTTATTATTATCGACGAACTTGACATCCGGGCAGCTGTTCGCCAAATCTTGCTCCACCAAAAACAAACGGTAAACCTCATGAAAAAGATCAACACGCTCCGTAAAGCTGTAGTTCCCTTCGCTGCTGCGATGGCCTTCGTAAGCCTGAGCTCGAACGCTCAAG
This sequence comes from Flavobacteriales bacterium, assembly GCA_046595075.1. Lineage (GTDB taxonomy): Bacteria > Bacteroidota > Bacteroidia > Flavobacteriales_F > PHOS-HE28 > PHOS-HE28. Next base: position 17,867 of record JBKJPT010000176.1, read on the forward strand.
CGCAAGATTGCTTGGTGGATTTCAATGTGAACGCCGGGTGCAACGCACCGGGGAATGGTTGGGCATCGGTGACCGGTATTGGAGGTGGCACCACGCCTTACGCGATCTCGTGGTCCACGGGCCAGACCAATCTGCAGTACGTGGAGAACTTCGCGAACGGTTCCTACTCTGTCACAGTTACCGACGGACTCTCCTGTGCAGTAACAAAGTCGTTCGACATCCTGTGCAATGAAGACAAGGTTGAGAATTGCCAGTTCCGCACGCAGACCCAAGGTGGTTGGGGTACGACTGCAAATGGCAACAACCCCGGTACTTATCGCGATGCGCACTTCGCTGGCGCCTTCCCCAATGGCCTTACGATCGGTTGCACCAACAAGATCCGCCTGACCACGACTGCCGCAGTAGATGCCTTCCTGCAAAGCAGTACCACGGCACGTGCGCTCAACGCTGGTACCCTGATGAACCCTGGCCAGACCTACAAGAACGTGCTCGCTGGCCAATTGGTAGCCCTTACGCTGAGCGTGCGTTTCGACCAAGTGGATGCTGACTTCAGCCCAAGCAGCCAGAACCTCGCCGACGCCGAGATCCTTATCGGTACGTTCCAAGGTTGGACGGTACAGATGCTCTTGGACGAGGCGAACAACTTCATCGGCGGTTGCCCTGCCAATTTCACGGCTTCGCAACTGAACAGTGCCCTTACCATGATCAATGAGAACTACGTTGATGGCACCACGGACAATGGCAACCTCGCCTGCAAAAAAGGCGACGGAAAATCGTTGAGCCTGACCACTGCCACCAACGTGTACCCGAACCCGGCCAGCGAGACCCTCTCGGTCGACCTGAGCGCTACGGAGCAAGGCAGCGTGACCATTACTCTGATCGATGCTACCGGCCGCGTGGCCCTGCCTGTTACCCGCACGGGAGTTGCGAAAGGCGAGAAGCGTACGGTAAACATCGACCTGAACGGGTTGACCAACGGCACCTACTTGCTCAGCGTTGAGCAGAACGGGACCCATGACATGCAGCGTGTGGTCATCGCCCGCTAATACCTAACGAACGTCATCAGGAAGCGCCTCCGCAAGGGGGCGCTTCTTCATTTGACCCCTGTTACAGATCCTTCCTCATGGATCCTTTTGAGTCCCGGCACCTCCGGTATTCCAGCGGCATTGTGGACTGGTTGATCTGTGCTGCTGCGCGGAGCATGCAAGTACGAACGTGCCGCCGCCAAGCCTGATGGACCGCGGACAAGACCGCAGTGGACGCGGTTGAATCGACCTGCGAAGCATCTTCGCCTACGACCATGCCGTGGTTCAAGCACCGCCCAACGAAGTAGAAAATCGACCATGAGGTCGTGGATATTGACGGCTTGGTCTTAGCGAACCACCACGAAGCGCTGCACACCTATTCGGCCTTCCTCATCCGCGCAGCGAAAGCTGTACAAGCCCGGTGCAAGTTCTCGGATATCGATCGCGCCGAAGGGTGTGTTCAATTTGGAGTTTAGCACACTCCGTCCTCTCTGATCGATCACGCTCCAGGTGAGCGCACCGCGTGCACCGTTCAGCGCTATGAACAATACGTCGCTTGCCGGCACTGGATAAACCTGCAACGGCGGATCGGAAGGTGTGCTCGCAATGCCGGTCGCTAGATCATCATCTGGGCCTGCTAGGGATGCAATGAAGAGCCGATGACCTTGCGGCTGCGCGAAGGTGGAATCGCCGAAGACATATGGGAATCCGGAGTATGTTCCACCCACGATCACCGGACCGTCCACTTGCTTGTCAATAGCCGTGGCCTGCTCATCCCCATAACCGCCTGCTGTGGAAACGAACGCAGCGCCACCGGCAGGTCCAGTATAGGCCACGAACACATCCTGCGAGTTGACCCCAGGAAAGCAGTCCACATGTATCGTATCGAAATCGGCCTGCGAACCGAACATGCCCGTCCAATAGGCGTTGCCCAGGCCATCGGCCACCACGCCCAGGCCTTCGTCGCTACTGGTGAAGCCAACTTGCTGCACCCAGTCCAACGTGCCGCCGGTGGTGAAGCGTGCGAGGTATGCGTTCTTGTACCTGCCGTACTGGCCCAGCGGCGAACCCATCCACGTGACGTTGTTGTAGATGTTGCCGGTGAAGTACACGTGCCCGTCGTTGGTAACAGATACATCGCGGCCATAGAGATCGCCGAATGCTGACGACACCGTGTTGCTCCAACTGGTGCCGCTTCCGAAAGCAACTTTCGCCATGAATGTGCTCACGTACGGGTTCTGTTGCGGGCGGCTGTATCCGGTGAAGTACACGTTGCCATCGGCGTCCACGTCCATCCCGAACGCGCCGAAGTCACCGCTGCTGCTGCTGACCATGTCGGCATCGATCAATGCGCCGCTGATCGCGTTGTACTGGATCACGTAGGCGTTGAAGATGCCCGCGCTATTAGTGAGCGTGGTGCCGCTGAACACGGCGCTGGCGTTGAGCACGCCGCCAAGGAAGGCCCGGCCGATGCTGCTTACCGAAACGGTGTAGGCGTAGCTGTTGCCTGCCGCCCGCTTGTACCACTGCACATTGCCATTCAGATCGAACTTCACCAGAGCGGCTTCGCGACCAATGCCACCAAGGATCTCGGTGCTGCTCCAATGCGCGGTATCAGAGAAAGTGGCTGCCGCGAAACCATTGCCATCAGCATCCACAACGATGTCGTTCAGCTCATCGTATTGATCACCACCGATCGCGATGATCCACAGGAACGCCCCGGTGTTGTCCAAGCGTCCGAGGAATCCGTCCCAGTCGCCATGCGTAACGATCGTGTCGGTGGCCGTGCGCAACGTGTCGTTGAATTCACCACAAACCAGCGCACCGCCATCAGCCAATGCGGCCACCGATCCAACACGTTGTTGGCCCGTGCCCATGATCGGGGTGGCCCAGTTCCAAGATTGGGCGTGGGCGTTGCCAACTGACAACAAGATCAAGAAAGAGGGGGCGAGGTATGAGTGCATGCGGGTCATCGTCGGTACAAAGGTCCGGCATGAACGCTGTCGGTACATTGCGTTCGTGCTGTATGTGGCAGCCGCCTGTAGCTGGGAGGCATGTTCTGCCAGTGCTAGGTGATCGTGGCCTAAATAGAAGATGGAAGTAAACCTAGCTCATTCCGTGCTTGCTATTGGCCAACACGGTATCCAATGTCCAGATCACACGCTCCTTGAATGGCGCTTTTCGTTCCGGACAATCGGCGAGTGCGCACACTGAACAGGACGTAGGCACGCATGGATCCATGTGGATGAAGAGTTCCACTTCGTGGCTGCCGCGCTCGTTGGTGAGCTGCTCGATCGCGGCGATCTCCTGGTGCGCGCGTTCCAGGCTGTAGTACCAAGGCAGCGTCACGTGACAATCGATGTGCAGCACCGCACCGTACTTGATCATGCGGAAGTTGTGCACGTCGATCCATTGTGGTGGGCGGTTCTCTTCGAGGGTGGCGATCACTTCGCGCGCCAGACCCAGGTCGGCTTCGTCCATGATACCGGCCACGGACCTGCGGAACACGCGCAGACCGGTGTAGATGATGTACACGGCGAACAGGATCGCGAATAGCTGATCGAGCCAGAGCACCGAGGTGATGCGGATCAGGATCAGCCCGCACACCATGGCCACGGTGCTCCATGCATCGCTGAGCAGATGGGTGCCACTGGCCTCCATGGTGATCGAATGCGCACGCTTGC
>JBKJPT010000191.1:0-3769 GCA_046595075.1 Flavobacteriales bacterium
GAAGACAACGAGTTCAACGCCATGGTGGCGAAGGACGAACTGGCCGACGCGATCCCCGGCGTCCACGTCGACGTTGCCGCGAACGGACGCATCGCTGTGGAAATGGCGAGCGCGAACGACTACGACGTGATCCTCATGGATGTGCAGATGCCGGAGATGAACGGCTATGATGCGACCAAGGCGATCCGTGCATTGGCGAAGTACGGGCCGGAAATTTCCGGCCCCCACAAAGCACATGTCCCCATCGTGGCCATGACCGCCAACGTGATGAAGGAAGAAGTGGAACGTTGCACCGAAGCGGGCATGGACGGCTTCATACCGAAACCCTTCACGCGGGAGCTGTTGATGGGGGCCATCCGAAATGTGATGCGCTCCCGAACGTAGACCTGGACCATGCGGGAAACACGCTTCCATCGCGCCGTCCTAGTTACTGCGCTACATCTGTGGCTGCTCTTTCATGCCAGCATGGCGAGCGCTCAAAGTGCACGGGCCGATTCCATGGCCGCCAAGCTGAAGACCGAAGGAAGCACCATCACCCGGGTGGATCTGCTCAACTCCCTCGCATTTGAAGAAATGAGGGATCTGAATGACACCGGTCGCATTCAGATGTTGAGCGAGGCGCAGGCGCTGGCCACCGAGTTGGGCTATGCGAAAGGGTTGGCCTTTGGCCCTGTGCTTACCGGTGAACGTTTGCGGTTGGAAGCCCGGTATCCTGAAGCGCTCGCGGCGTACAAAGAAGGCATCGCCCGGATGGATGCGTTGGGGATGCCACAAGGCCTGAATTCCCCGTTGGCGCGCATACGTCAACTCTACAACAGCATGGGGGCACAGGAGGAACGCCGTGCATACTACCAGCAAGCCTTGCAGCGCTACGAACGCATGGGCCTGAAGCTGAACATCGGCACCTGCCACCATGGGTTGGGCGGCTACTACATCGTAACACGCCAATACGCCCTTGCGGTTGAACAGTACTTGAAAGCGCGGGAGATCTTCATCGAACTCGAACCACACACAGTAGCCAACGAGACCACGGTGATAGGCCGGGTCTACCAGGAGTGGGGCAATCCGGATCGGGCACGGCACTTCCTGGAGGAAGGCCTGCAAGCCTTCATGCGCGCGAAGAGCAAGCGGCTTGCGGCCATAGCCTTGATCAGCCTGGGTGATCTCGAACTCGGTCAAGGGGATACCCTGAAAGCGCAGATCCGCTACGCGAGCGTCCTACCCCTCCTTGCGGCCGGTGACAGGACGTACAAGGCCATTGTGGCCACACACCTGATACCGACCTGGATCAACAACGGAATGCTGGACAGCGCTCGCGTACACTTGGATCAGGTGAACGCCTGGCATGTAGCAGCCCCCTTCGCATTGCAATCCGTAGATCCTGATTGCGAAGTGGATTTCTGCAACTACCTCTACCAGGCCCGGATGGGCAATGGTCCCGCTGCGGACCGGTTCCTGGAACATGCATTGCGCGAGGCGGTCAGGCTCAACGCTCTGCGCCTGGTGTTGAAGTACAGGAAGGAACTTGCGCACCGGTACCGTTCACAAGGGGCCGAAGCGAAAGCAGCGGAGCAGGCGTTGGCGTACATGCGCCTGAACGATTCGCTGCAGACCGTATCGGACCGTGGGGCCATCGCCGCGTATGAAGGCACGGCGAAGGAGCGGGAGAGCGTGTTGGCGATCCAGGAGCAACGGGCCAAGTTCGAGAAGCAACGGTTGGTGATGATCGGCACGATCGCACTCGCTGCGTTGCTGGTGCTCTTGGTGTTCGTGGTGGCACGGAACAACCGCCTGAAGCAGCGCACCAACAGGGCACTGGACCTGGCCCGCCAACGCGCCGAGGCCAGCGAAAAGTTCAAGCAACAGTTCCTGGCCAACATGAGCCACGAGATCCGCACGCCCATGAACGCCATCATGGGCATGAGCGGCATCCTCAAGCGCAACGAACACACGCCCGAGCAGGAGAAGTACCTCAACGCCATCAGCCAGAGCAGCGAGAACCTGCTGGTGATCCTCAACGACATCCTCGACCTCAGCAAGCTCGAGGCCGGCAAGATCGATCTGGAGCAGATGCCCTTCGACCCGCGTCAGGCGATCAACAACGTGCGCGACATCATCCGCTTCAAGGCCGAAGAGAAAGGCATCGCGCTGAACGTTGAGGTGGATGACAATGTACCTGCGCTACTCAACGGCGATCCCACGCGCTTGAACCAGATCGTGTTGAACCTTGCTGGGAACGCTGTGAAGTTCACAGAACGTGGATCGGTCACCATCCGGACGGCTGTGAAGGATCTTCATCCGGATCGATGCATGCTCGCCATCGATGTGATCGACACCGGCATCGGTATCCCTGCGGACCGTTTGGAAAAGGTCTTCGAGGAATTCACGCAGGCGTACAGCGACACCACACGCAAGTATGGCGGCACCGGTCTCGGCCTCACCATCAGCAAGCGGCTCGCGGAAATGCAAGGCGGAAGTATTTCGGTGAAGAGCGAGCAGGGCAAGGGCAGCACGTTCACGGTGACGATCCCTTATGTTATTGACAAGGGCGGGATGATCGTGCGAGATCACGTAGGGGCGGAAGATCTTCCGCCCCTACGCGATCTCCGGATCCTCCTCGCCGAAGACAACGACTTCAACGCGATGGTGGCGCAGGACGAACTGGCCGACGCGATCCCCGGGGTACATGTTGACGTCGCCGCGAACGGACGCATCGCCGTGGAAATGGCGAGCGCGAACGACTACGATGTGATCCTCATGGACGTACAGATGCCGGAGATGAACGGCTATGATGCGACCCGCGCGATCCGTGCATTGGCGAAGTACGGGCCGGAAATTTCCGGCCCCCACAAAGCACATGTGCCCATCGTGGCCATGACCGCTAATGTGATGAAGGAAGAAGTGGAACGTTGCACCGAAGCGGGCATGGACGGCTTCATACCGAAACCCTTCACGCGGGAGCAGTTGATGAGTGCGTTGGTCGGTGCGCTCACCTGACCAGGTGTTTTCACGGGGTGCGCATTTCGCGTGGTATCACGCTAGTGGCTCCTCTCGTGCCCCTGTTGTTTCGCACCGTCGGCCGTGATCCATGAACGGACGCCGACAACGAACATGAAACCGCATCTGCTCATCCCCGCGATCGCTGGTACCCTGCTGCTCGCAGCCTGCAGCGCACCAGCGATCTATGTTTCGAGGCCATCGCCTGAAAGCGCCGGTAACATCCATCGCGTTGCATCCGACGTCCAGGAGCTCAAGTCGGGGGCCACCGTGGCGCCGGATGACATCATTTCTTGGCTGGCCTACACGCTTCTGGCAAGTGTATCGAGCGAACAGACGACCGGCTTGCATGTGTCCGCTCAGAACACCGAGGGCGACCCGCGTACCGGCGCGGTCCAAGACCCTATGGATGGCGCTTCCACGAAGGATCCTTGGGGCATCCGCGCAAAGGCATCGCTGCGTGCACCCGTTCTTCCGGCTGCCCTCGCGCCCCGGAGCACCAACAGGTAATACCAATGGCCGGGATCGTTGGCGTGAAGAAATTCCAGTACGACATCTGGGGCGATACGGTGAACACGGCCAGCCGTATGGAGAGCAGCGGTGAAGTGGGACAGGTGAATATCAGCGAGGCGACGTATGCACTGGTGAAGGATGCGGTTGTCGGTTCTCAGTTGTCAGTTCTCAGGGCGACGGCAGCCTGACAACTGACAACCGCATCCTTCACCAACGCGTACGTCGCCTCGCTGATATTCACTTCACCCACCACACCAGA
>JBKJPT010000268.1:0-16016 GCA_046595075.1 Flavobacteriales bacterium
GCGGGGAGATCGCGGCCATCGAGAGCGGTAAGGCCGACAAGCTGGACAACGTATTGAAGAACGCCCCGCACACAAACGAGGAGGTCTGTGGAAATGAATGGAACCACGCCTACACGCGGGAGCAAGCAGCCTTTCCCGTGCATGTGAACCGCGAGTGGAAATACTGGCCCACCGTGAGCCGCGTTGATAACGCCTTCGGGGATCGCAACCTGATCTGCACGTGTCCGCCGATCGAGGAATACATGACCGCCGAAGCGTGATGCAGAAATTCCTCCGTGCCTCATTCGCACCCCTTGTTGCGATCACTTGTGTTACCGGCCTGCGCGCGCAATCCTGCTTCTTCAGCGCCGATTTCGAGGACGGCAACATCCCTGCGGGCTGGACGAACACCACGGTGAACACCGTGCCAACTGGCGACCCAACCGATGCATGGACGGTGGGTACAGCAGCACAGGCGAACGCCAACGGCTATTTCGCGGTGACGGACTTTCCCATCAGCAACCGTTTCGCCATGGCGAACGACGATGCGTTACCCTGCAATTGCGCAATGGACGATGTCTTCCTCACCACACCGGACATGGATCTCACCGGTCGATCGAACCTCGCGTTGCAGTGCCGCGTGTTCCACGAAATGACACTCGGGGGTGGGGCAGCTTGGATCGAAGCGACCACGAACGGCACCGACTGGGTGGAGGTGGACTCGCTCGAAGCCGTCGTAGGTGAATGGCAGAACCTCTTCATCGACCTGAGTTCCTTCGACGGCAATTCCGTCTTCCAGCTACGCTTCCGTTGGAGCGATGGCGGCACTTGGGCGAGCGGTTTCGCGGTTGATGACATCTGTGTGTTCGAACGGCAAGCACATGATCTACGGATCGTGGGTTTGGTGAACCATGCCATCTACTTCGACCCTTTCGATGAAGTGATCCGCTCGTTGAGCTACAGACAGATCCCCTTGGAACAAGCGGACTTTGTAAGTCCTGCGATCCGCGTGCAGAACCGGGGAACGCAACCGGTTGCCGACATGAGCGCTCTTGTGACCGTGCGGTTGAACGGGGCTGAAGTGACTGTGGCCACCGTCTTCCCCGGCGATCCCCCGGCACCCGGCGCCACGACCGATTGGTTGCTATTGAGCTCCTTGCAGACCGATCAGCTCGGAACGTGGGAGTTCGACGTGGAATTGAACTCGACCAGTGGTGACGACTACACCGCGGACAACTTCGACACCACGGCGATCCAGATCACCGGCCCCGGTTGGGACAATGGATACAGCGCAATGGCCCGCGACGAAGGCGTGGTGCAGGGCTTCGTTGGCAGCGAAGAAGGGTTCATAGCGGCCAACCGCGTGGAGATCTTGAACGAAGGAAGTTCGGCTCGCGGTGCAGCTGCGGTGCTGGGCTGGAACTCGCAACAAGGCGAAGTGGTGCGCGCCATCCTCATGGACGCCAACTTCGCTTTCATTGATACATCAGTGCGCGATACGATCGATCAACAGGACATCGACCTCGCCTTTGGCGGCGCGCCGATCTATCTGCCTTTCGTTTCAACCCCGGGCCTTTCATATGGCGACTACTTCGTTGGCTTGCAGCGGCTCAGCGGCAGCGGCTTTGTGTCCGTGGCCACCAGTGGCAATTGCGCGGCGGGAGCATCGGCCTTCATGGAGGGCAGCACCTTCGATCTGACCTGGACCGATGCCGTACCCATGGTACGCCTGCACATGGGCGACTACGGTGTGGGTGTGGCCACGATAGAAACTATTGCGGCTGCCAACCTCAATGTTCGGCCTGTGCCCATGAGCACAACCGGGCAAGTGACGTTCGAGCTGGCTCAGGCATCACGCACCCAGCTGCGAATACTTGACCTATTGGGGCGAGAGCAGTTCACCGAGGACCTAGGGGTTCTAGCGGCCGGATCCCACATGCATGGGATCGATCCTAGCTTCTTGCGGGCCGGGTCATACTCGGTGCGCGTCACCACGAGCGAACAGGCTTTAGAGGCGCGCTTTGTCGTAGTCCATTGAGGGACGAGCCGTTCATGACCAAGATCGACCGACGATCCCCACAGGCATTCCGCTGCTGCGATCCCACGATATGCCGAACAGCGTTCCGTCCCATTCGTCCGTCATTGCAAGTAGTTACCTAGTTTCGTAGCCCTTCAAACTGGAAACCCAACACAACATGAACCAACGATACCTACTACTGACCTCGCTGTTGGTGGCCGGCACTTCCTTCGCCCAGTCGGGCAGGGTGTTGCGGGACGCCTATCAGCACGACGATGGCACCACGCAGGCGGCTCCTCCCCGTCCGGGCGAGCTACGCGATGGTGGCGATGTGATCTTCTCCGAGGACTTCGCCAACGGCTTCGCCGGCAACAACGGCTTCGGGGCCTGGACCACCAGCGGACCCAATGGCAACATCTGGAAACGTTCGCTCACCGGCCCCGTGGGTGCGTATAGCTTACCCACGCAGATCATCGCCTCCACCTCGGTGGCGAACGGCTTCGCAGCGTTCTACAGTGATTCGGCCAACTGCAACTGCACTAGCGGCGCAGCCAACTGGCCCGCCACACCCACCGAGTGGGACGGCGCGCTGGAGTCGCCGCTCCTGGATCTTACCCTTACACCCAGCGTGATGCTTCAGTGGGAACAGCGCCTGCGTTGGTGCTGCCAGGCCACTTCGCCGCACGCGATCGAAGTGAGCACCGATGGTGGCCTTAGCTGGCCAACCACTTTGGAGGCCGCATCAGGGATCGCTACCAACAACGATCCAATGACACAGACCCGCCAGGTGATGCTCACAGCCGCGATCGCCGCCAACCCTTCGCAAGTGAAATTCCGCTTCAAGCACAATCCGTTCGCTAGCGCCTACCACTGGCAGGTGGATGATGTGCAGCTGATCGAGCTTTACGCCAACGACATGAAGATCGAGGACGGCTACCTCAGCAGCACCGGTGCTGGCGACGAGTACGGCCGCATGCCTGCTGACCAGTTCGAAGCCACCATGCTGATCGGCAGCAACGTGACGAACAATGGCGCTGCGACCCAGACCAACGTGAACGTGGTTACCGATGTGATCGGCCCTGTGCCCTTCAACCTAACCTCGCCTGTTGGATCCGTTGATCCCGGCGTGACCGTGGCCGGTGAAACGAACTACACCCTGCCTGCCCTCACCGACGGACTGTACGAGGCGACTTTCAGCGTAACGGCCGATGCCACCGATGAAGTGACCACGAACAACCAGTTCCTCCGTAACTTCGAAGTGACCCCTTTCCGCTATTCTGTTGACGGTATCGGTAACCACCCAGCCGGTTACGAAGCACTTGCCACCTTGGGCAGCAGCAGTTTCACTGGTGCCGCTGATGGCCTGGTGATGCTGAACTACTACGAGGTGAACAACCCGCTCACCGTGTACGGCCTCGAGATCGAACTGGGCAGTACCACCGTCGCTGGTGGTTATGTGATCGCCAGCTTGCGCGATACCCTCCCTGTACTGGCCACCCCGGCCGAGATGACGACGGTGATCGCCGAGACCGACCCATACGACATCACCGCCCCCAACGTCACCAGCGGTATTGCACAAGTATGCTTCACAACACCCGTGGATCTTGGTGTGAACGCCTACTTTGGAAGTGTGACGCTCTTCAGCAATGCTGGCGCCGCACACATCCGGGTACTGGATGATCTCACCGTACCACAGCCCGGCCTCACCAGCGCGATCTTCATTCCCGCAGACCAGGTATACAGCAACGGCAACGCCTTTGCGATCCGCCTGATCACCAACCCAAGCGGCTCTGCTTGCGCCGTGGGGATCAACGACCGCGATGAACTCACGGGTGTGACCATCTTCCCCACATTGACCAACGGAGTGGTGAATATCCGCACCGAACTTCCGGGCAGCTACACGATCGAAGTGCTCGATCTGCTCGGCCAGAACGTGCTCAGTGCACGTAGTAACGGCACCACCACCATTGACCTCAGCGGCCAAGCTGAAGGCATGTATATGGTGCGTGTGAGCAACGGCACGAACACGACGGTACAGCGCGTTACGCTGAACTGATCGCACATTCTTTCATCGAACCCCCGCTCCACCATACGGAGCGGGGGTTCTGCTTTTGGCGAGCGATCATCGCGAGCCTGCAAGCATGGTAGCGCTGCTGTACCACTTAGCCTTGCATTTGAAGGGCCATATGGTTTGATTTGTGGTCCAACCCCTCTTGAACAAAGCCAACACCCATGAACAAGATCTACTCTTCGATCCTGGTGCTTTCCGTTGCCGCAATAGGCACAGCGAGCGCCCAAAAAACCCAGCAGCCTGCGAGCCGCATGGTTGCAGCACCCTCATTGGACGCACCGCAGCCCGTTGGTCCGGCGATCAACGGCAACCGCGTTACCCTCTGGGAAGACGATTTCAGCGATGCTAGTGTATGGACCTTGGGTTACGACGTTCCCACCCTGGCCCTCAACTGGCAGATCGGTGTGGACCTGATGAACACCGGCACCTACCCCACTACGCCCGTGGCAAGCCCCAGCGCTGGTAACGGTTACGCCATGCTCGACAGCGATGGCTTCAACAACAACACCGCAGTCCCGGAGGCCAGCCACATGACGGCCGGTCCTTTCAGCACCGCCGGCTACTCCAACGTGGTGGTGGAGTTCCAGACCTTTTACCGCAAGTGGACCAACGAGGAGTGCTACATCGTGGTGAGCACGAACAACACCGATTGGCCGATCCTGGATCCCAACAGTACCGATGGTGGCCCGATCCCCAACGTGTACGAGGCGTTCCCCGGCATGGCCGTACAGGAGGTGATCGACAACCCCACCCGTGTGCGCATCAACGTGAGCGATTACGCAGGTAACCAACCCCAAGTATGGCTGCGTTTCTACTGGGCCGGTGAGTGGGGCTACAGTTGGTTCGTGGACGACGTGAAGGTGATCGAGCAACCCGCCTACGAACTGATCATGGAGGACGGCTTCCTCAGCAGCACCGGCAACGGCGAAGAGTACGGCCGCATCCCCAGCCAGCACTTGGAAGCCAACATGCAGGTGGGTGGCAACTTCAGCAACTTCGGTGTGCAAACCATGACCAACGTAGCCGTGAACATGGCCGTGAGCGGTCCGAACCCCTTCAGCGCCAGCAGCACCCCGCTGGATCTGGCAGGCGGCGAAGTGGGCCTTATGGACCAAAGTCTCGCACTGCCCAACGGTGGTGATCTGGGTGATGGCATGTACAACGCCGTATTCACCCTCAGCAGCAACGAAGCCGCCAGCGAGGAGGACTTGCTCAATAACGTGTATCTGCGCAACTTCGAAGTGAACCCGAGCTGGTTCACCGTGGATGGTATCGGCAACCACCCCAGTGGCTATCAAGCGCTCGGTTCGATCGGTTCCAATAGCTTCACAGGAGCTGAGGACGGTTTGGTGGTGTTCAACTACTACCCGCTTGCCGTGCAGCAGTTGGTATATGGTGCCGAAGTGGGCATCACCGCCACCTCACAGGAGGGATCCTACTTCATTGTAAGTGTGCACGACACCGCCTTGGTAGCCGACAACCTGCCCACCGCGATCTACAGCACCGATGTGATCGATGTGACCGCAGCCGATATCGCCGCTGGCAAGATCCAAGTGGCCTTCGATCCCGCACTGGACCTTGCACCGAACGGCTACTATCTCGCCGTGACGCTCTACAGCAACGGCGGGACCAACTTGCTGCGTGTGATCGACGATCTCACCGTGCCCCAACCGGGCCTCACCAGCGGCATCCAGATCCCTGCCGATCAGGTGTACTCCAACGGCAACGCATACCACATCCGCATGGCCGTGGAGAACGTAGTGGGTGTTGAAGAACTTACCGCTCTCGAAGGCATCAGCTTCACCCCCAACCCCAGCAATGACGGCATCATCACACTGCGCAGTACCCTAGCGGGCAGCTTCAGCGTGGAGGTGACCAACATGCTCGGCGAACTGGTGATGAGCGATCGCATCAACGCCAATGGCACCTTGGACCTGCGCAGTGCAGCGAAGGGCGTGTACATGGTGCGCGTGAGCAACGCCGCCGGCAGCACGGTGCAGCGTGTTACGCTGAACTGATCACTTTGAACGAATGAAGCCCCGCCCCGAGCGATCGGAGCGGGGCTTCTTCTTTTCGGTAGGCCTAGTCGCCCCCGGTCATGGATCGCTTCACCTGCTTCATGAGCGAACCGGCGAAGACGAACTCGTTCAGTTCCTTGTTGTCGCTGGTGAGCAGATGATCGCGATCGCCCTCCCACCACTTATGGCCCTTGTGGATGAAGACGATGTGCTCACCGGTGCCCATCACACTGTTCATGTCGTGGGTGATGACGATGGTGGTGGTGCCGAACTCCAAGGTGATCTCCTTGATCAGTTCGTCGATCACGATGCTCGTCTGCGGATCCAGCCCGCTGTTGGGCTCGTCGCAGAAGAGGTACTCGGGGTTCATGGCGATGGCACGCGCGATGCCCACACGCTTCTGCATGCCGCCGCTGAGCTCAGCCGGGTAAAGGTCGTCCTTGTCGATGATGTTCACCCGCTTCAAGCACGTGTGTGCCCGATCCTCCATTTCGCTCTTGGCCATAAGCCCGAACATGCGCAAGGGGAACATGACGTTCTCCAGCACGGTCTGGCTGTCGAACAAGGCCGACCCTTGGAACAGCATGCCGATGCGTTGCCGCACCGTGCGTTTCTCATCGCCGTCCAGCTCGTGGAACGAAGCGCCTTTGTAAAGGACGCGGCCCACCTCCGGTGTGTGCAGCCCAACGATGCATTTGGCCAGCACGCTCTTGCCACTGCCGCTCTTGCCGATGATCTGGTTCACCTTGCCCTGTAAGAACACCGCACTGATGTCCGTGAGCACTTGTACGCTCCCGAACTTCTTGCTCACACCCTGCACTTCGATCATATCAACAACAGTTGCGTAAGCACCAGGTTGGTGAACAGGATCACCACATTGCTGAACACCACTGCCTTGGTGCTGCTGATGCCCACCTCGCGCGTGCCGCCCTGGGTGTAGAAACCGTGGTAGGCGCTCACGGTGGTGATGATGAAAGCGAAGACGATCGTCTTGATCAACGCATATCCAACGTGCCACGGCTTGAAGCCGTACTGGATCCCCTGGAGAAAATCGGCCGAGTCCACGATGCCGGTTTCAACGCCGGCCAGCCAACCACCGAAGATGCTCAGGAACATGCTGATCATGATCAGGAACGGATTGATCAGCATGGTGGCGGCGATCTTCGGAAGGATCAGGTAGCCTGCGGAGTTCACACCCATGATGTCCAGTGCATCGATCTGCTCCTTCACGCGCATGGAACCGATCTCGGCGGCGATGTTGCTGCCCACCTTGCCAGCGAGGATCAGCGATATGATCGTGGGACTAAACTCCAGGATCGTGCTCTGCCGGGTGGCGAAGCCCACCACCCATGCCTGGATCAACGGACTATCGATGTTGGTCTTGGTCTGTATGGTGATCACCGCGCCCATGAACGCGCTGAGCAGTGCCACGATCCCAAGGCTTTTCACGCCCAGCAGGTCCATTTCCTCCAAGGTGCGCGACCAGTAGAGCGACATGCGCTCCGGTTTGCCGAAGGTCTCCCTCAGCAAGATGAAGTAACGCCCGATGTGGAAAATGATCGACATGTGGTGGGGCGAAAGTAGGTGTGGATCCCCTCGCCAACGGCCCCACCGCACATGGCACACCCCATACCTTCGGCCGCGAAATGGAAAGGAGCGGCAACCCCGGAACGCGGTGGATGGCGATCGCGCTTTCAGCGACGCTGCTTTTGACCGCGTGCGGGTCGTCCAAACCGGCCAAGTACCGGAAGAAGCGCGGTTGCGATTGCCCGCATTGGAACCAGTTGCCCGGTGCGGTCCCGGCAAGCACCAACGCCGCTGCTCCACCTGCTGATCCGCGGCCACACCAAGCGCTCGCCTCAACCCATGCATAGTAGCGCAGCCCACGCATTGCGGCAACACTTGCCCGAAGCCGCCTGGGCACCTGTTCAACAATGGTTGCAACAACATCCCGTGCGCGTACATGTGGTGAAGCCGCGTCGCACCAAATTGGGCGACTACCGTCTGCCACGCGAAGGCAAGGCGCCACGCATAACGGTGAACAACGACCTGAACCCGTACGCCTTCCTCGTTACCCTCGTGCACGAGTTCGCGCACCACGCCACTTTCCTGCGCGAGCGGCGCGCGCAACCGCACGGCCAGGAATGGCGTGAGGAGTACCAGCGCCTTATGCGACCCTTCCTCTCACCTACCGTGCTGCCTGCGGATGTGCTGCACGCCTTAGAGCACCACCTGCACGATGCACCAGCGAGTTCCTGCACCGACCGCAACCTCATGCGGGCATTGCTTCGGCACGAAGCAGAACCGGTGCTGGTGTTGGAGCGGATCCCCGAGCGCGCGCTCTTCCACTTCAACGGTGCCATCTTCGTAAAGGGACCACGTCTGCGGAAACGGTACAAGTGCCGCTGCCTCAATAACCGTCGCATCTATCTCATGGACCCGCTGGTCGAAGTGCGAACCCACGATGCTGCGGTGGTGAGCAGTGCTTCCTAGCCGATCGAACCTCAACGAATGAAGAACCAACACACCTGGTGCGTGATCATGGCGGGCGGCGTCGGAAGCCGCTTCTGGCCCATGAGCCGCAGCGCCTACCCCAAGCAGTTCCTGGATTTCCTCGGACTGGGCCGCACGCTGATCCAGCAGACCTACGATCGCTTCCTGCCCATTTGCCCCAAGGAGAACATCTTGGTGGTGACCAACGCGCAATATGCCGTGATCGTGAAGGAGCAACTGCCCGACCTGCAACCCTGGCAGATCCTGGAAGAACCACAGCGCCGCAACACTGCGCCGTGCGTGGCCTATGCCAACCATGTGATCAGCAAGCGCGATCCGGATGCGGCGATCATTGTTGCAGCCAGCGATCACCTGGTGACGAAGGAGCGTGAGTTCCAAGAGGTCATACGCCTTTCACTCCTTCAAGCGCATCACCACGAATGCATCGTTACACTCGGGATCGAACCGAGCCGCCCGGATACGGGATACGGTTACATCCAGTACGCGACCGGCAATGATGCGGCCGACCCCGCCGTGAAGTCAGTAGCGAGCTTCCGCGAGAAACCGGACCATGCCACGGCCGTGAAATTCATGGAGAGCGGCGACTTCTTGTGGAACAGCGGCCTGTTCATCGCCACTGCGCAGAGCTTGCACCACGCCTTTGCGCAACACCTGCCCGAAATGGAAAAACGTTTTGCGGCCGGTAAGGACGCCTATGGTACCAGTGCCGAGAAGGCCTTTGTTGCGACCACCTATGCCGAATGCGAGAGCATAAGCATGGATTACGGTGTGATGGAAAAGGCTATAGACGTGTATGTGGTCCCCGGCGATTTCGGCTGGAGCGACCTGGGGACCTGGGGCAGCTTGTACACGCACCTGCCCAAGGATGCCAATGGTAACGCCAGTATCGGCGAGGATGTGAAACTCTATGACTGCTCGGGCAACGTGGTGCATTCGCACGACGGTCGCCTCCTCGTGCTGCAAGGTTTGGAGGACTGCATCGTGGTTAGCACGAAGGATTCGCTACTCGTGTGTCGCAAGCAGGACGAGCAGAAGATCAAGCAGTTCGTGAACGACCTCACCGCCGAGAGCGGCGATCGCTATGTATAGGCCACGGTGCCTATCTATGCGGCCAACAATCCCGAACACATGAACGCCCTCATGCGTCCCAAGAACTGGCTGGTCGAATCGATCCTAGTGACCATCCTATGCTGTTTGCCGTTCGGTATCGTGGGCATCATCAGCGCGGCCAATGTGAACACACGGTTCGATGCGGGCGACTTTGAAGGCGCTGACAAAGCCAGCAAAGAAGCAGGCAAGTGGACCAAGATCGGCTTCTGGGTCGGCCTTGGTTGCGTGGTGCTCTTCCTCCTATTCTACTTCTTCCTCTTTGCGCTCATCTTCGGCGTAGCCGCTGCCGGTGCGGCGGGTTCGGCCAACTACTGATCGCAGCCATGGCCCGTGTGCTGCCTTGGTTGGCGGCTTCGACCGCGATCATCTGGCTCGTGGTTCTCTACATCTTCGATCCTGGGAAAGGGCCGGGCTTTCTACGCTGTCCTTTCCATTGGCTAACTGGCTGGCATTGCCCCGGTTGCGGCACCCAGCGCGCCTTGCACGATCTGCTCCATGCCCGCCCGGGCGAAGCTTTTGGCCACAACGCCGCCTTGGTATGCGCCCTGCCTCTGCTGGCCATGCAATGGGGCATGGGCCGCTGGTGCGGGAAGTCGCCGGCGCACGACAACCGGGTGGTGTGGGCATGGGCTATCGCCCTGATCGGGTGGGGGGTTGTGCGTAACCTACCCGGTCTGGAAGCCTTGGCGCCCTGAGGCCGCTTACTTTGCAGCGCAACCCCACAGCGCGCAGTGCCCGCCTTCGAACCCATCACCGACCCGGCGGCCCTGGCCCGGCGCATGAAGGAATTGGCCAAGGCACCGGTCATCGCCTTGGACACCGAGGCGAGTTCCTTTCACCGCTACACCGAAAGAGTGTGCTTGGTGCAACTGAGCACGCGCGAGCAAACTTTCCTCATCGACCCCTTGGCGATCAACGATCTGGCGCCTCTGGGCCAGTTGCTCGCGGATCCGAAAATGGAAGTGGTGATCCACGATGCCGATTACGACCTACGGATCCTGTCCAAGCACCATGAGATACGGGTGGAGAACATCTTCGACACGCTCGTTGCCGCAGAACTCCTGAACGAGCCGGAGATCGGCCTGGCCGCATTGCTGAAGAAGTACCAAGGCCTGCACGTGGACAAGAAATTCCAGAAGGCTGATTGGAGCAAGCGTCCACTACCGCAGGATATGCTCGCTTATGCGGCGGGCGATACCGCACACCTGATCCAATTGCGCGATCAACTGAAGGAAGCTTTGATCGCCAAGGACCGTTTGAGCTGGGCCGAAGAGGAATTCGCATTGCTCACCGATGCACCTTTCAACATGGCGGTGAACGACGAGCCTGCCTATATGCGGATGAAAGGCGCCAAGCTGCTGAAGCCCCACCAGCTCGCCGTGCTGCGCGAAGTGCATGCATGGCGCGATGCGCTCGCCGAAAAGATGGACCGTGCCGCGTTCATGGTCGTGGGCAATGAAGTGCTGCTCTCCTTTGCCACTTCGCCGCCCAAGGGCGTGAAAGAGATCGCAGCGCACAAAGGAGTGGGCGAGCGCTTGGTGGAACGCCATGGACAGAAGATCATGGACGCGATCAAACGCGGCGTTGACCTACCCAAGGAAGAATGGCCGCGCGTGCCGCGCGGCAAACGCTGGGACCGCGACAACGACTACGAGGATCGATTGAAACGCTTGAAGCAGGTGCGCGATAAGCTCACCACCGAAATGGACCTGCGACCCGGGATCGTAGCGGCCAACCAAATGCTCGCCGACATAGCGCGCACCATGCCCGGTGATGCCGTTACGCTTGGCGCCATGCCCGGCATGCGCAAATATCAGGTGAAGCACTTCGGCGAAGCCTTGCTGCGCGCGTTGTGATGGTGGTGCTCGGGTACATCGGTGCACTGCTCATGGGTTTGGTGCTCGGCATCATCGGCGGCGGCGGATCCATACTCACCGTGCCTATCCTCGTTTATCTCTTCGCTGTGGACAAGGTGATGGCCACGGCCTATTCGCTCTTCATTGTGGGCACCACGGCAGCAGTGGGTTCGGCCAGCCATATGCGCCAGGGCAATGTGCACTGGGGCAGTGCCATCTGGTTCGGTGTACCATCGATCATCGCCGTGTTCGCCACACGGGCGTGGATCATGCCAGCCCTTCCCGATCGTTTCGGGTATGCGCTGGGGTTCGAACTCACCAAGGGCACCTTGCTGCTATTGCTCTTCGCGGTGCTCATGCTTGCAGCCGCCATTGGTATGGTGCGCAATACAGCACCCATCACGCCAGCCGCCACACGCAGCCGCACAGCATCATTGGCCATCACCACGGTGGAAGGAACACTTGTTGGCATGCTTACCGGTCTGGTCGGCGCTGGCGGTGGCTTCCTCATCATTCCTGCGCTTGTCATGTTCGGTGGGCTTGGTATGAAGCAGGCCATTGGCACCTCGTTGGTGATCATCGCCGCTAAGAGCCTACTGGGTTTCGGCGGCGATCTGCTCGCCGGCCGCGTGGTGGATTGGACCTTCCTCCTCACCTGCGCTGCCACGGCCTGCGTAGGAATCCTCATCGGCGCCCGCGTTGGTGCCCGCTTCACAGGCGAACGCCTGAAGCCGGTCTTCGGTTGGTTCGTGCTCGCAATGGGCGTGGCCATGATCCTGGCCGAGCTTACCACGGGGTAAGCACCGCACCTGCGGGCCACTGGCGATACCGACCTTTGCCCGCCGCCACTGATGTGATCTTCGGCGGACGAAGCATGGAACTAGAGCAGATCTACACCGGTTGCCTGGCACAAGGCGCCTACTACATCAGCCACAACGGCGAAGCGGCCATCATCGATCCGCTGCGCGAAGTAGGACCATACATCGATCGCGCCACGAAAAGAGGCGATACGATCAAGTACATCTTCGAAACACACTTCCATGCCGACTTCGTCAGCGGCCATCAGGATCTTGCACGCAAGACCGGTGCACCCATCATCTACGGCCCGAAGGCTGACCCCGAGTTCAAAGCGCACATCGCCACCGATGGTGAGGAGTTCAAACTCGGTGGACTTACCATTCGCGTGCTGCACACGCCCGGGCACACCATGGAGAGCACCTGCTACCTGCTGCTGAAGGAAGATGGCACCCCGCATTGTGTCTTCACCGGCGATACGCTCTTCATCGGTGATGTGGGCCGCCCGGACCTCGCGCAGAAGATGGGAACGCTGACGATGGAGGACCTCGCGGGCTTCCTCTTCGATTCGCTCAACAGCAAGATCAAGCCCTTGCCCGATGATGTGATCGTGTACCCCGCGCACGGTGCGGGCAGCGCGTGTGGCAAGAACATGAGCAAGGAGACCTTTGATACACTGGGTCACCAGAAGCAGGTGAACTACGCCTTGCGCGCCGCAACCAAGGAGCAGTTCGTGCGCGAGGTCACCGATGGCATCGCTGCGCCACCGCCCTACTTCCCCATGAACGTAGCGCTGAACAAGGGCGGCGTAGCCAGCCTGGAAAGTGTCCTTGAGCGCGGGTTGAAAGCGCTTTCACCGGACGAGCTCGAAGGGATCGTGGAAAGCGCCAGCGCCATCGTGCTGGATACGCGCCCACCGCAAACCTTCAAGGACGGGTTCATTCCGAAGAGCATCAACATCGGCCTCAAGGGCGACTTTGCACCATGGGTGGGCACATTGATCACGGACATAGCCCAACCGATCGTATTGGTATGCGATGAAGGAAGTGAACAGGAAGCGGTGACGCGCCTGAGCCGCGTGGGCTATGACAATACGCTCGGCTACCTCGAGGGCGGCATTGCTGCATGGAAGTCGGCGAACAAGGAATTGGACACCATCGTGAGCATCAGCGCCGATGAATTCGCACAGCGCATGCACAGCGCCCCCTTGCATGTGGTGGACGTACGTAAAGCAGGCGAATGGGAGAAAGGCCATGTGGAGAACGCCGAACATGCCTGCCTCTCGCAATTGAACGAACACATGACCGCCTTCTCCAAGACCGGAGACAATTACATCCATTGCCAAGGCGGCTATCGCAGCATGATCACCAGCAGCATCCTAAAGGCGCGCGGCTTCGACAACATCATCGACGTGGCCGGTGGCTACGGCGCCATCAGCAAGACCGATGTAAAGCGCGTGGTGGACGAAGTAGCGCAGTAGCCCCCGTTCCACCGCCCCCCCCTGGTATTGAGCGCCCTCTCGGGGCGTACACTGGGTTCGCGCTGTTTTCTACATTCGCGGCCGCGTTGTCAGGACCGGATGAACGCACTGAACGACAAGAACATACACGACAAAAGACGAGATCATGGGAAGTGAATTGATGTACTACGTGCCGCTGATGGGTGTGGTGGGATTGGTGGTGATGATCGGCAAAGCCCTTTGGGTGACCAAACAGGATGCGGGCGATGCCAACATGCAGGAACTGGCGGGCTACATCGCACGCGGTGCCAGCGCTTTCCTCAAGGCCGAATGGAAAGTTCTCGGCGTCTTCGCGGTGATCGCTGCTGCGCTGCTCGCTTGGAGCGCCGAACTCACGAAGGTTGAGACGCATACCGATTGGGTGATCGCGATCGCCTTCCTCATCGGTGCCTTCTTCAGCGCCTTCGCCGGTTGGATCGGCATGAGCATAGCCACCAAGGCCAACGTGCGCACCACACATGCTGCGCGTACCAGTCTCGCACAAGCCCTCAAGGTCAGCTTCAACGGTGGTACCGTCATGGGCCTCGGCGTTGCGGGTCTCGCGGTTGTTGGACTCAGTTCGCTGTTCATTGTGTTCCTGAACATGTATGTGGGAGATATCCCTTCGGGAACGGAACAATGGAAAGATGCCATGATGCAGTGCGTCGAAGTGCTCGCCGGTTTCTCGCTCGGCGCCGAGAGCATTGCGCTCTTCGCTCGCGTAGGCGGTGGCATCTACACCAAGGCTGCCGATGTGGGCGCCGATCTCGTGGGCAAAGTGGAAGCAGGGATCCCCGAGGATGATGCGCGCAACCCGGCGACCATCGCCGACAACGTGGGCGACAACGTGGGCGATGTGGCCGGCATGGGCGCAGATCTCTTCGGCAGCTACGTGGCCACCATGCTAGCCACCATGGTGCTCGGTTGCGAAGTGATCAGCCAGGACAACTTCGGCGGGCTCGCTCCCATCCTGCTGCCCATGGTCATCGCCGGTCTTGGTTTGCTCTTCTCCATCGTGGGCACCTTGTTCGTGCGCATCAACAAGGAAACGGATAGCGTGATGGCCGCCTTGAACAAGGGCAACTGGTTCTCCATCCTCTTCACCGCCGTCGCGGCCTACTTCGTCATCGACTGGATGCTGCCCGACACCGTGCACTTCGTGCGCGATCAGGTGTACACCGGCATCCTCAGCATCAACATCTTCTGGGCGATCGTTCTCGGCCTCGTGGTGGGTGCGCTCATGAGCATGGTAACTGAGTACTACACCAGCATGGGTCGTCGCCCGGTGAACAGCATTGTACAGAAGAGCGGCACCGGCCACGGCACCAACGTGATCGGCGGTTTGGCCATGGGGATGGAAAGCACCGTGCTCCCGATCCTCATCCTCGCCGCAGGCATCTGGGGTTCCTTCTACCTCGCCGGCATGTACGGTGTTGCCATTGCGGCAGCGGGCATGATGGCCACTACGGCCATGCAGCTCGCCATTGATGCGTTCGGTCCCATCGCGGACAACGCGGGTGGCATTGCCGAGATGAGCGGCCTGCCCAAGGAAGTGCGTGAGCGCACCGACAACCTCGACGCCGTGGGCAACACCACTGCGGCAACAGGCAAAGGCTTTGCGATCGCGTCCGCAGCGCTCACTGCGCTCGCGCTCTTCGCGGCGTACGTCGGCATGTCGGGCATCAGCGGCATCGACATCTACAAGGCCGATGTGCTGGCCATGCTATTCGTGGGCGGCATGATCCCCTTCTTCTTCAGCAGCCTCGCGATCAGCGCCGTGGGCAAGGCCGCCATGGACATGGTGAAGGAAGTGCGTCGCCAATTCCGCGAGATCCCGGGGATCATGGAAGGCACCGCCAAGCCGGAGTACGAGAAGTGCGTGGCCATCAGCACCAAGGCTTCGATCCGCGAAATGATCGCACCCGGAGCGCTCGCGTTGATCTCACCTATCCTCGTGGGTTTCCTCATGGGTCCCGAGGCCTTGGGCGGATTGCTCGCGGGCATCACTGTGAGCGGTGTGCTCATGGGCATGTTCCAGAACAACGCCGGTGGCGCGTGGGACAATGCCAAGAAGAGCTTCGAGAAGGGCGTGGAGATCGATGGCGTGATGTACTACAAGCACAAGGCCGACAAGCCTTCGGCACCGCACCAGGCCGCA
>JBKJPT010000206.1:0-30773 GCA_046595075.1 Flavobacteriales bacterium
CTCCCGTGTGTCCCGCTGCAATGAGGCCACCGAGGGAATAGCCACGGCCGAACTGATCACGCTCAATGCGATGGCGTTGGCAACGCACGCCTGCAGCGATGCGCCCGTTGTATTGAACAACAGGGCTGAGATAGCCGCAGAGGTGATCAACAGCAGGACCAAGGCCGACACAAAGGCTTTTCGTATCAATGTGTTCTTCGATCGCTCGTACACAAGGTCCAGTCCGCCTTCGAACACGATAAGGATCAAGCCTACCGATCCAAGCGCTGGAAGAATCAATGACACATCCGGCAGGTTGATGCCCGCGCGTTGGAAAAGAGGCGGCAGTGCCATGCCAAGCAGCAACAGCAAGAGCACGGACGGCAAATTGGTGCGCTTGGCGAACAGATCGAACAGGTAGCTGAAGATGATCAGCGCCGACAGGAAGATCAGAACGGTGTAGGCGTTCATGCGCCGCCATTCAGGATCCAGTAGGTCAGAATGCCTCCTACATAGCCGATCAGCGCCGGAATGAACATGCGACGCACGTACCACATGAACTCCATGCCCAACACGCCCATCACCGCCACGCCCGCCGCCGAGCCGATGATCAGCATGCTGCCACCAGTGCCTGCGCACAAGGCGAGCAGTTCCCAGAAGATGTGGTCCGGCGGGTGCGTGCTCAACGGATACATCCCCTGCGCGGCCGCCACCAGCGGCACATTGTCCACGATCGCCGAGAGCACGCCGAGGATCGCGTTCACCGCATACACGCTCGGCAACTGGGCCCCCAGCCAGCCGGACAAGAGCGTAAGGTGCCCACCTGTCTGCAAGCCTGCCACTGCGATGAGTATCCCTAGGAAGAACAGTATGCTAGTGTGATCGATGCGCTTCAGGATCGCCGCCACCTGGTATTGGCCCGCCTCCTCCATGCTCCGCGTATGCACGTATTCCGTGTACATCCATAGGATCGCCAACCCGAACATGATGCCCATGAATGGCGGCAAGTGCGTGTAAGCCTTGAACAACGGCACGCCCAGCAAGGTCACCACGCCCATCGCGAAAACCGTGTACTGCTGCCGCTTCGTCACCACGCGCTCTTCGGTCTCCACGCTCTCTGGCCGCTCAATGCTGCCGCGCATCCTCATGCTCAGCCATAGCAGAGGCAACACCAGACAAACGAGGCTCGGCACGAAGAGTTGCGCGATGATGTTCCACGTCGTGACCTGTCCACCGATCCACAGCATGATCGTCGTCACATCGCCGATCGGGCTCCACGCGCCGCCCGCGTTCGCGGAGATGATCACCACGCCGCCCAGCGTCCACAGATCCTCCTTCTTGCCGACCAGCTTCCGCAGCAGCGCAGCCATCACGATGGACGTTGTCAGATTGTCCAGCACCGCCGAAAGGAAGAAGGTGAGGACACCTACAACCCACAGCAACACCAGCCGGTTCTTAGACCCGATCCGATCCGTCACCACTTCGAAGCCGCCATGCGCGTCCATCAATTCCACCACCGTCATAGCGCCCAATAGAAAGAACAGGATGCTCGAGATCTCGCCCAAGTGGTGGAACAGGGCTTCCACCTTTCCCTCCGTGCCCGCATGTTCAGCACCGGCATCACTCAGCATCACGAGCGTCCAGACCAGCATGCCCGTCAGCAGGGCGGGCGCAGCCTTGTTCATCCGCAACGGATGCTCCAGCGCGATGGCCGCGTATCCGAGAATGAAGACAACGATGATCAGCACGAACATGCCAGTGGGTTCAAGGCGTACAAGTTAATCCCCGAAGTATTGGAACCTCACTGCTCGATCACCACGTACCCACCAGCGCGCACGATGGTCTGCGCATCGATGCGATAGTACCCATCAACTAGCGGCGCATCCTCGATCCGCGTGTAGATATCGGGAACCCATAAGGATTGGGTGAGCGTCTTTCCCGATGACACCGGGAACGAAAGGCGCACCTCGTGATACCGATCAGGCGCAACAGACCGCCGCGGCCGCACTGCGGCGATCTCGCTCACCCTGGTCCGGCTCCCTTCCATGAGCAAGAGATGCTCGTCCTTCACTACTGCCTCCCATTCCGCCGGGAGCATCCAAGTATTCACCGCACCACGTAGCGTGATGATCAGAAACTCGTGGCGGTCTTGGGCATGACTCGGTGTAGCGAACATACATGCAAGTATGCCGCACAAGAGGAACGGTCGATCGCTCTTCATCGCTGTTGGAGGTGATCAGGAGGCACGCTCCTCGGGTTCTTTCCCATCGGGCTTGGCCACGGCAGTAACAACACGAAAGAAGAAATACGCGCAGCAGCCACCTACAAGGGTGACCACAGACATCCAGAGGACGAGCGCGGATGTGTTCACGGTTCAGAAGAATGCATATTTGATCAGGAACGCGCCCCAAGGGGGATAAAGCCCCGCTGCACCGGACCAGCTTTGTTCATGCCTAGGCCATGCTCAAAGGCGAAGGCCGTGCAACCGAGAACAAAGACCGCGACGAGTAGTATGATCATCGTTCGTTTCGTTCCGTGGCGGGCCTGGCGCCGCTGTATGCCATGGTTCCGTTCACCTCCTCGCGCCGGGAATCTGCAAGTTTTTCAAGCAGTTCAGCGGCTTGTAGTGCATCCATGGAGTAGCCTAGTTCAGTGTCACGGAAGGCATGGACCTCCTCGGGAATTTTCTGGTCCCGATTTGTAGCAAGCGAGCGCGCTTCCTGCGCCGCCAGCCGGCGATAGCGCCAACGTTCAACAAGTCCAGCCAGTCCCACATAAACAAGGGCCAGCCCAGCAACAGTGGCTATGTAGCTTAGATAGATCAGCTTCATTTCGTTGGTTCAATTGTCGAGAGAGAAGGGGACCGGCTTTCCCAAGCACGGCCCCGCTCCTCCCTCTTCCGGAACACGCACTTTCACCTCAAATTGAGCAGGATCGTGTTCAAGTATTCACCACCCGCCATCACATCGATCCTGTACGTGCCGGGCTGCAGTTTCTCTGCTGGAGTGAACTTCAGGTGTACACGCGATGCGCGTTCACCCGGTGAGCTAATTGGCATCAGTTCGATCGAGGCCGATGGTTCCATTTCCATTTGGTCTATAGTTCGGCTCACGGAAGGATCCGCACCGGTGTAATCGCGGCCGTCCGGCGCAATGATCTTGAAGCTTGCGCCCTGTGCCAGGTTCTCAGGCATGTCAAAGGCAATGCGGACCTCCTTGGTGCGGCGGGCTACAACCGTAATGCGTCCATTCTTGCCTCGGAGGCCATCCACTTCGGCGTTATTCACCATACGCGAAGCGGCCTGATGGTCTTCGAGCTTCGCGGCCAGCGCATCACGCTCCAAAGTGACCTTGTACAACAGATCCTCCACGTCGCGCACGCTGTTCGCGCTGGTGGTCACCTTCAATTCCAGTTGTTCATTCATTGTGCGAAGTGAGGCAACCTCCTTCTCCAAATGGGGGCCCTTTCGAGCAGCTCCTTCCAAGCCCTTCGAGTGCGCTACGGTTGCTTCCATGCGATGGCGCAACGCCTCGACCCGGATCTCCGATGCACTAAGCTCTTCTTGGTACTTCTCGCCGCGCACGTGCAACTCCGCTATCCGCTTCTCTAGTTGCAGCCTTTCGGCCAGCAGCCGTTCGCTGTGCAATCTGCTATCGTCGGCTACTTGGGTCAAGCGCTGATTCTCACCTTTGAAATAGACCGTGCTCATATACCCTGACAGCGTCAGAAAGGCCAGCACTCCCAACACGATCCTCTTTCTCATCCGGCTCCTCGTTGTAGTATCGATTACTGTATTCATGGTGTTTGTGCGTAGATGCGGTACAAAGCACCCCTAGTCGCATGAAGCCCTTTGGTAAGCCGGATGAAAAGGTGATGAAACAAGATCAAGCGCATAGGCGGATGACGAACATAGGTTCCGGCACGACCGCCGCATTACGCAGGCCGCATCTTTCATCTCCTTTTCATGCGTTCCGGGTATCCATGCGTTGTTCGCCACGTTTGAACGGCCATGAACAACCAAACTCTCCGAGCTATCTGGACCGATAGGCCCAAGCTCATCGCCGCCATCTCACTTGCGCTTCTTCTGGGCTCCGTTGGCATGCAGGTATATTCCAGCAACGAACGCGCTGAATTGGAAGCCTCGATCAATGGACAACTCAACGCCTACAACAAGCTGCAAGCCGAGCAGCAGCAAAGTGATCGGCGCGTCGCGGAGATCATAAGGCAACTGAAGGACAGCGAAGCGAACGTTACTGAGCAGGAAGACCAACGCGTAATTGCCGAACAAAAGGCCTTTGCACTTGAACAGCGCATCGCCCAGGTAAATACTGCACAAGCCAACGCGGCCAAATGGCGCAAGGAAGCCGAGAACATGACGGCGGAACGTGCCCACATTCAGCAGCAATTGCTGGAAGCACAGGCTTCGGTGAACAGGTTGAACAGCGAGAAGCTCGCCATGGAGCAGCAGACCGCCTCGCTGCGCGCGGAAATGGAGCGGTTGGCCAACGATCAAGCCGCCGTGGACAACAGCCTCACCCAAGCCTTCCGGGGTAAACACGAAAGGCTCACCGTGCTGGCCAAAAGGACCCGCAAGTTGCAGTTGTCCATGGTGCTTCCTCCCACCGTGGCGAACCAGGCCAGCTACATCATAACCTCTCCCGATGGCCAGATCATCAAGGGCGATAATCCTTCGGTGAGCGTGACCACCAACAGCCGGCCGGGTCCAAGGCTCGCTTCGGGCGGAAAGAGTGCCGCCCTTGGTGCAGACCAAGTTGAACTGGTTTACACCCCCAAGAAGAAGCTGAAGCCCGGGATCTACAAGATCGAAGTGAAGGCCGGGGAACGCGCGCTCGGTTCAACGTTTATCGCGCTTCGGTGATCGTCACGCTCGTCATTCGAAAAGGCCTGCCTGTTGGCGGGCCTTTTTGTTGCGCGATAGCGCTTATCCCATGGGTGGAACTGCTCATGTAGCCTTCGGTAGGTGGGCCGTGAAGCGCGCGCCCATGCCGACCGAGGATTCCAAGAGCACCCGCCCACCGTGTAGTTCAGCAATGCGACGCGCCAAGGAAAGACCGATGCCATGCCCCTTGGCTCCTCCGGTATTGGTTGCCCGATAGAACGGCTCAAAGACCCGATCATGATCCTCCGGTGCGATACCGATACCCTTGTCCACGACTTCCACGGCCAGTTCAGTATCGATGCTGCGAAAGCGAACGTGTGCACGGTGGTCATCCGAGTATTTGCAAGCGTTCTCAATCAAGTTCGTCACCAGCGATCGAAGCAGGTTCTCGTTCCCCAGCACCAGTAGGTCCGCTTCATCCTCCACACCCGCCATATCCATATCGACCGCATAGCCCGGATCGAACCGTAGCACCTCGGCCCGTGCCTGCCAAGCCACCTCGTCCATGCGCACCGGCGCGAAGGTGGACGCGGGCGCTTTGTTCTCCGCTTGGGCCATCATCAGCAGCCGATCGGCCAGTCGGTTCAAGGTGTGCATATCATCGAGTACCGAGCGCAGTGTTGTGCCATATTCTTCGGGCGAACGGGCTTTTAACATCAGCACCTCCAACTGGCCCGATATAGCAGTGAGCGGCGTGCGCATTTCGTGCGATGCGTTAGCGATGAAGTTCTTCTGCGACTGGAAGCTGGTCTGCAGGTTGTCGAGCAACGTATTGAAAGATCGTGCGAGTTGTGCCAACTCGTCCCGTTCATTGCCCGTCTGCACGCGACGCGACAGGTTCGCCGCGCTGATGTCCTCGATGTCGTGGATCAGGCGCTGGACCGGTGAAAGTGCCCGCTGCGCATAGAACCTGCCGACCAAGAAGATGAGCACTTGACCTATGAGGAAGGTTGCGATCATCACGCGTCCTGCGTTGCGCAACTTGCTACGACCATAGATATCCCGACCCGATGCCACGATGACGAAGCGATCATACCGATCAGTGAACTGGAAGGCCACTTGTTCCCGCTCATCGAATTCCTGCTGGATCTCCCCTTCTAACCGCACACGGTCCAGAAAGGAAGTATCGATCGGTGCCACTTTCATGTTGCCCAAGCGGAAGATCACCATGTTGTGGTGGTCGAAGAGGATGATAGACTCCTCTGGCAGGCGTACCGGATTGTCTCGTTCGATCTTAGCGAGCAGGCGTTCATCCACTTCATCCACTTGGATCAGCAGCTTGGCCGTGTTGTTACCACGGTCCTTCAAACGACCCATGAACTCCTCCTCACGATACTTGGCCGATAGCACATAGACAACGATGAACGCGCCGCCAAGGATGAACGAGGCGAGTAGCATGAACTGCACGGCCAGCCGCGTGCGGATCGTCATGGTTGTGCGGTAAGGATGTAGCCCATGCCAACACGGGTGTGGATCAGTTTGGGCTCGAAATCCTTGTCAACCTTCTTGCGCACCAGTTTGATGTACGCATCAACGACGTTGGTCCCGGTATCGAAATCGATGTCCCAAACATGCTGGCACAGTTGCGCTCGCGAATGCACACGATCCGCATGGCGCATCAGAAATTCCAGCAGCGCGAACTCCTTTGCCGTGAGCGTGATCCGCTTGCCATCGCGAACCGCCTCCTTCTTCGCTAGATCTAGTTCCAGCCCGTGGTACACCAAGCGTTCGGCCCGCTCCTGCACCATGGAGTTGCGCCGAGTAAGTGAACGCACGCGGGCCAACAGTTCCTTGAACTCGAACGGTTTCACCAAGTAGTCATCGGCACCGGCATCCAAGCCGTCCACCTTGTCCTCGGTGGTGCCCAACGCGGTGAGCATCAATATCGGCATACGGCCGCCGCCTTCGCGTATGGCGCGGCACACCTCCACGCCGTTCATAAGCGGCATCACAACGTCCAACAGCACCATGTCCACGGCTTCTTGCAGGGCAAGACGCTTCCCCATCACACCATCGTAAGCGCTCAGCACCTCGTAACCGCTTTCCTCCAGGCCCTGCTTGATGAAAGCTGCCACCTTCGGTTCGTCTTCCACCACCAGTATGCGCATAGCGCAAAGCTATCGGCGCGCCAGCCTTCCGGCATCGCTCAGTAGCGGCAGGCACTCAATGGCGGTAGCCGTGACTTGCGCCGCTTCGCGAATGGCTCCGGTTTGTACTTCAACAGGTAACTGGCCATCAACGCCCACGATCGGTGCTTCGCCCAACCGTACGAACCGAGGTCCGCGGCAGGCAGCATGCCTTGGGAATTGCGCACGCCCAATTCGAATGCATCGGAGAAACGGTACGCTGCGCCGAACAGCACGCCGATGTCGTTCGGCCGCAACAAGCCTTCACCATTGCTACCTCCGATCGTAGCGCCAGTGGCCATATAGTCCCTGTACTCCAAGCCTGTGGTGCAAGTAAGCTTTCTGCTGAAGTAATACCTGCCCACCAAAGCGCCGCTCGCGGAAACCAATGTGGATGCCGACGCACCCGTGCGCTCGCTGGTCCCCGTGAAGCGTTCTGCGGTCACGCCACCCTCGGCACGCAATACAAATTGGTTACCCACATAGAACGGCACGAAAACCCCCGTGACTAGACCGGTCGACGGAGCCCAGTTCATGCCTGCCGCACGCAGATGATCAGTCCGCACACCAACCAGCAAACCGCAGCTCTGTCCTTTCGCTGGGGCGAAGGACAGGGATAGTGCGACAATAGGCCAAAGCGTTTTGATCATCTCTTTGTTATGCGGTGCCCTTGTTACGATACTTGGTACACCATGTTGCGGGTTGTGCAAGCACCTCGGTCGTCGCCCAACCTCGGGTATTGAGCAGGAAACCTAGTGCTACCAAGATTATGCGTTGGTTCATGCTTGGTGCGCGCAGTGCCATTTTTCACGACTTTTTCACGCGCTGTTGATCGAGTGGCTTTGCGGCATCGCGCTTCGGAAGACGGTTTCGTGGCGGCAGAACCGACAGATCCATGAAGGACCATATTGCACTACTCCTTGGTGCCGGCTTCAGGTGCATCTCGCGCTTTGTACTAGGCCGCTGGGTTACCGACCCGTATGAGCAGCCATGTCCATTCGGCCGCTTCTAGCTGAATGGTATGGAGTGCTTGGTGTTCGGCTCGCTCATCAATTTCGCCGGCTACAAACAATGGATCAGCCTCTTGTACAGGCTGTTGCTCGTGGTGGCTGCTTCGGTGTTTTCAGCACGGTCTCGGCGTTCAGTTTGGAATCCTTGCCACTCATTCACCAGGGAATAGTTGGAATGTACTGCACGATATACTCGCCAGTGTTCTGCTATGCATGGTGGCAACGTTTGCTTGGCTCGGCATAGCAAAGCGCGCCTGAAACGATAACGAACATAGGAGACCCACTGCTTGCATCATGAAACTGATCTTAGCTCTAGGCTGGCTAGTTCGCCGTGATGGAAAGCATGGTTGGTGGCAAAGCGATGAGAGAAAGCATCGACTGGGGTACCATATGCAGTAAGGTGGCAAGTAGCGCTGGGCCTGTGGTGTATGAAGACCAACTAGACATAATAGTGGGGTGGCTGAACACAAAAGCACTAACAAATACTGGCCCATACCGCGCTCATTTGAGAGATGCAACGCGCTGGATCACCGGCGCCAAGCTGCATGTGGAGTGAGGTGCGGCGCCCCACATGCTTCTACCTTCGTCGGCGATGTCACACCTCCTCGCCCCTTCCCTGCTAAGCGCCGATTTCGCCGATCTGAAAAGCGCTGTGCGTTTGGTGGATGAAAGCGCGGCGCCGTGGCTGCATTTGGATGTGATGGACGGGGTCTTTGTGCCGAACATCAGCTTCGGCCTGCCGGTGATCAAGGCCGTGCGTCCGCTCACGAAGAAGATCTTCGACGTACACCTGATGATCGTGCGCCCCGATCAGTACATCGGTGCATTCCGCGATGCGGGCGCTGATGTGCTCACCGTTCACTACGAGGCTTGCAATCACCTGCACCGAAGCGTACAGGCGATCAGAGCAGCGGGCATGAAAGCCGGTGTGGCGATCAATCCGCACACCGCTGTGCATTTACTGGAGGATGTGCTGGCGGACATCGACCTGGTGTGCGTGATGAGCGTGAACCCCGGCTTCGGCGGACAGGCTTTCATTGAGCGCACCTACGGCAAGGTGGCTGCGCTGCAGGAACTGCGAACACGCACCGGTTCGCGAGCGCTGATCGAGATCGATGGCGGGGTGAGCGGCAGCAACGCCAAGCAATTGGTCGCAGCTGGTGCCGATGTGCTCGTGGCAGGCAACAGCGTCTTTGGCGCCAAGGACCCCATGGCTGCGATCACCGAGTTGGTGCGCGGCTGACCAACGGCCACGCCGGTCCACGGATCCATAGGCCAACTCCAAAAGGTCCGTCCACCGTTTTCCCGCATTCGGCGAATAGCCCTTCCTGATCGGAACGTGCGCTGTCGCGCTCGCGTATAGCACTCAGAGCCGCACGCCATGCACCGCCGCATTCTCCCCTTCATCCTGCTGATCGTTTGTATTCCTGCTATCACCGTGGCACAACACTCGGGCATAGGGATCAAGGGCGGCTTGCTCATGAGCGATACACGCTCGTTGGCCAGAACAAACAACACAATTCCTGGCGCTACGGCGGGGATCTACTTCGCGCTGCGCGCCGGTGATCGACTGGAGATACAGCCTGAACTATTGATCACTACGCTGGGTGCCGGCTACACGCTCCCCGATGGTGAACGCAGCACAGTGCGCTCGCTCTACTTGCAGATCCCCTTGTGCGCTAAGGTGTATGTGGGCAACACCTTCAACGCGCAAGGCGGCTTCCTCATGGGTCGTCTGCTGCTCGCGCAACAAGACTCTCCCAACGGCAATGCCGATGTAACCGCGAGCTACAACACGTGGGACTACGGCATCGTGCTGGGTTTAGGCGCTGATCTTATCACCGGCATGGACATCGGTTTCCGCTACTATAACGGCCTGCGCACCGTGCTGAAAGACGATGACATCTACTTCCCCCGCAACCGCGCGTACATGCTCACCCTCGGCTACCGTGTGGGTCGCGTAAAGGCGCCGAGCTTCAAGCGTAAGCGCGGCTGAGCCGCCACAAGGCTCGGGCTATCTTTGGGGCCAATGGCGCGAACACCTGTGATCGCATTGCTCGGTGGAGGCCAGTTGGGTCGCATGTTCATCGAGAATGCGCTGCGTTACAATGCCGAGGTGCATGTGCTGGATCCAGATCCTGAATGTTCCTGCGCACATATGGCCACCCGCTTCGTGCAAGGCCGCTTCGATGATAGCGACACCGTGTTGCGCTTCGCCAAGCATGCCGATGTGGTGGGGATAGAGATCGAACACGTTTCGGTGGAAGCGCTGGAGTCGCTGAAGGCAGATGGCAAAACGGTCATCCCTGATCCATCGGTTCTGCGCACGATCAAGGACAAGGGCTTGCAGAAACAGTTCTACCGTGAGTACGGGATCCCCACGGAACAGTTCGCGTTGATCGAGAACAGGTTGGATATCGCGCAACACGCTTCCCTCCTGCCCGCATTCCTGAAATCGCGCACCGGTGGCTACGATGGGAAGGGTGTGATGCCGATAGAGAGTATCGCCGATGCCTCGCAAGCCTTCGGTGGTCCCTGCGTGCTGGAGAAGCGGACGGACATCGCCTTGGAACTCGGGGTGCTAGTGGTGCGCTCCGCCATTGGCACCATGGTGGTGTACGATCCTGTGGAAATGGTCTTTGATCCGCGCTACAATTTGGTGGACCACCTGCGCGCACCTGCACGGATCAGCAAGGAAATGGCCGATGCCGCGCGCGCCCTTGCGCGCCGGGTAGCCGAAGCATTCGGCGAAGCAGGCATCTACGCTGTGGAAATGTTCCTGACCAAGAGCGGCCAACTGCTGGTGAACGAGACCGCGCCGCGTGCCCACAATAGCGGACACCACACGATCGAGGCGTGCGCGAGCAGTCAGTTCGATCAACTCTTGCGCATTTACATGGGCTGGCCGTTGGGCGATACACGCCTACGCGGCACAGCGGCCATGATCAACCTCGTGGGCGAAGGCGGCACGGGCCCCGCGGATGTGAAGGGGCTGGATGATGTGTTGCATGTGCCGGGCACCTTCCTTCACCTCTACGGCAAAAAGGAAACACGCACCGGCAGGAAGATGGGACACGTGACCGTGGTAGCCGAGAACCACGCCGAACTGGATCAGGCGATCGCGGTGGTGAAAGTGCATTGTAGGGTAGAACCAAAAACGGATCTCACGATCCACAAACAGTAAGGGCGCGACATGTCGCGCCCCAACAACATGGTAGGCATCATCATGGGCAGTCGCAGCG
Source organism: Flavobacteriales bacterium (assembly GCA_046595075.1). Taxonomy (GTDB): domain Bacteria; phylum Bacteroidota; class Bacteroidia; order Flavobacteriales_F; family PHOS-HE28; genus PHOS-HE28. The sequence continues at coordinate 11,258 of JBKJPT010000206.1, forward strand.
ACTTGGAGGTCATGCGCGAGGCAGCTGACGTACTGAAGGAACTGGGCGTGGCGTATGAGCTCACCGTGGTGAGCGCGCACCGCACTCCGGATCGGATGGTCCAGTATGCGAAGACCGCGCGGCAACGTGGCTTGAAGTGCATCATCGCCGGAGCCGGTGGCGCCGCTCACCTTCCCGGCATGGTGGCCAGTATGACCTCATTGCCCGTTATCGGCGTACCGGTGAAGAGCCGCAACAGCATCGATGGTTGGGATAGCTTGCTAAGCATCGTGCAAATGCCCGGCGGCGTGCCTGTGGCCACCGTGGCAGTGAACGGCGCACAGAACGCCGGCATCCTCGCCGCGCAGATCATCGGTGTGTACGACAGCCCATTGGCCACGAAACTGGATGCGTACAAGAAAGCCCTCGGTGAAAAAGTGGGTGAAGGGATCAACGCGCTGAAGCAGCAGTTCCCGAACACGTTTGACAAGTAGAGAAGAGCAACGAATGGTGAGTGGTGAGTGCATGACGGAAGCTGCACTCTCCACTCACCACTATCTACTTTTAAGGAACGACCTCCAACACGGTTTTCTTCGGAACGATGAAAGAATAGATCTCATCCACGTCCGCGTTCTTCAGCGCGATGCAACCAAAGGTCCAGTCCTCACCCGCGTCGATCCACTGATCCATGCCATCGGGTACGCCATGGATCCCGATCTCGCCGCCTATGTCCTTGCCCAAGGGGATCAAGCCTTGCGCTTTGCGTTCAGTGTAGCGCCTGTAGCTCTCGGCGTTTGGATAATCGACCCAGATGAACTTGTGCCAGGCGTAGTGCTCACGTTTGCTGCGGAAGGTGAAGGTGCCTTCGGGCGTCTTGCGGTCACCTTGGTAGAACTTGTCGCCAACTGGCTTCTCGCCCAACACGCAGGGGTAGGTCTTCAGCAGCGTATCGTTCACGAACACCTCGAAGCGACGATCGCTCTTGTCCACATGGAACCGGATGGTGCGCGCATCGTAGTGGAGCGAGTCGATCAGGTGCGCAAGCGGCTGGGTTGAAGCGTGGATCGCCGGCCCTTCGTTGTTGATCGGCAACAACAACGCTCCACCGGAAGCGCGGCCTTGGCAACTGGCAAAAAGCGGGAATGCGAAAAAGCCGAGGAGGAAGAATGGATGGGTCCGCATGCGTTGGTTTTCCAACGCGAATGCGGACCCCGTCCTTTTGTAACGCCTACTCGATCACTACCGGAAAGGTCACTTCAATATCCGTTTCGCCGCCCGCGTTGGTGATGTCACCGCCGCTCACACCTACCGCGGTCTTATCTGGCTGGTGCCGCAGCGTCACCTTCAACGTACCATCGCTGGGCGAACCAGTGGTCATGGTAGTGAGCAAGCCGATCGGGTCGCCATTGCCGTCCACATCGCCATAGACAAAGGTGATGTTCACGCCTGTGGGCGCGAAGAAGAACTGGTGGTCCACGCCTTCATCCAACACCTCGTTGCTGATCGTGTCCGCAGGCGATACCGTCTCATTCAAGATGATGATCGATGTGGTGTACACCGAAGCATCATCGAGCGTATCGAGTTCGTACACCGGCGCTCCCCCACCATCGCCATCGGCATCGGTGAAGCGCAGTTCCTTGTCGGCACCAGCGCCGATGTTGTCGAAGCTCAAGATCATGGTGGTGATCACTTCCTCTTCGTTCGCCGGAGGGGCCGGTGTGATGGGATCATCTTCATCCGGTTTTACACAGCCGGTGACCGCTGCGGTGAGGAGCAGTGTAGCCAAGAGGTATTTCTTGTTGTTCTTCATTGACTGGTTGTTGTTGAGGCGCATTGTCACCCCGGCCTTGAGCCGGGGTCGCGCCATTATGTTCTATCTCTTACCAAAGCTGTACGTGATCCAAAGGGTGAGATCGGTGCCGCGAGCGTCCGCGTAATAGCGGAAGCGATCCATGTAATCCCTGTAAGTGGTGTTGAAGAGGTTGTTGGCTTGGAGGCCCATGCGCAGTTCGCCCTTCCGCAGAGTGCGCGTCGCGGAAGCGGAAAGGCCGATGAGGTGATAGGTATTCGGTGGTACGGCGAAGTCAAGGCCCACCGGTATACGGCTCTGCTCGAATACGAACAAGCTGGTAGCGCCGATCTCCAATGCGCCCCACTTGTCATGCGCGGGCAGGGTGAAGAGCAGCGCCGCCTCCGTGCGATCGCTCGGCATTTGAAAGAGCCATTCGTTCTTTACCAGATCACGGCCGCGCACCAAGCTGGTGCGTGAGCGCAACGCCCAGCGCGTGGCAAGCTGGAGTTGGAGCGTGGCATCCACACCATAGAGGAAGGCATCGGTGGCCACGTACTGGAAAACCGGGAAGGCCCCGCGTATGGTCAGTTCCAAACCGTTCGGTCGCAGGTAGATGAAGTCGTTGATGCGATCGGCGTAAAGCGTGATGTCCGTGCGCAAGCGACCATTTAACCAAAAAGCCTCCAGATCCAACACGGCCTTCAACGAACGCTCGCTGGTGAGCGCCGTATCGCCGCGTTCGATCGCCGCTGCTCCGTGATGAAGTCCTTCGCTGTACAACTCGCTCACGTGCGGTGGCCGGTATGCGGTGCTCAGGTTGAAGCGCAGGCTCAAGCTATCGTTGATCGTCCAGTTCGCACCGGCGCTCAATGCGCTGTTGGTGTAGCTGTGCTCTGGGCGGATCAACACATCGTCCGCATTGTACTTCGCCACATTAAGCAGTGTCGCTTCCACGCGTGCACCGGCCTCCAACTCCAACTTCTCCGATAGCGGCAGGTGTTCAAGCAGGAAGACACCACCGCTCTGCTTACGGTAGTTGGGGATCAGCGGACGAACACCGGTGCCCGGTTGGTTCACGTTCTCCTGGTACACGCCGTTGGCGCCGAACTTCCCGTGGATGCGCTTGCCGATCCAATGCTTCAATACAGCATCGGCAGTGTGGGTAACGAGCAAGAGATCGAGCGCGGGGATTCCACTTCGACCACCGCGACGGATGTCGTACTCCTGCCGATCATCCGCTTGGTAGCCGTAGGTGAGCACGATGCGATCGCGCTCACTGATCGCGTATCCTGCTTCGGCCTTGAGCAAATGATGCTGCACTTGTTGGCGCGGCGCATCGATCGCGTAGGTGAAGTCGGCCACGTAATAGGGTTGCTCGCTGCTGATGGCGTTGTTGAGATCGGTGAGGTTGCCGATGTGCGATGCACGCAGGATCCCCAACTCGCGCCGGAAGAAGCTGTAGTAAGCACTCGCGTTCCAACGATGATCGCGATAGCCGACCGACGCGGACGCACCGGTCTCTTGCATGCCGGTGTTGCTCAACACATATTCAGGAGCACGGCTGTCGCCGAGGAAGCGGCCGCTGCCTTGCGCTCGCCAACCCAGACCGCGCACGCCCTTCACGCCGCCTTGCAACAGTGCATTGGCACCACCTCCCCTTCCGTTCAGCAAGTCGATACCACGGACTTCACCATTGATACCGCCTTCGCGCGGCAACTCCACCGGCTCGGTGATGATCACACCGCCCAACGCATCGCTTCCATACTGTACGCTCGCGGCGCCCTTCACGACGGTGATCTTGTCGCTGCTGAAGGGATCCAGATTGGGCGCGTGCTCGGTGCCCCACTGTTGGTCCTCCTGCCTGATGCCTTGGTTGAGCGTGAGGATGCGGTTGCCACTGAGACCGTGGATCACCGGCTTGCTGATGGTGGGCCCACTGCTCAACGTATTCACTCCGGGAATGGTGGCGAGCATTTCACCCAATGACCTGCCGGCGTTGCGCTCCATTGCGGACTTGTCCAATTGCTCGTGTGCCTGTCCCACGTTCTCATCAGGCCGTTGCTGCGCGATCTCGAATTCCCGCAGCTCGGCGGCATGGTGTTCCATGTGCAGGTCCAGCACCAGATCGGCAGCTAGGCTAACACGTTGCTCGATCGTTTCGCAACCTAGGTGCGACACGCGCAGCAGGTATTCGCCCGCGCACAAGCCAGCGATCCTGTAGTTGCCACCATCATCGGCCACAGCACCCTTGCCCAGCTCGGGGATGAACACTTCGGCGTAAGCCAAGGGCTGGCGATCGTGCTCGTCGATCACCTTGCCGCTCAGCAATAGCGAACAACCGGGCTGGGCCGTCGCAAAGCCTCCACTGAGGAAGAATGGGAGCACGAACAAAAGCCGAACGCAACGAACGGACATGCGGAGAACGAACTAGTACTGAGAACAGGAACTTGCCGGGCCATTGGCCAGCGTGCCGAGGACGGAGGGATCGGCGAGGTCTTCCGTCTAAGCGGCAGGCGGACCGCGGAGCGGAAGGAACGTGCGATGTCCTTGGGTCGGCGAATATGCCAGCACCGGTTGTGGTGCGACGATCGACGCCACCAGCAACACCGGCTCCATGGCAGGGCTTCGTTCGAACACCGGAGCCAGCACATCGCATAATGGGCAGAGCGCCACTACCTCAGCATCTGTGGTACCAGCCTGCGCGGGAGCCATTGCATCCAACGAACAATGATGGGGCACAGCGCGTTGCACCAGCACGGCCGTGAAGACCACCAACAGGGTGCAGGCCAGCGAGCGGAGCAACTTCCTTCCGAGCATGGTTCAAAGATAGACGTACCTCCCCGCCTCCATCGGAACGCACCGGCACCTATTTTCGCCGCCCATAAGCCACACCATGCGCATCCTCCAGCATACCATCGCATTTTTCGCATTCACCATCCCTGTTTTGGCAAGTGCGCAATGGAACCCCTATAACACGGGCAGCTTCCAATCGTTCTTCAGTGTCACCACCGGGCCGGGTGCCATCTACGCGGTGAGCTATGGGCAGGGTGTGATCAAGAGCACAGATGGTGGCAGTGTATGGAACCCGGCGAACACTGGATTGTCCGCAACGCTTTCAGATATCCAGTCGGTTTTCTACAATGGAACCAACCTCTATTGCGGAACCAACCAAGGTGTTTACCGAAGCACCAATGCGGGCGCCAGTTGGAGCATTGCCAACACCGGCCTACCAACCAGCACTCCATCCAACTATGCCAAGAAGTTCTTCAAGTACGGCACCACCACCTTCGCCATATACAGCGCGCAGATCGGTAGTGGTACGGGCGGCGTTTGGCGTACCACCGACAACGGGGACAATTGGTACAGCGGCAATGGTGGCCTTAGCAGCAACATGGTGGTGCATCAGATCGCGGAAGTGAACGGTACATTGTACGTGGCCACTACGGTTGGCATCTACACCACCACCAACTTAGGCATCAGCTGGACGGCCTTCCCGAACTCGGCCTTCTCCACCTTTGGGATACAAGGCACGGCATCGCGTCTGGTAGCCATCACCTCCTTCGGTTACCGCTACCGCAACCTGCAGCCCTTGGCCCCCAATTGGACGGACGTAACCGTTGGCGATCCTTCGAACCCGTCAGCAGGAGAGCTGATCCTTTATGATGGAAAGTACTGGGCGCTCACCGGAGGTGGCAGCAGTACTGTGCTGCGCTCCACGGACAATGGTGTCACCTATAGTGCATACACATCCGGCCTACAGGGGGCGGACGTGATCGCGCAATACTGCTGGCACGCTAGCGGCACTACGCTCTTCATGGGCGCTCTGGGCAAGTTGTACGGTACACCCGGCACAACTACGGGTGTTGAAGAAGCCACGGAGGCAACCAACAAAGTACCCGTGCCCTACCCCACGGTCTTCACCGATGCATTCACTGTGGACCTGAGCGGACAACCCGCGCGCATGGAGCTGTGCCTGATCGATGCCACTGGCCGCGAAGTGGAACGCCGCACAGATCTTCCCTCTGCACCTTTGCGTGTCGAGCGTGGCACCTTGCCCGCAGGTACATACCGCGTGGTGTTGATCGATCGCAGCAAAGGCACACGATCCGTTCTTGGTGCGGTGATCGCACAGTGATCACCCACCCGTTTGGCGGGGCAACATTCGCGGGCAACCTGATCCTGGATCATTGGGTCAGCTATATTGGGGGTCGCCTCCAGCCCTCCGGATGTCCTTTTTGAAACGCTCGCTCCTTTCAATCGCTCTACTAGGTGCGTTGGGTGCTTCGGCACAACCATGCCTCTTGGACTACACATTCACTGCGAGCACAACTCCTGTGAACGGAACATACGCGTGCGGGCAAACGGTGACCTTTTGCTTTACGCTCAATTCGTGGAACACCACCAACGCGAACTGGTTCCAAGGGGTGGTCGCGAGCTTCGGACCGGGTTGGGACATGGCCACATTGGTACCCGGAGCGCCTCCACCTGAATGCGGCTTGAGCGGTGGTACGTGGGGTTGGTACAACAGTGTGCAGGGTACTGCAGGCACGGCCATCGGTCCGCAAGGGCCGGGATTCTTCTTCGATCTGAACAACGATGGGAATCCCGGCAACAACTTCGGTGATTTCTGTACAGGACCATGGACATTCTGTTGGACGATCAGCGTGCTTAGTGGTGTTGATTGTGTGAACGGTCTCAACCTCGGTGTATCGGTGAACACCTTCGGCGATAGCGAGACGGGATCGTGGGGCAGCAGCGGTTGTACCGGGGATGCGGTGGCCCTTAGCCAACCCGCAGTGATCCTAAGTTGCGCGGCCAATGCCGGTGTGGGTGGCCCGTTGGCATTGTGCAATACATCACCTCCAGCGGCGCTATTCAGCTTGCTCGGCGGCACTCCCGATGTTGGCGGGACGTGGACCAGCCCGAGCGGCGCACCGAACAATGGCACTTTCGATCCTGCGATCGACGCATCTGGAAACTACACCTACACCGTGGGCACGATCGTGCCGCCCTGCACGTCCGCATCGGTGATCGCGGTAAGCATTGCGCTTCAACCGACCGCAGGTACCGACGGCACGCTCACCGTTTGTGCATCGAGTGGCCCGGTGTCCTTGATCAATTCCCTTGGCGGATCACCCAGCTTAGGTGGAACGTGGAACGGTCCCGCTGGAATTTCCTCTGGCATACTGGATCCTTCATTGAGTTTGCCTGGTGCATACAGCTACACGGTTACTGGAACCGCGCCTTGCGCGAACGCGATCGCAACGGTGACGGTCAACATCAACCCATCGCCCAACGCCGGAAGTCCGGGCGCACTATCGGTGTGTTCCAACGGCGTGGCTGAAGCCCTCATCAATTACCTCGGCGGTGCTCCCAGCGCTGGTGGAGTTTGGAGCGGACCTGGCGGTGCTGTGGGTGGAACGTATAACCCGGCACTCAACACGCCCGGCGTTTTCACATACACCGTTGCAGGTGATGCGCCATGTCCGAACAGCAGCGCAACAGTTACCGTCACCGAGAACGTTGCGCCCGATGCTGGCAGCGATGCAGCCGCGATCATGTGCAACTCCATGGGCCTTACCACCCTCACCACTTTGCTCAATGGCACACCAGCGCTGGGCGGCACGTGGACCGATACCAATGGTGCGGTGGTGACCGATGTGTTCGACCTCAACCTCGGTTCCAGCGGACCGTACACCTACACCATCATAGGCGCGGCTCCCTGTGTGAATGCCCAAGCAGTGCTCGACCTCTCCATCTTCCAGCAGCCCTTCGCTGGAAGCAATGGTGCGTTGAACCTGTGCGAAGCATCGGCGCCAACGGATCTTTCAACTGCACTGGGTGGCGCACCCGATCCCGGCGGCGCCTGGACCGATGCTACGGGATCACTGGTGCCATCGCTCTTCGATCCCCTCAACGGCGCATCGGGCACCTATACCTACACCGTTTCAGCGGTTGCACCCTGTTTGAACGCGACGGCGGACGTTGTCGTGAACGTGACCGCGCAACCTTCGGCCGGTGTCGATGCGCTGCTGGCCCTTTGCAGTAGCAATGTTGCCACCGGTCTCTTCGCGCAACTCGGCCCCAATGCGCAACCGGGTGGAACATGGACCGATCCGAACGGCGCCGCGACCACAGGGAACTTTGCACCTGGCTCCTCTGCCGATGGCATCTACACGTACATGATCGCTGCCATCGCACCGTGCATTGCAGCAACTGCCACCGTTGATGTGACCACGACGATCGCGGCGGATCCCGGCAACGGACTTCCACTGAGTCTTTGCGAGAGTGGTGCGATCACGAACCTCAGCACTTCTCTCGGTGGTTCCCCTGATCCTGGTGGTGCGTGGACCATACCCAGTGGTGGAGCATCCAATGGCACCATTGATCCCAGTACCGCAACATCTGGCAACTACACGTACACCATTGCAGCTAATGTACCATGTCCCGCGGCAAGCACCGCTGTTAGCGTGACCATCGTGGCCGACCCCGATGCAGGCACCGATGGAGTGATGGATCTGTGCAGCAGCCTTTCGACACCTTACGGCCTGATCGGCGCATTGGGCGGATCCCCGGGGTCCAACGGGACATGGACCGCCCCCGATGGCACACCGCATGGGAACGATTTCAGCGTGGCGACCAATGCACCCGGCGTCTACACGTACACGATCACCGCACCTCCACCTTGCATATCGGCATCGAGCACGGTGACCATTGGGGTGGTGCAAGCGGTGAACGCTGGTACAGGCGGAATTGCTTCGCTTTGCGAGAACGCGGGACCAGCGGATCCTTCGTCATGGCTCAGCGGCTCGCCTGATGGCGGTGGCACATGGACTTCTCCGAGCGGGGCAACGATCGCGACCATCGATCCTTCCAGCGACCCATCCGGTTCGTATACCTATACCGTTACAGGCACAGTGCCCTGTCCCGATGATCAGGCCACGTTGGACATCACCATCGATCAACTTCCCAGCGCTGGAACGGACAACTACGTAGACCTGTGCGCCGATGCAAGCGCAGAGAACCTGTTGCTATTGTTAGCCGGTGCTCAACCCGGTGGATCCTGGACCGGCCCATCAGGTGCAGCAACGGGCTTCTTCCAGCCCGGCGCCAACGTACCCGGTACATACACCTATACGATCAGTGGTATCGGCGCTTGCGCGAACGAGACCGACGATGCTTCGGTGGATGTGAACGTACTGCCGCTTCCACTTCCTGCGTTCAGCATGGACCTCAATGCAGGCTGTGCGCCCCTGGAAGTGCAGTTCACCAACGACGATCCCGCGGCGGTGCAAACCGCGATCTGGAACTTCGGTGATGGATCCAGCGACAACGCCATTGCGACCACAATTCACAGCTATGGTGCAGGTGGTAGCTATTCCGTAACGCTCGAAGTGACCGACGCGAACGGCTGCACGGGCATGATCACTTTGGCAGATACCATCACGGTCTCCGATGGGCCCGATGCCATGTTCTACGCGCTACCGCTGCGAGTTAGCGTGAACTCCCCCATCACACAGGTCGAGCACATCGCCGATGATGACATTGATTACATATGGTCCATCGACAGCAGCAGCGTGGATACAAGTGGCAACTTCGCTTGGACCTTCCAGCCAGCAACGATCGGTGAGCATCCGATCTGCCTCACCGCCACCGATACGCTGGGATGCATGAGCACCTATTGCATCGATGTGCTGGTGGATGACGACCTCACCATTTACGTGGCGAACGCGTTCACACCGAACGGCGATGACGACAACGATGTGTTCCGTCCATCGATCATCGGCGTGCAGGAGGACTGGTACCAGTTCATGGTCTTCGATCGGTGGGGCCTATTGGTCTTCAGCACCACCGACCCCTACGAAGCGTGGAACGGCGGTATGAACAACGACAGCGAGGCTCTGCCCGACGGCGTGTATGTGTGGACTCTGAAAGCCAAGGACCAGTTCACCCCGGAGAAAGCCGAGCTGATCGGCCACGTGACCCTGGTGAAATGAAAAGGGCCGCCCTGCGACGACCCTCTTCTTCCAACATGTGGCCCATCAGTTCTTGACGAGCCGGGTCTGCGCCAGCGGTCTGCCTTCCGCATCCAACGCAATAACGAGATAGACGCCTGTGGCAAGGTGATCCACATCTATCCGGTTGAGCAGGTTGGATCGCATCACAAGTTCGCCGGTGCCGTTCTGGAACACGATCGAGCGCACAGCGGGATCGGTGCATATCACGTGTACGGGCCCGCTCGTGGGATTTGGTTGCAACCAGAAACTAGGCTTGGCCTCCACAGTGGATAGCCCTGTAGAAATATCGCACACGTCGCCTTGTCCGTTGCTATCGGCATCGGCCTGGTCCGGGTTGAAGAGCCACACACAGTTGTCGCAATAATCGCCAATGCCATCATTGTCGAAGTCGGCTTGTCCGGGGTTGTACACTGCGCTGCAATTGTCCTGGCAAGAGATCAAGCCATCGCTATCCGTATCAGCGTTGGGCTGAATGCCCGTGTTACCGCCCGAGCAGATGCCGCAATCATCCAACTGTGCATTTCCACCGGGAACACCAGAGCAATCAGAAATATCGAGCGTACCTACGCAGAAGCAGTCGATGTTCCATGCATCGTTTGTCGTGAACGGATTCCCATCGTTGCACGCAGTACCTGGCAATGCAGTGCCGTTCGCTACGCCGTTGCAGTCGAAGACCACCGCCGTGCCAGCGCACGTACAGTTCGCGCTCCACACATCGTTGATGGTGTTCGCGTTGTTGTCGTTGCACGTAGAACCGGGCAGTGCGGTGCCGCCGGGTGTGCCCAAGCAGTCGATCGTTTGCCCAACGCACTGGCAGCTTGCATTCCACGTGTCGTTTCCGGTGGAAGCATTGCCATCGTTGCACGCAGTGCCCGGATTCGTTGTTCCGTTGGGAACTCCAAGGCAGTCCTGACAACTTCCTTCAGCAACGCCACAACCACAAAGTCCCGGCGCGATCTTGTTCGGATCGCTCGGACAACCATCCAATACATTGCACGTTCCGTCGCCGTCTGTGTCTCCGCTTGCCGTGCCTGCGCACTGGCAGCTTGCGTTGATCACATCGCCGGTGGTGCAGGCGTTGCCATCATTGCACGCACTACCGATCTGGCCCGCGAGGTTGGGGCAGTTGTCCTGTGCGTTGCAGATGCCGTCGCCGTCTGTGTCTCCGCTTGCCGTGCCTGCGCACTGGCAGCTTGCACTCCACACATCACCGGTCGTACAAGGATCGTTGTCGTTGCATGCAGTGCCTGGCAATGCGCTTCCGCCGGGTACACCGAGACAATCATTCGCTGGGACACCTGCTGCTGTTGCAATGCTCCCGAGTGAGAGATTGAAATAGCTGCCACTGGTGTTGTTCTCCAGTTTCACGGCGCGCACCATGTAGTCACGTCCGGCGACAAAGGGTATCGCAGCGTTGAGGTAGCTAGTGCCACTAACGGGCGTTGTGGTCAGTCGAGTGATGGCACCCGTTGCCGAGTCGAAGAGGTAGAGATGATAGCCCGCGAGCCCTGTTTCGGAAGAGGCGCTCCATGCGAAAGAAGCAATACCTGAACTACTCGTGACACTAAGATTGGTGGGGGGCGCGACCATCTTCATGCGCAGTGCGGGATCGCCCATGAGTCCGAGGTGCGTGCGACCTATGCTGCCCTGCCAGCCGTCCGTGAGCGGCGTGTACAGCGCCGAGTTGTTCATGCTGATGAGCGTGCTGTAGCCGATGTTGTCCCCAAGGCCCATGTGGTGGAAGTACCATGCGGGAATGGCAGCCCAGCAGTTCGTGAGGGTTTGGCCAATTGCGAGCGGGGCGCGCAGGTAGTTGTTGCGATTGTCCCAGTCGCCGAAATAGCTGCCGAAGGACATATTGAACACACTGCCAGGTGATGTGGTGACGAAACCCTGTGTAGTGCCGACTCCATCGGCACCGTTGTAAGTGAGGACACCGGCATCGGTGGCCTGCAGACCGCCGCCGCTGGAATAGGTCCACAAATAGCTCTGCCCGTTCACTAGCAGGTAGTAGTCGGTACCGTTCTGATTGGCGTTCGTAATGTTCGCAGCGCCTACGAGCGGCGCCATTGCACGCCATCCACTTGCCGCGAGTGGGTTGCTCACCCATTGCAAGTTGTCGAACATGAGGCCGCGCACGGTGGGGCTCCATCCTTTGATCTTGTAGCTATGCGCGCGGTTGAGATAATTCCGTGTCAGCTCCGTTGTGTTCGTGGAGAAGGCCGGCAGATCCGAAAGATCCAGGCGGCCCACCTGTAGTTCAACCGCGTTCGGGAAGTTGCTCTGGTCGAACTTGCCATCATTCGGTACGTTCCTGTTCGCGGCACGCGCCGAACCATTGTTGTTCACCGAGTTGTCGGTCCAGGTGCCGTTGAGTTCGCCGTAGTAGCCATCGGTGGGCCACGCGCCCAGGTGTTCGCCATGGCCATCAGGATTGATGTTGCCGGAATAGGGAACGGGCACGTGTCCCACGATGTACACCGCTTTCACGTTGGCTGGATCGGCGTTGTATAGACCGATCACAGTCGTGCGAACGCTCGTTACTGTGGCCGAGGGGCTCACATCGCTGCGCACTACGGCCCAGCCATCAGCGCGTAGGTCGTACTGCAACTGGTTCAACTCCGCAGTTAGCGACGCTGAGATGGTGTTGTCCACGAGCAGGATCAGCTTGCCCCGGTAATCCGTCACCGGCACATCGATCCCCGATGCGATGTAACCGCTGCCGGTTACTCCACCGGCCACACGCACCACTTTGTACTCGTACGCCGTGCCCACCGCGACCGTATTGTCAGCATACGTGAGCGAACTTGTACCGGGTGTGGCGATCGCCGAACCCCAACTGGTGCCGGTCTTCAGCTTTCGGTAGATGGTGATGCTGGTGGTGCTCGCAAGCGCGGTCCATGCGAGCGTGATGGTGGGCGGCGAAACCTGCACCGTGGCGCTCAGTTGAACCGAGGCTTTCTGGGAACTGGTCTGGGCCGCGCTGGAGAGAGCGATCGACAGAAGAAGGGATACGGTAAGGATCCTTTGCATTTGTGCCATGTTGGAGGCGTTCCAACAGGTTCCCTTGCTCTTCGCGGGGATCATGTGAGGCAGTCACATGGTCCCGGGCACCCGGCTGGTCGGCCGGGCCTTGTAGCGCACGATGCGCGGGGCAGGTTACATGACCGCTGCGATCACCAGCATGACCGACATACCAGACGGGAACGATCAACGACCGATACCGGAACAGCAGCGACAGAATGCGGGCAGCCTAATAGCGCACCACGCGCACCCTACCGATCGGCTTGGTGGAGGCGTCCGCGACGACTAGGGTGTACGTGCCTTGCGCAAGGCAGTGCAGATCGATCGCCTGCTTGTACGGTACGCGCAATACCAGCGCACCTACGGCATCGAAAAGCAATACTTCCCGAGCTTGGGGATGAGGAGATCCAAAGCGGATGAGCCCCAAGGTGGGATTCGGATGCACCATGAGCAGCAGGTCTCCTGCGACTTCTTCGATCCCGATCCCCTCGCACGCGTTGCCCACACCATCGGCGTCGTCATCGGCTTGGTCCGGGTTGGCGATCCACGTGCAGTTGTCGCAGATGTTCCCTACGCCGTCGTCATCAAAATCGAGTTGGGTGTCGTTGGCTACCTCCGGACAGTTGTCATCGCAATCGAGGACGAGATCACCGTCCTGATCGGCGTTGGGCTCGACGCCGGTGGTGCCACCCGCGCATGTTCCGCAGCCATCGATGAAGGCGTTGCCGTTGATCACTCCTGCGCAATCCAACGGTTGGCCAATGCACTGGCAGGTCGCATTCCAAGCATCCTGCACGGTATTGGGGTTGCCGTCATCGCAGAGCATGCCGGGCAATGCGATGCCGCCCGGCACGCCCGCGCAATCATACGCTTCGCCTGCGCACAGGCAGCTGCTGGCCCACGTGTCGTTCCCCGTGTCGGGGTTGTCATCGTCGCAAGGCGATCCGGCAAGTGCGCTTCCACCAGGCACACCAAGGCAATCGATCAGTTGCCCGACGCAGTCGCAGTTGGCATTCCACAGATCGTTTCCCGTGAAGGGATCACCATCATCACACACCACACCCGGCAATGATCCACCACCGGGCACTCCGTTGCAGTCCAGCAGCTGACCGAGGCAGTCGCAGCCATCGGTCCATATGTCGTTCACGGTGCCGCTATCACCATCGTCGCATGGTGCGCCTTCGGTCGCCGAACCTCCAGCTATACCCTCGCAATCGATCAGCAGGCCCGCGCATTGGCAGTCGCTCGACCAGCGATCATCGCCGGTGAAGAAGTCGCCGTCGTCACAGGACGACCCGATGATCGCGGGACCACCGGCTACTCCTTCACAATCGATCAGCAGACCAATGCAGGTACAATTCGTTGTCCATATATCGTCGCCTGTTCCGGGATCGGCATCATCGCACGGCGAGCCAGCCAAGTCGCTTCCGCCAGCAACGCCTTCACAATCGATCAGAAGACCCGCACAGGTGCAATCTGACACCCAAACGTCAGCGCCTGTCAATGGATCACCGTCATCACAAGGAGTTCCAACCAAGGCGCTTCCGCCCGGCACGCCGAGGCAATCGATCAATTGTCCCACACACGCACAGTCACTGGTCCAGCTATCAGCGCCGGTGTTTCCATTCCCATCATCGCATGCAGTACCAGGCTGTGACGTGCCACCAATGACGCCTTCGCAATCGATCAACTCGCCTGCACAGATGCAGTTGCCCGTCCACACATCGTTGCCCGTGGTGTCATCGTCGTCATCGCAAGCACTCCCCATCAACGCAGTTCCCCCGGGAAGACCCAAACAATCCAATGGAAGGCCCGCGCAAGTACAATCACTTCCATAGAAATCTGCGCCGGTGGTGTTGTCGCCATCGTCGCAGGCCGATCCAGGCAATGCACTTCCTCCGCTGATGCCTGCACAATCGATCAACTCGCCAGTACAAGAGCAATCGCTCGCGTACACGTCATTGCCGGTGGTAGTGTCGCCATCATCACATGGCATCCCGGGCAATGAACTCCCGCCAGGGACCCCAATACAATCAAGTGGAAGGCCCGAGCAGTTGCATGCGTTGCTCCAAGTATCGTCACCGGTGGTGGCATCACCATCATCACATGGTGTTCCGGGCAGTACACTTCCTCCGATGGTGCCTTCGCAATCGAGGCCGCTGGGTGTACCCGCACAAGCGCAGCTCGCATCGAACGTATCGTTCGTGGTGAGCGCGAAGCCATCATCGCACACAGCGCCGGGTAATGTGCTTCCACCGGGCACACCTTCACAATCGATAAGCAGCCCAGCACACGTGCAATCATTGCCCCACAAATCGTTGCCCGTGGTTGCATCGCCATCATCGCATGCTGTCCCGGGCATTGCACTTCCGCCGGGCACACCGCCACAATCAACAGGCTGTCCGACGCACGAGCAGCTGCTGGTCCACGCATCATTGCCGGTGAGCGGATCGCCATCATCGCAAGGCGCTCCTGGCAGATCCGGACCGCCGACCAAGCCATTGCAATCGATCGGTGTTCCGTTGCAAGTACAGTTCACCGACCATAGATCGTTCAGCGTGCTCAGGTTCTCATCGTCGCACGGAGTGCCGGGCAACGCGCTTCCTCCTGGAACGAGCAGACAATCCAACAGGAGGCCCGTGCACATGCAACTGTTGCCCCAGACATCATTGCCAGTATTCACATCCCCATCGTCACAAGCCGTTCCGGGCAATGCACTTCCACCCGGAATACCCGCGCAGTCCAGTGGAAGACCGGCGCAGGTACAATCAGTGCCCCACAGATCGTTTCCCGTTGAGGCATTGCCATCATCGCATGAGGAGCCGGGCACCGCGCTACCGCCACTCACTCCTTCGCAGTCGATCGGCGGCAGGGCATAACTCACGCAGAGTTGTGCGGCGCGTGAAGGGCTCTGGTCCCAGCTCCATGAAGAACGTCGGCCCATGCCTTCAATGAAAACTGCCACATTGTTGCCTTCGGCCCATCCCTGACGATCGATCACCTGCTGGAGGATGCTCGCGAGGTTCGGCGTGCGCTCTGAAGCGGAAGAGATATTGGCCGTTGACCACAACGCGGGTGTCCATGCTACAGCACTGGTGCGTGGCCGCGAGCTGTAGTTGAACGAGTTCCAGCCCAACGTGGGTGCGTTGTCCGCCGCCTGCATGGTCAACTGAAGCAATGACGGGTTGATGCCTGAAGTTCCTCGCGAGGTGAACTGCACGTACGCGTACACTACAGTGGATCCCGATGGGATATCCACGTTCATATAATGCAACGCGCTTATCTGGTTACCGCGCCATGGGTTCGCCTCACTGTCGAACACCAGATCGAGCGCACCGGTGTTATTGTAGATGTTGCCGTTCTCGGCCTCCTCGCCATCAGGATTGGTGGGGCCTTGCAAGGTGTAGCACACGCTCACATCGATGCACGCATTATTGCCGCCGCAAACACCACAATTGTCGACCACCGCACCACCACCGGGCACGCCGTTGCAATCAATGAGCAGCCCCACGCACTGGCAGCTTGTGTTCCACGCATCGTTGCCAGTGGATGCATTGCCGTCATTGCAAGCGGTACCCGGCACTGCGCTTCCACCTGGAATGCCGAGGCAGTCCACCGGCGTGCCCGCGCAAATGCATGTGGACGTCCACGCATCGTTCACGGTGAGCGCATTGTTGTCGTTGCACGAACTGCTGGGAAGCGCAGTTCCGCCAACAACTCCGAGGCAATCGATCACCTGGCCGACGCATTGGCAGTTCGCGCTCCACTGATCGTTGCCGGTGTTCGCATTGCCATCGTTGCAAGGTGTGCCGGGCAATGCACTTCCGCCAGGTACGCCGATGCAATCCACGATCTGGCCCACGCAGGTGCAGTTCGCGGTGATCACATCATTGATGGTGCTGCCATTCCCATCGTTGCACGTGTTGCCCGGTTCCAAGTTTCCACATCCGCATTGGCCGGGAGCGATCTTGTTCACATCGTTCGGGCAGCCATCGAGTGCATTGCATGTGCCGTCACCATCACTATCGCCGCTCGCTGTTCCGGCGCAAGTGCATGAGGCGCTCCATACATCGCCGGTGGTGCACGCGTTGTTGTCGCTGCATGCACTACCGGGCAATGCGGCGCCGCCTACCACGCCGAGGCAATCGGTGATCACCGTGTTCAACACAACCTGGCCAAAGGCACCTTGACTGAGGTTGTAGTAACTCCCGCTGTATCCGTTGTGCAGCTTCAACGCACGCACCATGTACCGCACCGTACCGCTGAGCCCCGCAGTGTTGTCCGTGAAGGTGAGACCTGTCACGGAAGTGGTCGTTCGGCGGTCCCACAACTGCGTAAGGGTGTTGAAACGGTAAACATGATAGCCCACGAGACCGGATTCTGGCGAAGCGGACCATGACACGTTGGTACTGGTGCCGTTGGCTGAATTGGCCACCACATTGGTCGGCGGAGCCACCACGTGCATGCGCAAGGTGGGGTCACCCATGAGCGCTATGTGCACACGACCGGGGCTCGGATTGCCCGGTTCATAGTGGCCGTTGCCGTTGTTCTGCGTGAGCGTGGCCGCGTAGCCAATGGTTTCGCCCAAGCCCATGTGGTGGAAGAACCAGTTGGGATAGCCTGCCCAGAAGTTGGTGAGCGTTCTACCGGAAGCCAGCGCGGATCGGAGGAAGTTGTCCGAATAGTCCCAATCTCCGAAGTAGCTGCCGAAGAGGATGGTGAAGACACCCTGCGGGTTGCTGCCGGCGAACTGTGCGGTGTTGCCCACGCCGTTTGCGCTGTTCCACCAACCACCTCCACAACCGTAGCTCCACAAGTGCGTTTGCGCGCCCAGCTCGGTAAAGTAGTCGCCCGGGATGGTGTTGTTCGGGTGCACCAGCGGACCGAATCCCCGCCATGCGTTCTGCGAGAATGCATCGGTGTAACCGGTGAAGTTATCATCGACCACGGCGCGGTCCTGTGCCGTGAACTGCTTGAATTTCCACTGATGCAACTTCGTGAGGTAGTTCCCCAGCAAAGCGGTCTCGTTCGCGCTAAAGGCTGGCAGGTCGTAGAAGTCCACCCGGCCCACGGCAAGTTCCACGGAAGTGGGGATCACCGTTTGATCGAACTTGCCATCGCCGGGCACATTGAAGTTGCGCGCCCAACTCGCACTGGAACTGTTGACGCTATTGTCCGTCCATGAGCCGTTCATTTCGCCGTAGTACACATCGGCGGTCCATGCACCGTAATGCTCACCATGGCCATCTGGTGCCAGGTTGCCGCTCATGGGTACGGGCACATGCCCAAGGATCAACACGGCCTTCACCTGCGTTGGTGCTGCAGTATAGTTTGCCGTCACCAGCGCTTTTATCGTGGTCACGGGCGCAGTTCGGCTCACATCGTGGCGCAGGACGGTCCAGCCATCCCCTTCAAGATCTTGCTGCAACTGCGTTAGTTGTGCAGAAAGTGATGCGGTGAAGGTGTTGTCCACGAGCAGCACCACTTTGCCCCGGTTCTCCACCATGGCGATCTCGATCCCAGCGTTCACATAGCCGTAGCCGCTGCCGAGGCTCGAGGTGGTGCGAATCACCTTGTACTCGTAATTGGTGTTCACCGCTGCGGTGTTGTCCACGTACTGTGTGGCACTTGCACCCAAGGTGGCGATCACGCTACCCCATGCGGTGCCGCCTTTCAGCTTGCGGTAAACCGTGTAGCCGGTGGTGTTGGTGTGCGTGAGCCAGTTGAGGGCGATCTGCGGAGGTGATGTCTGCGCCACCGCCCACATGCGCACCGACTTGTTCTGGCCGTAGGTCTGGCCCACCACTGGAAGCGCCATCACCACCATGGCCGCGGCCAAGAACAGGTGACGAAGCTTCGTGCGCATGCGGTACAAAAATGGCGGCCAAAGATAGACGGGGTGCCCAGCCGAAAATAGATCGATGTATCCCTCCAGTCTGCACAGATTCTTGTTCGACGGATCTGCTGGAATTCATCGACGAGATCGAGCAATAATCCGACGACCGGCAGTGTGGATCCATCGTTACCAGTGGCTGTGGTTACCTTCGACCCCTCCCTCAAAACGGCAAGGAACCTAAGGCCCACGCCCACCGTTGCAAGGCACCGCAAAACCCATGTCCATGACCCCGCCTACACCCATCACCAGCACGGTGATCAATGGTGAAGCAGGGTCATGGCGTGGCATTGTATTTCAATGAACCGATCAATGTCTAGCACGCCCACCGCTCCTTCCAACCTCTTCGATCTGCTCCAACCCACCTTCGCCGCGTTCGGCGATAACGTGGCCTTGATCTCCGAAAATGACGAGCTCACCTATGCCCAGCTGCGCGAGCGCATGGGTCGCATGGCAGCCCAACTGAACAGGAACAACGTCACCGCTGGAAGCACTGTCGGTCTGTGTTTGGATCGTTCCCCGGAGTTGATCGTGTGCGTGATGGGCATCGTGAAAGCCGGTGCCGCCTACGTCCCCATCGACCCCGCCTACCCCGCCGACCGCATTGCCCTGATGTTGGAGGACGCCCAGCCACCGGTGGTGATCACCGATCGCGCGCACCAGCACCTCTTCAAAGGAAGCAAGGCGAAGATCCTGTTGATCGATGAGATCGATCTGGAGAATGGACCCGCGTTCGAAGGGACCTGCCTCGCAACCCCCGAGAACCTCTGCTACGTCCTCTTTACCAGCGGAAGCACCGGTCGCCCGAAA
>JBKJPT010000061.1:0-7747 GCA_046595075.1 Flavobacteriales bacterium
GACCAACCTGCGCGCTTACAAGGAAGCGTGCAAGAACGGCGAGCTGGAGGTGGGCAAGTTGCTGGTGACCACGGATGCGGACATGCACGGCGAGCGCCTCATCATCAACTTCCCCACGAAGAAGGATTGGAAACACCGATCCAGCTATGCGTACATCGAAGCAGGCCTGGTGGAACTGGCGCGAGTGATCGAAGAGCGCGGTATCAAGAGCATCGCGTTGCCACCATTGGGTTGTGGCAATGGTGGGCTGCAATGGGCCAAGGTGAAGCCGATGATCGAAGCGCATCTGGGCGCATTGGATGTGGAGGTTATCATCTACGAACCATCGGCAGAGATCAAGCAGGTGCTCCAGAAGGAAGGTGTGCGCGAAGCGAAGCTTACTCCCGGTCGCGCCATGTTGCTTTACGCGCTATTCAACTTCGAGCGCTTGGGCGAACCCGCGAGCCTCTTTGTCGCGAACAAGCTGGCCTTCTTCCTGAAGCTGCTCGGCGAACCACAGTTGAAGCGCCTCGAGTTCAAACCCGCGAGCTACGGGCCCTATTCGGTGCAAGTGCAACACGCGCTGTACGATCTGAACGGCGTGTACCTGAAGGGCCTCGAACAGCATGATGCAAAGCCCTTCGAGGAGTTGAGCCTGAACTACGATCGGCTCGTGGAGGTGCAGCAATACATAGCGCGCACGCTTTCGGCGGAGCAGCACCTGCGCTTGGAGAAGCTGACGAACCTCGTGGCAGGCTTTCGTTCCACCTACGCACTGGAACTGCTCTCTTCCGTTGCGTTCATTGTTCATGATGAACCCGCGCTGGATATCCCGGGCATACAGGAGCGCATGAAGTCGTGGAGCAAGCGCAAAGAAGCCCTCGCGGATGCAGATAATGTTCGCGTGGCGTACGTACACTTGGTGGCCTACGGCAATACGTTGGCGATCGCTTAGGCGCAGCCCCTTCTCACCTCCACATTGCCCGCATGCGCCTGCGTCGCTTGGCCCCATGCTGATGCCCCGCCTATATGCCGTCCTTCACCGGGGGTCTTTCTTCATGTGTACGGGTGACACGGTGCCCGTCGGTCTCGGCCACCTGGGTGATCACATCGTGTTCGTCCTTATCGGTGAAAATGATGGGCATGGTCCACACATCGGTGCCGGCCGCAGCATTGGCCCTTTCAATGTACTCCACAGTGTACACATAGAGGCCGCTCCCCGAGTCATAAGTGACACGAACGACATCCAGCGCGGTGGCGGCCGCCATGTCGGCGGGGTGGGCAACGGCATTGGTATAGGCCAGCCCCGTCTGGCCAGGTGTGATCAGTGTCTGCGTCCATCCAGCCTTAGCCGAGCCCGTGTGCGCGGTTGAGCAGGAGGGAGCGGTCTGCTCCTTGTCACATCCAGTCAGTAATGACCAGCTACAGGCCATCAGGAGGACCGCTGGGGCCCACGTTGAACGAATCTTTGATGTCATGTTCATCTGTATTGCTGCGCCTACTCTTCCGGCTTTTCGGCGACCGCCAACCCACCGTAAGAGCAGGCCACACGAAAGTTACCAGAAAATGGTTGAGCGCCGCGATCTTGTGTTGCCCAGTTGACCAAGGCCAGGCATCGGCACCAACGCAACTCTACTTTGGCCGCATGCTGAGCAGCGCGCGTATTCCCCTCCGCTCTGGAGCGGTACACCACCGATCTCCTTCACCGAGTATGCCAAGGACCGCCTCACTCCCGCACCACCCTCACCGCGCATGCGCTCCCCACCTCGCGCAAAATGTACATCCCCGCTGGCAACACTTCGATCGAGAGCGCAGCTGTTGATCCGCTGATGCGTTCGTTGCGCAGCACGCGCCCCTGCATATCGCAGAGCAGCACCGTATGCGGGCCGTCGGCCGCGAAGGTGATCGTGATGTGGCCCGAAGTGGGATTGGGGAAAACCGCAAACCCATCCGTCATGCGCTCTACCACACCCGTGCTGATGATGTTCACCGGCACCGAAGGCGCGCTGGTGCAACCGAGGACATCGGTGATCACCACGGTATAGCTTCCAATTGCGCTCGCGACAAGGCACGGCCCCGTGGCCCCGGGCAGCAGTGCGCCATCCAGGTACCACTGTATCTGCGGGCGCCATGCGGTGCAGAGTGTCTGCCCGCTTTGCAACACGGTGGGCACTTGCGGTGTGGTGGGACATTCCAAGGCCGCGCGGTACACATCGCCATAGCGCCCCACGGCGATCAGGGCGCCGTCCACCAGCGTGGCATCGCCGATGATGGCATCGAAGGGTTCGGGCACAACGGTCACCCAATCGGTGCCGCCGTTGGTGGTGCGCAGCACCTGCCCGCTCACGCCCACCACATAGCCGGTGTCCGGATCGGTGAAGAAGATGCTCATGGTGAATGACGGCAAGGAGTTCACGGCGGTCCATGTATCGCCACCGTCGGTGGTGCGTGCTCCGCCGCCGCCCGCGAAATAGCCCAGCGTATCGTTGAGGAAGAAGATGCTGTAGATGTCGGCGTTGAAGGGATTGTTGAGCGGTTGCCACGTGATGCCACCATCATGGGTGCGCGCGAGCGCGCCGCCCTCACCGCCACAAAAGCCAAGGGTGTCGTTCACGAACCAGAGGTCGTAGATGTTGCCGGTCTGGACGTAGTCCCAAGTGCTACCGGCGTTGGTGGTGCGGTAGCAACCACCGTTGATGTAGCCGCCACCGACGATGGCGGTATTGGCATCGAAGGCCCAGGTGCAGCGGATGGCCACATCGGGCCCGGGATGCGTGGTGCTGGTGGCGAAGAAGTCGGTGGTGCTGCGGTTGGCGCCCACCCCGCCGCCGAGCCAGCCAGTGCCGTTCGCCAGCAGGTGTACCCCCAGCCATGTGGAATTGCCCGCGTTCACATTGCTCCAGTTGCGTCCGCCGTTGGTGGTGCGCACCACGCCGTTCTCGATCCCGCCCGCGGTCTGCCAGCCCGCCGAGGCACCGTTCTGCTCGGTGCCGAAGCTCACCTTGCCGAGCATGCTGTGGTAGGTGCCGATCTGCACCGGTGACCATGTGGCGCCGTGGTCGGTCGTGCGATACACGCGCGCCTTGCCGGTGAGCAGGCCGATGCCGCTGGGGTCGATCCATGCACCAAGTAGATCCAGCGGATCGAGCGTTTGCAGCGACCAGCTGGCACCACCATTGGTGCTGCGCGCCACCGTGCCGCCGTTGCCCATGGCAATAAGGGAATTGCCCTGCACGAAGAGGCCGAGCAAACTGGTCCCGTTGGCAATGACCTCCAGGGTCCAGTTGTCGCCGCCGTCGGTGGTGCGGATCAGTTCACCACCCAGGCCTACCGCAAGGCCGTTGAGCGCATCGAAGAAATGGATGCCCCGCATGTTGTAGGTGATGGGTGTGGTGAGCGGCGCCCAATTGGCACCGCCGTCGATGGTGCGCAGCAGGATGGCGCCGGTGGCCGCCGCGAAGCCCAGTTGATCGTTCACGAAGTGCAGGGCCACCATCGCGTTGGTGGTGCCGCTGGTCTGCAGGGTCCAAGTGTTGCCGCCATCGGTGGTGTGCACGATCTTGCCGCTCTCGCTACCGGCCCAACCCAGCGTGTCGTTCACGAAGAACAAACTGGACATGTTGTTGAAGGTGGGTTGATACACGTTGGTGGTCGAGGCCCAGCCATCGGTGGTGTGATAGAAGCGGCCCGCATTGGCGGCGATGATGCCGCGTTGATCGTCCCACATCCAAAGCGCGCGTGGCTTGTCCAGCAAATTGTAGGGTTTGCGCTCCCAGCTGGCACCGGCATCGGTGGTCTTCAGCACGAAGCCGAGCGAACGGTCGATGGCGAAGCCGGTGGTGGGATCCACCATCCGCACAGCAGCCAGCTCGCTGCGCGTCTTCACCGGCGTTACCAGGTCCCATGTTTGGGCCGAAGCATGAAGGACGAGGAGGAGCGGCAGGAGAAGAGCGGTACGCAGGAGCATGTGGTAAAGGTCGGTGCTCGTTCCTGGCAACTTGCGCCCGAATTGACCGACCCGGGCGATCCCGCGAAGCCAGGTCCTCCATCGTTTCCGGGCGCGTGCTAATTTCAACACGCCAAACCCCAGCCTCATGTTCCATCGCGCATTCCCCATTGCGCTGGCGGGCCTGCTCGCCAGTTGTTCATCACCCGAAGAACCCAAGACCAACGCACTTCCCACGGCCAAGTATGGGTGTGGTCCCACGTTGGTGAGCGACCACGAGTGGTACACGAGCGGCAAGGTGCAACGCCTGCTGCCGGGGCTCGATGGCTTGAGCTATCCCATCACGATGAGCAATGCGCTGCCCGCCGCACGACGGGACAGTTTGCAGCGCTACTTCGATCAGGGGTTGGTGCTCGCCTACGGATTCAACCACGCCGAGGCCGCGCGTAGTTTCTGGCAATGCACACGCTTGGACAGCACCTGCGCCATGGCCTGGTGGGGTTTCGCGTACGTGCTCGGCCCCAACTACAACGCAGGCATGGAGCCCGACAATTACGAGCGCGCGTACGCCGCGATCACCAAGGCGCAGAAGCTGAAGAGCGCGTGCACGGCAAAGGAGCAGGCCTTGATCGATGCCATGGCGAAGCGCTATGCCGCCACGGCGCCGGAGGATCGCCACGCGCTGGACTCCGCCTATTGCGAAGCACTGCGCACCATGGCCGCGCGCTACACCGATGATGCGGACGTGGCCTGCCTCTTCGCTGAATCATTGATGGACCAACACCCTTGGGACCTTTATGAGCACAACGGCACCGAGAAGCCGTGGACGCCGGAGATCATTGCCGCGCTCGAACATTCCATGCACACCTTCCCGACGCACTTCGGCGCACACCACCTCTACATCCACGCCGTGGAAGCCTCGTTGAAGCCGGAGCGCGGACTGCCCAGCGCGGAGCTGCTCACCAGTGCAGTGCCGGGCGCCGGTCACTTGGTACACATGCCGTCGCACATCTTCATTCGCACCGGTGCTTACCACGAAGGGGTGCTGGCCAACCAACGCTCGGTGTCGGTGGATAGCGCGTACACCGCGAGCTGCCACGCCGCAGGCATGTACCCCATCGGCTACTTCCCGCACAACATCCATTTCCTCAGCGCCTGCGCCACGTTCACCGGTCAGCGCGAACTCGCGTGGCAGAGCGCGCTGGACCTGCGCGCGCACCTTGCCCGCGACCTGGAGCACACACCGGACTTCGCCACGCTGCAGCATTACGATGCCTTCCCGTGGATGGTGGCGGTGAAGCTTGAGCGATGGAAGGAGCTTGAAGAAGAAGCCGCGCCCGATAGCGGATTGGCCTATGCCGATGCGTTGTGGCATTACGCACAGGGCGTACGCAAGGCCCGCCGCGGCGATGCGATCGGTGCGCAAGCGCATCTCGCCGCGCTGCGCATCGGCATGGCCGACAGCACCGTGCAACCGCTCACCATCTGGGGGCTGAACAAGGCCACGGACATTCTTGCTATCGCCGCTCATGGGCTGCAAGGCGAGATCGCGAACGCCGCAGGAAAGGCTGATGAAGCCGTGGCCCACTTCGCCACCGCCGTGGCCCACGAGGATTCGCTCATCTACCAGGAGCCACCGGATTGGACCTTCCCCACGCGGCACGAGCTGGGCAACGCGCAACTGAAAGCGGGCAAGCCGAAGGACGCCGAGCAGACCTTCCTCGCCGACTTGGCACACAGGCCTGGCAACGGCTACGCACTGGAAGGCTTGCGCAACGCATTGCTCGCGCAAGGCCGCAATGCAGAAGCCGACGCGTTGAACGCGCGCATCGCTGCGGCGTGGAAATATGCGGACGCGACGGCGACAGTTGCGCGATAAGGACGGCTCGATTGGGAACGCGCGCGCTTTCTCAGCGCCGCCTTACTTTGCTCGCATCACCCCGCCACCATGGCCAAGAAGAAGACAATAGCCCGCAACAGCGGTAAGAAAGTCGACCGCAAAGTGAAGCCTGCTGCGGTAGGCAGGCCTGTCGCGAAGAAGATCGTGCGCAAGGCCACACCTGCTAAGGCGTCCGTGCGACCCAAGTCCAAGGTCACAGCCGTGGCCACGCCCGTGAAGCGGAAGGCCAAGAAGAAGGCACCGGCCGGTCTGCTCAAAGGCATCAGCGACATCCGTCGCTACTTCCACCGCAACGAGGTGCCCATCTACTTCATCAGCGCCACCAACTTTAACCTGTTGGGTGCGGACGAATGGATCAAAGGCTTCAAGTTCATCACCTACATCGATTGCTTCGATGGGCTGCACCCGAACCTGATGAGCCCGAAGAACGAGGAGCCGCACGAGGAGTTCCAGAGCATCGAGGACATCAACAACTACCTCCTCACGCACAGCGAGGTTCGGGATTTTATCGAGAGCCGCAAGATGAACGGGAAGAACGGCAAGGCGCTCTTCCTCATGTTCGATGAAAAGACCGAAGCGTTGGCGAAGAAGGCCGGACTCGAAGTGATCTTCCCGCCCGCCAAATTGCGCACCTGGCTGGACAACAAGGTGAACACCAATCGCGTGGCCGAGAAGGCGGGCGTGCCCTGCGTGCCGTACGTGCTCCACAACGTGAAGAACTTCGAGCACTTGATGCAAGTCGCTGCCAAAGCGAAGCTCGGCAACGACCTGGTGGTGCAAACGCCATTCGGCGATAGCGGCCACACCACTTTCTTCATCAAGACGAAAGAAGACTACGCCAAGTATGCGCAGGAGATCGAGGCGGAGAAGGAGTGCAAGATCATGAAGCGCATCAACTGCAGAGGTGCTGCCATGGAGGCGTGCGTGACGCGGCACGGAACGATCGTTGCGCCATTGATGACGGAGCTCGTGGGCTTCAAGGAACTCACGCCCTACAAAGGCGGCTGGTGCGGCAACGAGATATTCGCCGACACGTTCACGCCGCAGATCCGCGCGAAAGCCCGTCGCTATTCCCGCAAGTTCGGCGACCAGTTGTTGAAGGAAGGCTACAAAGGCTACTTCGAACTGGACTTCCTCATCGACACCGACAACGGCGAGATCTACCTCGGCGAACTGAACCCGCGTGTGACGGGCGCGAGCAGCATCACCAACCACGCCGTGTTCGCGCTGAGCGATGCGCCGCTGCATCTCTTTCACACCTTGGAATGGATGAACGTGCCCTACGAGATCAGCGTGAACGCGCTGAACCGTCGCTGGGCGAAGGAGGAGAACATCGACAGCTGGGGCCAAATGGTGATCAAGTACACCACCGACGATGTGCAACGCGTAACGGAAGCACCCCGCAGCGGCATCTGGCGCATGCGCGAGGACGGCAGCATCTACTTCTGGCGCATGGACACGCACCGTCGTTACGTGGAGAAGGACAACGAAGCCTTCTTCCTCCGCATCACGCGTCCCGGCGATTGGTTCTACGAAGGCGCCGACATGGGCATCCTGGTGATGCGCGGCCGCATGATGACCGACGACTTCAAGCTCACCGAACGCTCGCGGAAGTGGCTGGCGGCGATACGCACGCAGTTCAAGAGCGTGTCACCGGGCGCGCACGGCAGCACCGGGCACGAGCATATGCTGGAGATCGGGGGATTCAAGATGATGTGAGGAAGAATTCACCACAGAGGCACGGAGACACAGAGAACGCATTGTGGAGAGAGAGGAACCACAGAGACACAGAGGCACAGAGAACTCATTGTGGAGAGAGAGGAACCACAGAGGCACGGAGGCACAGAGAACTCATTGTAGGAGGAGTTCACCACAGAGGCACGGAGACGCAGAGAACTCATTGTGGAGAGAGAGGAACCACA
>JBKJPT010000108.1:0-5531 GCA_046595075.1 Flavobacteriales bacterium
TATAAATTATGCGCCGATTGGATCGAAGTTGAGATCCGCTATAAGTATTGCTCCGAGGCCATCGCCATGGTGCCGGATCAAGCGCCCTGCCTCCATGAAGATGCCACGGAATGGATCATTCATGATCAGCCACGGACCATCGAGATCCACGATGTCCGCCTCGCCCGCCAATTGGGCCATTGCCGTGCAACCCAAGGAACTTTCGCTCATGCTTCCCAGCATGACCTGCATGCGCTGAGCGCGAGCAGCATTGATGATCTCGATCGCACGATCCAATCCACCGCACTTCATCAGCTTCACATTCACGCCGCCGAATACGCCTGGCATTGCTGCGAGTTCTGCACTGCTTTGGATCGATTCATCGCCGAATACCACGATGCCGGTCCGCTTGGTCAGATCCGCATTCAACTCATCCATCTGAATATTGAAAGGCTGCTCCAAACCCGCAACGCGATCGGCACCGGCAGCAATGATCAATTCCAGGGCTTCATCAATTCCTCGAAGGCCTTGATTACCATCTAGGAACAACCGCCTGTTGTCCAGATATTTTATGTGGCAGATCCTCGAACTCGCATCAGGATCTCCGACCTTGATCTTTAGTGCACTGCTTTGGGGCAGTTCCTCGAGTCTGCCCTCCAAATCTTCCAGTGGCGCAATACCCAGGGTCATCAAGGTCAGCGGCTCGCGATCGCCATGTGCTCCCAGCAGTTCACGCACCGTTCGCTGTTGTTGCTTGGCAAGGAGATCAAGTACGGCAGTGTGGATCCCTGCTCGGCAACCTTGTGCATTGCCAAAGAGTTCGATCTCCGATCCCAAGCATTCCAGCATTGCTTCCGCAGACAGCCCTTTGGCCGCGAAACCATGAACGAGCGCGATGGAACCAGCTATGGTCTCCAGCACATAAGGCGGCAAGGTCACCTCCCCATACCCGGCGAAGCCATTCTCCTCGATGCGGATGAAGACCGAATCGGTGCCATCGCGCAGTCCATGCGCAGTACCGAACGGATGCTTGAACAGCAAGCGGTACGGACAAATGCTGATGCGAGCGGCCATTGGGCGAAGGTGGTGAACGAAAGAGCCCGGCCGAAAATGGCCGGGCTCCCTAATCTCCAGCCTCGAACTACTTGATCAGGTAGATGATGTTCGTGTGCCACTTGGTGCTGTCCGGCACGGACATCGGATCGGTGATGTATTCCTCCACCACATTGGTATGGTGTGTGAGGCTGTTGGCCTTTATGTATGCATCCATGGCCTCGTGTGGCGCAGCCATGTTGCTGTAGCCGCCGGTGTAGTCGATCACCAAGGCTTTGCTGGCGGGTACTTCGTACAGGTCCAGGCCCTTCAGTTTGCCCTTGGCATCCAAGGCCACCGGGATACCGGCGATCAAGTCCGCGGTCATGTCCTTCTCATTCCACTCGAAGTAGACACCTGTAGGTACGCCTGCCGGTGCCACGCCAACCTTAGCGAGGGCGGCCATCCCCTCGCCGAAGTGTTTCCCAAAGAAGGCCTTCATTTCGGCCCACTTCACCACTTCGCGCTTGCCCACGTATAGCGCGGCCGGGCGGTCAACGGTAGTGATCTCATACACCGGCGCCTTCGGTGTTTCGGCATAAGCCTTCTCGGCCTGCTCCTTCAATCGGCCAAGACCCTTTTCGAAGTCCTTGCCGATCATGGCGTCCATGTCCATAAAGGTGCAAATGACCTTGTTCATGAAACCGTTCTCGCCCATCATGGCCCAAGTGACCGTGGTGCTATCCCCAGCGCTCGCGAGCTCTATCGCGGCGTCCGCCTCGTTCTCAAAAGGCTCCTTAAATGAGAGGTGTGTGCGCACGAGTTGGCCCGGAACCAACGAATCGATGCGTTGCTCGCCTTTGCCCACATCCTCGTTCCCGTCCCAGCGGGCGATCGCACCCACGGTGCCGTCTGTTCCCTCCATACTTTTCTTCATGGCGGGATCCAGGTCATTCCAGGGGTTCCACTTGTCCAAGGCGCCTAGTGATGAAACATGAGTGTACACCAGATCGGCCGGAGCCGCGATGGTAACAGAGCGTTCGTAGCGGTAAGTGTCGTTGCCGGTGAAACCGAGCACGCACACTATCACGGCCAGCACGCCGATAATGATTAGTATGATCTTTAGAGCTCTCATGGGGTTGGGTTTGGTGCCGAAAGATGCGCTACCTCCGGCGCCC
Organism: Flavobacteriales bacterium; assembly: GCA_046595075.1. Lineage (GTDB taxonomy): Bacteria > Bacteroidota > Bacteroidia > Flavobacteriales_F > PHOS-HE28 > PHOS-HE28. Next base: position 2,190 of record JBKJPT010000108.1, read on the forward strand.
GGCATATGTCCCGGCACGATTTTTCAGACCTTGGCGCGAACCTTCCATCCCGCCCACTAAGGGCAGACCCCATTCCCATGAAGCACTTCCGCACCGCCTTTTCGATCGCTATGGCCACTTTGTTGTTGGCTGCTTGCGCGCCCAAGTCGAACCCCGCCGGCCAAAGGGTCGATCAGCCTTTCAGCGGATCGAAGTACGAGAGCAACGCTTCGTGGTTCAGGGGTACGGGCAATGGATCCAGCGTGAACCAGGGCATCGCCCGGGGCAAGGCCGACATCAATGCCAAGAACCAAGTGGCCGCACAGGTGGGCACCAATGTGCGCGCTGTAACCGATCAATACCTAGGCCAGACCGCCAATGCCGAGGCGGCCGACGTGACAGACAAGTTCCAGAGCTTGATCCGCGAGGTGATGGATACGCAGCTGGCCGATCTGCGCAAAGTGGGCGAAGAGACCTACTTCAAGGACGAGACCAAGGAGTACACCGTTTACGTGGCGTACGAGATCAAGAAGGCGGCCATGTTCCGCTTCATGAAGAAGCAGGCCCGCACCGATCGCAGGGTGAGCGAGCAGGAGTTGAAGGTGATGGACGAGATCCTGGACCAGGAGATCAAGCGCGCCGAAGCCGCTGGTGAGTGACCGGACATGCCATGAACAAGAAGACCCGGAATTATCCGGGTCTTCTTGTTCATGGCAAACGGGTCGTTCAACCAAACAGACCTTTACGCCCCCGTGATGTGCTGCGGAGGCCGAGTACACCCATGAGGCCTCGTGTGAGCTCACGCACAACGGTGTTACCTACTTGGCGGGCCATGGGATTGCGGGTGATCTTCTCCAGTGTGCTCGGTTCTTGCTTCACTTCCTTCTTCACTTCCTTTTCCTCTTCGGGATCGTGCTCTTTCATCCTCTTCTCCAGGATCTCGAAGGCGCTCTCTCGATCGATCACTTCATTGTATGTGCGCACCAGGTCGCTTCGTGCCACCAAGCCATCGACCTCCAATGGGCTGAGGATGTCCATGCGACTGATGGGCGCACGGAGCAGCGTGTGTGCCAGTGGTGTTGGTGTTCCCTTCTCACTGAGCGCGGTGATCAATGCTTCGCCGATCCCGAGTGATGTGATCAGCTCCTCAGTGTTGTAGAACGAGGTAAGCGGATAGTTCTCGGCGGTGCGCTTGATGGTGTTGCGGTCCTTGGCGGTAAAGGCGCGCAAGGCGTGCTGCACTTTTAGGCCGAGTTGTCCCAACACCCCTTCGGGCACATCGCTGGGATCCTGTGTGCAGAAGTAAACGCCGACGCCTTTGGAGCGGATCAACTTGATCATGGTCTCGATCTGCTCGAGCAATGGCTTCGTGGCGGTCTTGAATATCAGGTGGGCTTCATCGATAAAGAGCACCAGCTTGGGCTTGTCCGGGTCGCCCACTTCGGGGAAGGTGGAATACACTTCGGCGAGCAGGCACAGCATGAAGGTGCTGAAGAGCCGCGGCCGGTCCTGGATGTCGGTGAGGCGAACGATGTGCACCACTCCCCTGCCGTCTCGCACCTTCAACAGGTCGTTCACGTCGAAAGAGCGCTCACCGAAGAAAAGTTCGGCTCCCTGCTGTTCTATCTCGATGAGCTTGCGCATAATGATGTTCACCGTGGCAGGGCTCACCTGACCGTAGACCTTTTTGATCGCCTCTTTGCCTTCGGCGGTGACGAATTGCAGCATTCGCCGCAGGTCCTTCAGATCGAGCAGTGGCAGTGCGTTGTCATCGCAATACTTGAAAACAAGCGCGAGCACACTTTGCTGCGTGTCGTTCAACTCGAGGATGCGCCCGAGCAGCACTGGCCCGAATTCACTGACGGTGGCGCGCATGCGTGCCCCCGGCTCTTTGCTCAGGCTCAGCAGTTCAACGGGTGATCCCGACGGGGTGTAGGCGATCCCCAACTTCGATTGCCGCGCCTCGATCTTCTCGTTGGTCGCGCCCGGTGCGGCAATGCCGCTCAGGTCGCCCTTCACGTCCATCAGCAGGGAAGGCACGCCCTTCAATGAAAGCTGTTCGGCCAAGACTTGCAACGTCTTGGTCTTCCCGCTACCAGTGGCACCGCAAATGAGCCCGTGACGGTTCATGGTGCGCAGCGGGATCTTCACCAGTGCGCCCGCTGGCACTTCACCTTGGTAGAGCGCACCTCCGAGTTCAATGGTGTCTCCCTTGAAGGAATATCCTTCGGAGATCGTTTGGAGGAACGCTGTTTGATCAACCATGTTGGATGTGATCTTTCAAAGGAAGCTGTTGGTGGGAAAAGGAACACCCCTTCGGTATGACCGAAGGGGTGTTCAATGACCTCTATGTCATCAGCGCACGATGCTCAGATCGCGTGTGATCGTCCGTTCGGTACCATGCACTTGCACGGTGTAGCTGCCTGCGGCAAGTTGTTCCACGTTGATGGTGGCTATGGCATCCACTGCAGGGGTGCTCACTTTCATTGCAAGACGACCTTGAGCATCAAGGATCGTCACCGTTTCACCAGCGCGTACGCCTTCCACGCGCACCGTTGTGCTGGCGGGGCTGGGGTAAACGCGCAGATCCGTGTTCGTTGCTTCGCTCACACCCTGGGGTCCGATGAAGACAGTGGCCGGATCACGCAAGCTGGCGCACTGGGTAAGTGGTGTGCGCACCTTCCAGTTGTAGAAGTAGTAGTAATAGCTGGTGCCGAAGCCGCTGTTGGTCAGCTGACCCATGGTGCCTATCGCGTAGGGATAGGCGACGCCGCCGTTGTTGCGGAAGAGGTTGTGCTGCGGGCAGCGCAGACTGAGGTCCACGCCCACTGGCACATCGTAGTTCAAGGTGAGTTCCTGTATGCCATCCACGAGGTCGAAGCTGAGCGTTTGCAGCACGTTGCCTGCGGCGTCGCACAGTTGCACATCGCGCACACCGGCGCCGATCGCATACACGGTCACCTTCTCGATGGTGAAGGACTCCCATGCGGTGAAGAAGCTCTGCGAACCTGTGGAAGGAAGACCACCACCACCAGTGTTGTCCGGCTTGCCACCATCCATGAGGTCGCCGCCGTAGTTCATGTTGGCCTCTACCCAGTAAGTGGTGCTGGTGTTCAGGAAGGGTGTGGTCCAAGCGTTACCTGACGAGAGCGCCACGCCACCGAACTCATCGGCGTACCACTTGATGTTGTCGCCAACAGCTACAAGATCGGCAGTGCCGGGAACTAGGATCGTCACGTCATCGGCAACCGGCACAGCGGCAACGGGGTTCACGGTGATCGTCACTGGTTCGCTCGTGGCTGACCCACAGGCACCATCTGCGGTAACGGTGTAATCACCGGAAGCGCCTATCTCCACCGAAGC
>JBKJPT010000149.1:0-11610 GCA_046595075.1 Flavobacteriales bacterium
TGAGCGGACACCGGAGAGCGCCCGCAGCAACGCAGCCGATCGTGATCGCAATAGCTCCTTAGAGGGCGCTGGAAGCCGCGACGGCGCAACGGGTGGGAATCCCGACGGCATGCGCGAGGATAGTGCGGGCGATGCTCGTGCTGAGCGCGCTAGCGGTAATGTGCAGCGCGACAACGAAAGCGATCGCAGTGGCGCTAGCCAGCGCGAAGTCGAGGGTTCGGCTAGCGATAGCGCCCAAGAAGGATCTGCGGACGAACGCGATACCGACAGCGAGGACGCAACGGACGATAGCACGTCCAAGAGCGACCGCCGATCGGATACGGCTGGTGGCATGTGATCCCAAGCCGAACGCAGAACGAACCCCCGAGGATTGTCCTTGGGGGTTCTTGCTTTCAACCCATCGATCATGAACGACTTCATGCAGCAGGTCCCCCAACTCGTTGGCGCTGCATTGCAACTCGCTGTTTTCGGGATGGGCGCTTTCAAGTGCGCGCACCCTCTGGGATCGCCTGTGTTGACGGCCGTTCGAGAGGCAAAACACGAGCGGAACATGGTTGTTGCAGTGGTACGAAATTAGGATCAGTGTTCTGTGGCGTTCGATCTGTTCCCATCCTAACACAAGCTAGATGAACATGAACCAGATCAAGACCGGGCCAACACGCCGCGAAGTGGAAACACCTGTTCACCGCAAGCGCTCACCCGAAACTCCTGCGGAACCACCCGCGTGCGAATTCACCGGACCGCAAGCATTCTTCCGCGGGATCCGCTTCAACAGCATTGCAGGGCTCTTTGCCTTCACCGTGGCCGGGAGCATGAGCGCCCAAACCACTGTGCCGAGCACGGCCCCACAGCAGACCACCAGAGAGCAGAACCAAGGTTGGATGATGTACGATGATAGGGCCGGAACCGCACTTGGACCGCGGAATGATCAGAGGCATCAACTGCGCGATGTGGATGGCCGCTATCAGGAGCGATACACCGGGCTGGGTAGAACGCCTTGGACGAATGACGGCTACAACACGCTTTCCGAATCGCGTGAGCGCGACTACCGGGGTATACTCACACCAACCCAATGCTATCAATGGCACCGCACGCACGGTAGCGGTCGCCCAGGTCACCCTAAGCCGACCATGCAGCAGGATCGCAACATGCCCGTAGCCCCGAACAAGTCGAAGATGAACCCCTGACCAGTTGGTGTAGAGGCTCTCCTCGCTTCCGGGTACCACGAAGCAATAAGCGTTTAGGCGTTATTTCGTTCATATGGTCCTATGGTCAATGCGGTGCTTGATCCTCCAGGACGCACATCGGGCAAGGATCTGCACATGTTGGGGCGAACGTTGCTTGCATTTGGAAACGTCTGAACGCTCCGGATCCTGTTCCTGAGCTAGGCACACGGCTCATTGGCTTCGCGGCATGGGCGTTGGCTGGTCGCTTACGAACCAGAAATAAGAACACATGAAGAACATACTGATGGCGATCGCAATTGCGCCGCTAGCCTTTTCCGCCAATGCTCAGTGGCAGGTGAACCCGCAGTTGGGTATCACCTATCAGAACATCACCAGGCCACCAGCGGGTATAACCTACTCCGCCCGTGTCGGCTTTCTCGTTGGCGCGGATGCACGCTGGGGCAACAGGGTGTACCTACAACCCGGTGCCTTCATTGGGCGCAACTCCACCTACGTCACATTCGGTGATACCCTAAGCCAAAGTGGGCGCATCGTGGTGACCAACTTGAAGTTGAAGCTCATGGGTGGCTATCGCATCATAGATACCTACCAGTTCGATCTGCGCTTTGCATTGGGACCCACCATGGATGTTGCCCTGAGCCGGGACCTACGGGATACGGATATCGAGTTCAATGATGGGGAGTTCAACGAGGCGAATTGGAACCTGGACGCCGCATTGGGTTTGGACATCGGCCGCTTCACTGTGGAGCCTAGCGTAAGCTTCGGCCTCAGTCGTGTTTACAACGATAACCTAGCGGTACAGAATCTCGACAGCCGCTACCTCACCTACCTGCTCACACTTGGTGTGAACATAGGTGATGATGACAAGGACGCGGTGGACAAGAACAATTGAGCCTTGTGATCCACAAACCCAAAGAACGAACAACATGCAGAACACATCAACGTACTTCAAAGCCGCAGCAGCCTCGCTAGTAGCGATCGTCCTACTCGCTCCGGGTTGCAAGATGGGCCGGTACAAGGAGGAGTCCGCCATGCGCGCGGCAACCATCGAACGCTTGCGGGCAGATAGCGCGGCGTGCAAGGCGGACCTGCGCGGTATGCGGGCCGAATACCTCGGCTTGCAAGGCGATGCCGAGATGACGAAGACACAACTGGAAGAGCGCGGTCGTGAGCTGCGTGCGAAGGAAGAGGAGCTCCGCGTGAAAGCGAAGCGCATGGACGACCTGGATGGCCGCCTGCGTGCCCAAACGGAATCCATGGACGCATTGCGGAAAAAGGTCTCTGATGCCCTCGTGAGCTTCAAGGCGGAAGACCTGACCGTGACCCAGCGTGATGGTAAGATCTATGTCTCTCTCTCGGAGAAGTTGCTCTTCGCAAGCGGCAGTGCCAAGGTGGATCCTAAAGGAGGAGTGGCCTTGGGCAAATTGGCAGAAGTGCTGCGGGCCAATTCGGATATCAGCGTGATGGTGGAAGGCCATACCGATAGCATCCCCATCAAAACCTCACGCTACACGGACAACTGGGACCTGAGCACTGCTCGCGCCGTTAGCATTGTGCGGGTGCTCACTGTTACCCACTCGGTGCCGCCGGAACGGGTGGAGGCCGCAGGTCGCAGTCAATATCAGCCAATAGCAAGCAACAAAAATGCGGAGGATCGTGCGCGCAACCGCCGCACGGAGATCATCCTCGTGCCAAAACTGGATGAGCTCTTCGATCTCGTTGGCGAGCCCGGTGGGGCAATGCCGGCGAAGAAATAGGCACGTACGCATGAAGGTGGCCCGTAAGCCCTCTCCATGCCTTCGTTCCAATGATGACCCCAATACGACCGGAACCCATGAAGATGATCACCACTCGCGACGGAACGAAGCTCTATGTGAAGGATCACGGCCATGGAAGGCCTGTGATCATGATGGCCGGGTGGCCACTTACATCGGACACCTTCGATGACCTCTCCATGGCCATCGCAGATGGTGGCATGCGCGCCATCGCCTACGACCGTCGTGGCTTCGGCCGCTCGGAACAACCGGGCGATGGTTACGACTACGATACGCTCGCCGCCGATCTTCACGCGGTGATCGAGCAATGCGAAGTGCATGATGCCACGTTGATCGGCTTCTCCATGGGCGGTGGCGAAGTAGCGCGCTACCTGACCGATCACGGTACGGAACGCGTGAAGCAGGCTGTGCTCATCGCATCGGTGGTGCCTTATATGCTGAAGACCGCCGACCATCCGAACGGCGTGGATCAAGAGGTGTTCGATGGAATGAGGGCCAGTATGAAAGAGGATCGTGCGCACTTCTGGGCTGGCTTCTTCAAGGATTTCTATGGCGTTGGCCCACTGTCGCATCCCGTGAGCGACGAGGTGATCCAATGGTCATGTGCTATGGCCATGCAAGCCGGCTTGAAGGCGACGCTCGATTGTGCCAACGCCTTCGCCACCACCGATTTCCGTCCGGACCTGAAGGCTTTCACCGTGCCTACGCTCATCATCCATGGTACGGCGGACAAGACCGTGCCCATCGATGCGACCGGTCGCCTCGCCGCGAAGGCGATCCCCCATAGCACCTTGATCGAATACGACGGCGCAGCACACGGTCTCTTCGCCACACACAAAGAGCGGCTGATCGGTGATGTGATGAACTTTCTGCAAGGTGCACGTTCAAGCATAGGCCATGCCGCTTAAGCACGATACCATACCGCGCGCGTACGGGTTCCTTATCGTGGTTGCGATGCTGATCTTTGGTTGGCTGGTGGGTGTTGCCTGAGCAGCGATGAAGGAGTTGGAGGACCAGCCCTGGTTCCCGGCTCTACTGCGCCAGTTCCAGACCGACCACATCGGCTATGTCGCCACACGCTGGCCGGGCTACGATGCACTCCTACCGCTTTTGATGGATCCAGTGCGCGTTGCGCGCGCGCAAGTGGATCTGTGCTCGGGCAGCGGAGAACCGGCGATCACCGTTCACCGTCTGAGCTTGAGCGCAGAGCCGCTCACACTCACCGATCTATATCCTCGGCATGCGTTCCACCACAACGGGCCGATCAGCTACGACCATCGTCCATTGGATGTGCGTATGCTCAAAGCGCAGTCCTCCACCTGCTACACCATGTTCAATGCCTTCCATCATTTCAGCGATGCGGAGAAGCTGTGCCTAGTGCACAAGTTACGCGCAGCGCGTGCCGAAGCCTTCTTGGTGGAAGTGCTGGAGCCCAGGCTCTGGTGCCTGCTCAAAGTGCTCGTTGCCACAACGGTGGGCACCTTGCTGCTCGCACCCTTCGTTCGGCCCTTCTCTTCGCTGCGGCTGTTCTTCACGTATATCGTTCCGGTAAACGTGCTCACCATCACATGGGATGGTGTGATCTCTGTCCTGCGCTCCCGGACCGCCGCACAGTACAAGGCCTTGTTCGCTGCCGATCCCGAAGGCATCGTTGTACACCGCTTGCCAGGTCGGCTACAGCGGATCATCGTGATCCAACTGTCTCGCCCATGATCACAGCGTGCGCACTGTGGCGCTTCGGTCGCCCGCATACGATCATAGGGAGCGTGGTGAGCATCTCTACGCTTTACGTGATCGTGTGCGATCGCGCAGGCGGCATGCACTGGTGGCTACTGGCCTCGGCACTTGTGATCGGTGTGGCATGCAATGTCTTCGTCGTGGGCATCAACCAATTGGCCGATGTGGAGCTGGACCGCATAAACAAACCGTACTTGCCTTTGCCAGCGCGCCATCTGTCCATGGCGCAAGGATGGATCATCGTGTACTCCTCACTGGCCATTTGCCTCTCGCTCGCCTTGTTCGTATCGCCCTACCTGTTCGCAGTCGTGGGCGCTGCGGCGCTCATTGGTTGGGCCTACTCCATGCCACCGTTCCATCTCAAGCGACATCACCTCACCGCCGCAATAGCGATCTGCACCGTGCGCGGCGTGCTCATCAACTTCGGTGGCTTCGCGGTGTACGATCGACTGGTGAACGGGAGCGTGCTAGTGCCGATGCCGGTATGGATCCTCACGGGCTTCATCATCGCGTTCAGCATCACCATAGCGTGGTTCAAGGATGTGCCCGATGTGGAAGGCGATGCGCAATACCGCATACGTACGCTCGCGGTGATGTATTCCCCAAAGGTGGCGTTGATCGCAGGGCATGTCCTGGTCGGCGCGGCCTATTCCATAACCTTGGTGCTGTTCGCACGGTATGGTGCCGAGGAAGGTTGCGGCCCCGGATGCGTGCGGATGCTGTTATGGGGGCATGTGGTCTTGTTCACACTATTCCTTGTGAATGCAGCCTCGCTCCTGATCGGCCGGGATCGCTCGGTGAAGCGCTTCTACATGCGATTCTGGATGTTCTTCTTCGCCGAGTATGTGCTGTACCTGATGGCATACACCATCGCGGCCTAAGCCTCTTGACTCACTTTCGAAAGGAGATCGCAGTGCATGCCCATACCGACACCGTAAGAGGATCGGTATGATCCTCTGCAAATTCGCCAGGGCGTGTGTGCGTGAAGCATGGCCTGGCCGATGGTGCAGTACATCGTTTGGGGAACGTTCGGGATCATCCCCAACGCGGGCATCGTGGCGCTCAATTGATCCAAACCCTTTGGTCGATGTGCGTGGGAAAAGGGCACTACATCCACAGCAAGTGGAGCATTCGCATCAGATAGGGTGATCCGGGTAACGTCTGCCGCTCGAGGTTTACGGGAACATGAGGATGGCAATGCGCTGCTGTTGTAGCCTTCAGCTCGTTCGTGGACCCATTGGTCCTCTCGTATATGCCGCATGGAGCGGCCTTTGAACTACGGGCCTCGAACTCAAGGTCGCACGCACCATGACGATCGACCCAAATAAGTACAACTCGATGTCGAATACGGATACTATCCAGCGCACAGCTATTGCCGGTGCTGCTGCTCGGAGGCCTATGCCCCTATACCCGGTAAACCTGCCTTACCGGTTCACACAAAGCGCGGCGCAGCAGCCGCCTACTTTCCACAGGATCAAAAGCCCGGTGCGCAGTCTTTTTTGGATAACTATTGGACTGATGATGATAGCAGGGCTCATCTGGGCGACCAATTTGAACGCGACCACCCCGGCTGGTGCCATGACCCCAGCGACGACGAAGGAGAAGACCCCTCGCTGAACGCGTCCTTCAACCACTGGGCGAAGTTGCCAAGGTCAATGTCTGCGACGCGGGCACGGGCAGATCGGAGCATTGCACGGTCCTGCGCGATGCGTGGATCAATGTGTGGGCGGGAAGAGGAGTTGTAGCGCGTTCATTGTCGGCTTCCAACGATATTCATTCCACGGCTTTATCCTTGGCGGCTAGTGCCCGCGCGACAAGTACGGAGCATCCAAGGCCGAGCAGGCAGTACGAAGTGAAGAGGTAGAAGCCGACCTCCAACGAACTGTTGTTCGTAGTGAGCACATGGATCTTCGATGCATAGTCCTCAAGCCCGTGCAGCTGACTATCGATCACCCCGTTGAACCCGATGAAGGCCATGAAGATGGCCACCACCATGACATCGGCCATGGACCATTTCCCCGCTTTGTGGATAAGAAAGCGCCCGACAGCTGACCGGGGTTCGCGCCTGCGGGCCATTGCAACGAACGAGAGCACCATCTTGCTGGCAGGTACCAACACGCTGAAGCTGAACACGAGCACACCTACCACTACCAGTGCTGGTCCTCCGTCAGAAATGAGCACATGTACCACTTGCAGGATGCTCTTGCTCTGGTGGAAAAGCACTTGGTCCCTGAACACCACTTGCTCACCGATCAGGGACATGGAGAATTCCGAGATGCTCGCTTCGATGTCGATCATGGGGAGGAGCAAGGCGGTGACGAGCACGACGGAACCGGTGATCAACGTGGCCATTACGGGCCAACGCTCGATCACTGGTGAGAAGCAGGCGAGGAGGAACAGCCCGATGCACGCGGCACCGAGCAACGAAAGCCATAGAACCTCACTGCGTTCCAGCCCGGCGGCCCGTGCATGGATAATGATCAGGCATTGCTCGCGATCGTTCGCTCCGTAACGTTGGAGTGCCGCGTTGAAGAGCGTTCGATCCACCATCCCTTCGGTACGTTCACCCAGTTCATCCAGGCGTTCGATCACGAAGCACTTCATTTCCTCCTTGTTGGCGGGATCGTTCAAATAGTCCAGGATCATATCCGAATAGCGGGGTATGCCCGCGCGGATGTCCTTCACATCCACCAACACGTCCATGAGAACGTTCTTCACCAGCCCGCTGAACCCTTTCTTCTTGTTCGCTTTGTCCATCACGGCCTCCACTTCGTTCAATAGGCCGTTCATCAGGTCCTTCACCCGTTTCTCTACCTGCTCGCGGTTGTCACCGTCCAACTGGAAATCGGTGATCTTCTTTTCGAGGATGTCGCTGATGATGATCTTCCATTGCGAAGGATCGAACAGCCCGTAGGCGATGTGCGACACCTCCATGGCATCGGCGCGCAGCACGCGGCGCTGCTCACCCAACGCATGGATCCGTACACAAGCGTATACGCTGAGCAGAAGCAGTGCGATCACGAAGAAAGAGCGCATGCGCGAGGTGTTACTGATCATGCTTTCTTTTTTCAACCGTTCACTACCTCGCCGCCGTTGGGATGCAGAACCTGGCCGGTAATGTAGCTCGCGCCTTCGCTGGCCAGGAACACATAGCAGGGGGCGATCTCCACAGGCTCTGCGGCGCGCTCCATGGGCACCTCCGAACCGAAGCGTGCGACTTCTTTCGGCGGGAAGCTGGATGCGATCAATGGCGTCCAGACGGGTCCGGGTGCCACCGCATTCACGCGGATGCCGCGCTCGTTCAGCGCTGCGGACAGCGAACGGGTGAAGCTGACGAGGGCGCCTTTGCTCGCCGCATAATCGACCAGTTTAGCGCTGCCGCGATACGCTGTGACCGATGTGGTGCAGATGATAGATGCGCCGCGTTTGAGGAAAGGCAGTGCAGCTTGGACCAAGTATACTGCGGCGAAGAAGTTCACGTCGAACGTTCGCCTCAATTGCTTTGGTGTGATGTCCTCCGGACGCTCACGTGGCGTATGCACCGCCGCATTGTGGATCAGGACATCCAACCGGCCGAACTCCTTCATGGTGCGTTGCACGGTTCGCCGACACGTGGCCACCAGGGAGAGGTCTCCTGGGATCAATACGCACTTGCGTCCTTGCGCTTCAACGATCTTCCGCGTCGTGCGCGCGTCATCATGTTCGTTACGGTATGCGATGGCCACATCGCAACCCTCCTGCGCGAAGGCGACCGCCACGGCGCGGCCGATTCCGCTATTACCACCGCTGATCAAAGCAGCCTTACCACTGAGGAGCTCGCCCACTTTGGGCAAGCCGCTCACCGGCTGTGGCCGCATGCGTGATTCGATCCCCGGTGCGGTTTGCTTCTGCAAAGGCCGCAGAGGTCGTTTCGTTCCACCTTTCTGCATGATGGCCCGGGCTACTTCACCTTCTTCCAGATCATGCCGCCGAATACGAAGGCGAGCACGATCAATGCAAGGAAGATGAAGAAGATGACCTTTGCGATCCCGGCTGCACCGGCGGCAATGCCCGTGAAACCGAAAGCACCGGCGATGATCGCGATCACGGCGAAGATGAGTACCCAACGAAGCATTGGTTTGAGGTTTTGTTGGGCACAGGCCATCACTATGCCATAGGCGGCCACGCTTGCGCACCGCCATTCGTTGGCCGTATCCCGGCCGTTGGGGGTGCTCAATTGTCCATTCGGTTCCACACTTTGGGATTTCGCGTGGGACGTGGTTTCCACAAGCGGGATGGTGGTGTGCGTCATGGGTCTATTCGGGTCTAGATCGCATTGAACGCAAGTGGGGCAGGGGTTTCGCAGCTATTCCACATTGCCCAATGCTCAGGGGCATATTCTGCGGAAAGCTGTTTGCCCGAACGTTCACGTGCCCGATCGAAGCTCCGAAAGCGGACCGGCCTGGTACACGGACCAACCAAACCCATAGAACATGGCAGATCGCGATGAGAGCAAAGGCACGACCCCGGGTGGTGCGCAAGCAAAGGCCGGTGCTACTTCCAACAGCACACAGGACCGAACCACGGAACAGGGCAACACCAGAGTCGGTAATCCCGGCGCAGGTACCACCGGGGGCCAGATCGGTTCAGGCAAGCCCACACGATCAGACCGCGATACCAGCCTTACCGCCACTGGGCGTGTGGGCGACAAAGTGGCCGGCGTGGAGAGCGATGGCCACACCGGAAGCGATCGCAACGGTGATCCCGCACGCGAAGACGATAGCAGCACGCAGGTGGATCCGGACCGGAATGAAGCACGAAACGAACGCGACGGACAGAACGACGATGAAGCCGTGGAGAACCCCGATCCTACTGCCGACGAGGATGTTCAACTGGATCCGAACCGGATCATAGCGAATGATGTAGAGGGTGAGGACAAGTTCCGCCGAGCAGTGAGCAGTGGAGATGAACGGGTAAAGCACTAGGCCCAAGACCGTTCCAGAAGCTCGCGACCAGTGCCCTGGAAAGAGAACGCCCCGCCTGTAAGCGGGGCGTTCTGCATGTTTTCGATCGTTCGCCCTTTGAATTCTCCGGGCTTTGTGGACCACGATCTACCCGACGGGTAGTGAAGCCACACGCAACGACCGCTCAGATGCCCGATTTGCGACCGGAGACCAGCCTGTAGACAATAACGATCACGGCAACCACCAACAGCAGGTGGATCATGCTTCCCACCATGGCCCCGAAGCCGATAAAGCCGATCAGCCATCCGATGATCAGGAGGGCAATAATGATGTTCAGAATGTTGTTCATGATCTTGGGTTTTCATCCGGCGTAGCACTCGCCGTGCCATGCTGGTGCAACTCACTGGCCATGGTGAGCGGAGGTTTTCTTCCGACCCCATCGTGGAGTATGCTCCATAGTTGATGGGGAATTTTCTCTACACCCCCGCTCTAAGTGCACTCGGTGTCTATTGCCCATGACGAGCATCACCAGACGAGCGGCCGCGCAAATACCCTGATCAACAGTTGCGCATCCGTTTTCTTTCATGCCCCGCCTGATCTCCGTTTTGCCGAGGTCGATGGAGGTCTGTAGGGTCTCCTTTAGACATAGGCGATGGGAGCATGCCGCGCGATGATGATGATGGCCCTTCTCCAGCCGACCTCGAGAGCCGAATTGGCACGAGTCGTGTTGCTCGCTTCCACCAACAACGGAACGCGTCTCCCGATCCATATTTGTCACGTACAAAACCTTCCCACCCATGGACTTCGCGAGCGGACCTGCACACCTGAGCTTCTTCGAGCGGAACGTTGCTCAGCGCCGATGGCACTGCGTGCATTTCTACGAGAGCGATGCTGCTTTGGTGGACAACAGCTGCCGCTTCCTGGTACCGGCGATACGTTCGGCGTTCGAATCCCAAGAGCGGGCCGATGCGGTGGCGCGGATATACAACGCCCATTCGCACGTGCACGCCACCTGATCTTTTGTTTTTGGGATATTGGACCTGAGTACGGATCCACACATCAAGGTTACACTTGCTTGTACGTTCGACCATGAAGAAGAAGTCGCCTCCCGAACCGGCCCACGAGGAATTGCTGACCTTAACGGAAGCGGCGGGCGTGTTGCGCTGCCACCACAACACCGTGCGCGCTTGGGTGCGCCAGGGGAAGTTGGAACCAGTGCCTATGGGTGTAGAGAAGGTGCCCATGTACCGCAAGCGCGATGTGGAAGCGTTGAAGCGTCCACTGGAACGAGCGGGTGTGATCGTGCGTGACGACAAGCATGCGTTCCCCGTAGTGGGCATCGGCGCATCGGCTGGTGGCTTGGATGCGGTATCGAAGATGCTCGCGACGATGCCAACGGATCTGGGCTTAGCGTATGTGATCGTACAACACTTGGAAGCCGAGCGCGAGCCGGTCTTCGCCGAGCTGTTGCGGAAGAAGACCGCCATGCCCGTGTTCTTGGCCGAGAACGGGATGCGCTTGGATCCAGATGTGGTTTATGTGATCCCGGGCGGCACGTATGCGGGTGTAGTGAACACCACCTTCACACTGCGCACACCGAACGACGCTTCGCACCCGATCGATGCCTTCTTGACACAACTCGCGGACGAGTACCAGAACAATGCGATCGGCATCGTGCTCAGCGGCACCGGCGAAGACGGCACGGAAGGTTTGCGCGCGATCAAAGCGGAATATGGATTGACCATCGTACAGGATAGCACCGCATTGGAACCGGGCATGCCGCAGAACGCGCAAGAGGCCGATGTGGTGGATCTGGTGTTGAAACCCGAAGCCATCGGGCCCGAACTCGCCGGGCTGGTGAAACAACTCTACCCCGGTAGTGAAGCGCGCATACCCGGCAAGCACGAGAACGAGATACGCCGCATCCTGCAATACCTCTACGCGCAGCGAGGCATCGACTTCACCCAA
>JBKJPT010000005.1:0-3622 GCA_046595075.1 Flavobacteriales bacterium
AGCACCAGCGAGATGAGCGCGAAGGGCGAGAGCGGAATGGACATCCATCTGGATCGTGTGCCCACACGCCAGCAAGGCATGCATGCGTGAGAGATCCTCCTGAGCGAGAGCCAGGAGCGCATGTTGGTTGTGGTGAAGAAGGGGAGGGAGAAGGAGGTGGAGGCGATCTTCTCGAAGTGGGACCTCAACTGTGTGGAGATCGGAACCGTGGCCGATGGCAACACCTTGCGGTACTTCATGAACAAGGAGCTCATCGCCGAAGTGCCTGCTGAAAGTTTGGTGCTCGGCGGCGGCGCACCGGTGTACACGCGTGAGACGAAAGAGCCCGCTTACATCAGCGAGAACAAAAAGTTCAAGATCGCCGATGTGCCCGAACCTGAGGACCTGCGCAAGGTGGGCTACGACCTATTGGCGAGTCCGAACATTGCGAGCAAGCGTTGGGTGAGCGAGCAGTACGACACCATGGTGCGCACCAACAACATGAGCACCAATGCACCAAGCGATGCGGGCTTGGTGCTCGTGCGCGAAACGGGGAAGGGCCTCGCCGTCACTGTTGATTGCAATGGGCGATATGTACACGCAGATCCATACACCGGCGCCATGATCGCCGTGAGCGAAGCTGCGCGCAACATCGCCTGCACCGGTGGTGAGCCCTGTGGCGTAACCAACTGCCTCAACTTCGGCAACCCCTACGACCCTGAAGTGTACTGGCAGTTCGCTGAGGTGATCAAGGGCATGGGCGATGCCTGCCGCGCTTACGAAACTCCTGTTACCGGGGGCAACGTGAGCTTCTACAACCACACCGTCACCGACACCAAGAACATTCCGGTGTTCCCAACACCAACGATCGGCATGGTGGGCGTGGTGCCCGACGTGAGCAAGCGCATGACGCTCGATTTCAAGGCCAAGGGCGATCTCATCTTCCTGTTGGGCAAAGTGGTGGACGATATCGCATGCAGCGAATACCTGGTACGTCATCACAAGGTCGATCGTTCGCCCGCGCCGTATTTCAACCTCGATGAGGAGAAGCGCCTGCACACCATGGTGCTTATGCTCATCCGCAAGGGCTTGATCAATGCCGCCCACGATGTGAGCGATGGCGGCATCTGGACCACGCTTGTTGAAATGGCACTTCCACGCAGCCTCGGCTTCGACATTGTGAGCGATAGCGAAGTTCGCGAGGACGCCTTCCTCTTCGGCGAATCACAGGGCCGCGTACTTGTCACCGTATCGCAGGACGAAGAGAACGACTTCCTCGACCTCATGGCGCAAAGTCGCGTGCCCAGCATGTTGCTCGGCCACGTTACCCAAGGCAAGCTCGTGGTGGACGATGCGCCCTTCGGGATGATCGCCGATGCACGCAAGGTGTACGAGGAAGCGATCCCGCGGATCATGAGCGAACCTTGACGCGGGAAGGTTGTTCTGACCTTCACCTTTCTGCCTTCAACTTTCAGCATTCCTGAAATGTCCCAACCAGCTTTCGTCGGCACTCTCCCCGCCATCGGCTCGCCAGCGCCCCAACTGCGTTACGTGAAACCCGATCGCACCGAAGGCTCATTGGCCGATCACCTTGGCCACGTGGTGGTGTTGCTCATGTTCCCGAGCGTGGACACCAGCACGTGCGCAACAGAGACGCGCACCTTCAACAAGCTCGCTGCCGGTCTTGGTGCGCATGTGCTTGCGGTAACGCCGGACCTGCACTATGCGCTCAAGCGTTTCTGCGCGGCAGAAGGCATCGACAACGTGGAGGCGGGCAGTGACTTCCGCTACCGCGATGCCGACCACTGGGGCACGCGCATCGCCGAAGGTCATTTGAACGGACTACTGGGCCGCGTCACCTTCGTGATCGACAAACAAGGCGTGCTGCGTTATTGCGAAGTGGCGCCGGAGATCGGCAGGGAACCGGATTACGAAGCGGCGTTGAACGCTGCCAAGAGCCTACTCTGATCGCAGCAGTGCGCCGCTACGTGGCCGCGTGACCAACCACGCTTCCAACGCGAGCAATGCGCCAACGACCACAAGGCCACTGAGCACCCACTTGCTCGCGAGCACCGCGCCGAGGTCGAAGTATGGTATGCGTTGAACCCAAGTGCTGTTGCTGCTGCCGGTTGTGGTGAAGGCAACATAAAGGACGGCTGCAATAAGCGCTGCGCCCAACAACCAGGTCCATTTGGGTAGGAGCGGAGCGGCTACCACGACCGGCGCTACAGGTGTGAGCGCAATGCGTTGCATGATCCGCGCATCCATGCCCACAGGCGCTTCCAACGGACCGGCCGCGTGGAAGAGCTCGCACAGCACCTTGTCGGTGCGCTCTGTTCTGGGGTCTAGTGGAGCGTCCATGTCTCTTCTTTCAATTGTGCGTGCAGGATCTCGTGGAGCTTCTTGCGACAGCGGTGCAACTTCACTTTCACGTTCGACGCCGACAATCCGGTAGCGGTTACGATCTCCTCCACGTTCTGCTCGGCAAGATAGTAGAGCGTTACCACCGTGGCATCCGCGGTGCTCAGTTGGGCCAATGCCTGCTCCAATGCCTGCTTGCGGTCCTGTTGGTCGTTTACTGCTGTAGGTTCACTGCCAAGGAACGCTTCGGGCACCTCGTCCAGATCCACGTTGGCGCCTTTGCGGGTGCGCAACTTCGATATCGCCGTGCGGTACGCAATGCTGTACAACCAAGTACTGAATTTGGCACCACCGGAGTATGTGCCCATGTGTTGGTAGGCCTTTACAAAGCTGTCCTGCGTCGCCTCCTCCGCATCCTCGCGCTCGCGCAGCACGCGGCTGCACACCGTGTACACCATATGCTGGTAGCGCCCCACGATCCAAGCAAAGGCCTGTTGATCACCTGCTTTGGTCCCGGCTATGGCGGCTTGTTCGTCCACGTTCGCGCGGTATGACGCTCGTTTGGTCCGTTGAGGTTACGAATGTGGCCCCGCAAAGCGCACTTGCTTCCCCGCATGTCATGAACGGCCCGTGCGCCGGATGAGCGCGCATTCGGCGTGATCGTAACCGGTCTCGCAGCAGCGGCGTCACATTCCCAAACAAGCTCCATTATGGACACTCAAGCCACCGAGGTACTCGTTCCCCTCATCGTCTTCTCCTGCGTCTTCGGGATCATCTATGTCATTGTCACCGCGCGCCATCGCCAACGCATGGCCATGATCGAAAAGGGCGCCGACCCCAAGCTCTTCGCAAGCAACACCTCCTTCCCGCTGGCCGTTGGCATGCTCATGCTCGGCCTCGGCATTGGCATCGCCTTGGGTTGGGTGGCCGATCGGCTCATCTACGGTCCAGAGTTGGGCAACAATCCCGGGCCCTACTTCGTGGCCTGCCTTGTTTGCGGCGGCAGTGCGCTCATGCTCTACCACCGCATCATGGAGAAGAAACGCAAAGAGTGATGGGCGCCTATGGCGCCGATCGAACAGATCGTTCTTGGGCGACCGGCAACGAGGGGTTGTAAAGGGTCGAACAGGGGAGCGGGGCGAGAGGCCCCGCTCTTCGTTTTTGGATGGGCCGGTCTTCAACGTTCTGGCACTGATGGTTGAAAGTCAGCGGCAAACCTTCCAAGGTTTTCCGCTGTACGTGACCAATACAGCCGCCGGCAATGAGCTGAAGATCCTGAGCA
>JBKJPT010000093.1:0-4573 GCA_046595075.1 Flavobacteriales bacterium
CTGCTCGCCAAGCCCACGCACGGCGATATCATCCGCTTTGCACCGCCCTTGGTGATCACGGAGGAACAACTGATGGAGTGTTGCCGCATCATAGCGTTGAGCGTGCAGCAGTTCGCCGCGAACTAGCGCGCGATCATGAACCGCTGCGTCACCGGACCGCCATCGGCGCCGACATATCGCAGCCAGTAAAGCCCGTTGGCGAGCGCACTCACATCCAGCGATGAAGCGTCGAACATCATGTCGGTGTTACGGCCATCGACAGCGATGATACTTGCGACGGATCCAGCGCGTGCAATTGGAGCCGTGATCCGGTCGTTCGCCGGTATCGGGAATAGCGATGCATCTGCAGGTGCTGCTTCCGGAACAGTTGTGCTGGTACAGAGCACCAGGTTCAGTCGCTGCCAGATCTCATCCGCGAGCAGGTAAGGAACCGGCACCGAAGCCCCTGGAGGATTACCCATACGCACCACCACAAGGCCTTGCGATGGAACCACGCAAAGGATCTGCCCATTCTTACCCAATGCGTTGTATGCCTCAGGCGGTTCGTTCGGGATCAGCATGCCGGGCAACACAAGCTGCAGGCCCGGTACCATGTGCGTAGGCTGGCCGTTAAGCCACCAGAGGTAGCCGTACGACTCGTTCAAAGACTGCAACGGCGTGACCATGTTGTTGAAGTAATTGGTATCGGTCATGACGGCATTGCCGTTCCAGTTCCCCTGCTCCATGGCCAGCAATCCGAAGCGCGCGAAATGACGTGCCTTGCTGAAGAAGACGTTGTTGTAATCGACCTGCAGATAGGCGCCCTGCATACCCGTGGTCAGCGTGAGCTTGTTGAAGAGGTACTGGTTGATGGTGCCCCCCGTTGCACTTGAGATCACCCCGTCGAGCTTGGTGTAGGCTGCGTTGTGGTACGCCCAACGTGTTCCTGGATCGGCGAGGTATTGCAGGCAGGCCGGATCCGTGCAATCCGTATCGCCCAAGCCATCATCGAGGCCGGTGGTCATGGTGAGTTGGTGGCGCACGGTTATAGCCGCTTCTTGTGCGGGCGTGCAACTGGTCCAGCCTGTGCCGATGTGATCGCTGCTGGGATCGTTGATGTTCAAGAAGCCCTCTTCCTGTGCCTTGCCCACGAGGAAAGCCGTGAGCGACTTGCCAGCTGAGGCCCAATACCACAGGCTGTCTTGGGTGAAGGTGCCGTAGTACTGCTCGATAGCAATGCGGCCGTCCTTCAGCACAATGAAGGCTTTGGTATTGTTGTCGCCGAGGTAGGTGAGCAGCGTTGGGATCTCCGACGTGCACCAGCCCAGCGATGTGGGATCCACTGTTTCCCATGCGTTGCCGGTCAGGGGTGGGAAGTAGGTGCCTTGGGCGAAAGCGGCGCAAAGCGAAGCGGATAGGAGGAGCGCCAGGATGGATCGCATGGTGGTAAATTCTCACGAAGACGCTGGAGGGGCCTGAAGGTTCGATCTTCGGAGCAACAGGCCTGCACCAATGGCGATGAGGCCGAGGTTCGCGATCCCGAGCACGCCAAAGTGGACCATGCGATCCGATAGGTGGCCGAGTGCATCGGCCCAGTTACCACCGAAGAGGAGCAGCGCAGGTAGCGCTGCGATCAACATCCACTTGGGCACCGAAGGAGGTAAGATATGGTGCACGATCAGCAGTACGAGCGGCATGCTGAAGAGGAAGTGGTTGGTATCGGTGACAGTGATCGAGGGTACGAGCGCCATCAGGAGGAAGTACTCCACAACGACATGGCACGATGAACCACCGTTCGCGCGTTCGCGTCTCATGTTCTGTAGTACCAACCAACCGAACACCCCCGCTATGAGAGCGAGCACGGTGATCGCTTCGGTGGTGTGCGGCATCTTGATGAAGTGCTTCAACACCGCACGGTGTAAGAAGGAATAGGCAGTATCCACATTGTTGTAGGCTTCTCCACCGGTGTAGATGAGCGAAGCGTTGTGCTTGGCCATTTCACCAAGCCATTCGCCGTGCAACACGAGCCACTCCGATGGACCGGTGAACAGCATGGGGATCAACAGCCCAAATGCAACTGCCAAGAGCGCCTTCCAAACCGCAGACCAGTGCCCGCGGAGCGCGAGCAAGGGGAGGAGCACCGCGAAATGTGGTTTGGCCAAGATGGCGAGGCCGATGAGCAGTCCCGCAATACCGTCGCGCCCGCTCAACAGGCGATCTAGTGCCAGCAACAGCAGCCACACAAGCATTACGTTGATGTTGCCCAAGTGTAGTTCGCGATGCAGGTGTGCCACCACCACCACAAGTGCAATGAACAGGGGTGCGTAGCGCCCAGCAGCGCCACCGAACACATGAGTGCGTGCCAATTGATCCGCCACGGTGATGGATCCCATGAACGCGCACACGATCAGCGCGTATTGGATCACGGCAGCGATCGTGTATGGGAGTACGGAGAGCGGTGCGTAGAGCATCGCCATCGCAGGTGCGTACTTGAAGTAGCCGCTGCTGAGGCCGTGCGCTACACCATAGAGCGGCTCGCCATGGCGCAGGGCATTCGCCGCCTCGTAGTACACCCGAAAGTCATTCAACCAAAAACGACCATTGACGAGGTCAAGGCACAGCAGTAATGCCGTGAGCGCGATGAGGATGATCGAAAAGCGGCCGGGAAAGCGATGCCAGCGCAGGGACATCCCTACTGGGTCTTCGAGCGGTCCACCTCTTTCACGAGGCGGCCATGATCGTAGTGAAGTTCCCGGTAGATCTGGCCATCGGGGCTGTAATCATTGTGGATGCCATGCTCCACACCATTCTCCCAGGTTTCCACGTACTTCTTCACACCGTTCTCATAGTAGTAGATCCACGTGCCGTGTTCTACGCCGTTCTCAAAGCGGCCCACGTATTCCATCTGCCCGCTGGGGTAGTACACCTTCTCCATCACCTTCACGGCTTCTTCACCTTTTCCTTTCATGAACACCACCACTTCGGGCTTGCCGTTGGGGTGGCTGGCGGCCACGTATTTGTGCACGGAGCAACCAGCCAACAATAGGATCGACGCGATGATGGGTAGGATACGCAGCAGCATGGTCGGGCTAAATTAGGGTAAACGGTTCGGGGCAACCGACTGATCACAGTTTCATGAAGCGGACAGCATGTGTTGCGGTGCTGGTAACGGAGTAGGTCCCGGCTTCGAGCATGCTTACATCCACTGCACGCTGGGCAAGAGCTGTGAGCACCGTGCGGCCGCTCAGGTCCACGATGTTGAAGGTGGTGTTTGCTTGCGCGGGATCCACGTTCAGCATGAGTTGGGAGGTCACTGGATTCGGAACCACTTGAAGCCAGGCATCCAGGAATACCTCGTCCAAACCCACCCCAGGCGCGAGGGTCCACCCGATATCGCGCAGCATGCCGATACAGATCGCCCCCGGCCAATGGTTCGATTGACCTGCCGAACTGAAGGGCGTCATCAACTCGTGAGGGTTGCCAACTGGGTATGTGGCTTCATTCAAATGCACGCAGCTACTGCCTAGAGCGAAGGTGGTGGGCGCGTAGATGCGAATGGTGCCACCACCGCTCGCAGCCAGCCCATTGGGGCCGTTCCATGCGAGTTGATTGCAGGTGAGGAAGCTGCCCAATTGCGCCGAAGGATTGGGAACATCAACTAGAATTTCCAATGTGGGTGCACGCAGGAAACGATCGAAAATGCCCGGCAAAGTGTCCTGCTGCGGCCACGGGAACGTGGTGATCAGCGGTGCGAAGTCGCTCGCTTGCAGCAGGCCGAACGATCCTTCGCTCTCCACCTTCTTCGCCAGCCCCACGAAGCCGATCCCGTGACCAAGCTCATGCAGCGCCACGCTCACCAGATCGTACTGCCCGGCGGGCGTGTTCCCATCGGTACCTGTGTACCAATTAGTGCTGCTGTTCAGGTATACGTTGATGTCATCCTCGCCCGCGTTCAGCTCCGATCCGGCAATGCTGTTGGCAAGGGCCGTCGCGTACCATGTGGCCATCACAGGCGCATTCGTGAAATCCCTTCTCCCGTTGGGGAAAGTGACCCCGAGCGTGGTGGTGCCGAGCGCTGTCCAACTCACGGCAACTTTGATCGGCACATCGCTCATCAGGATGCTCCCCCAGATGTCCGCAGCGTGTTGTATCGCGAGCTGCGCATCAGGCGGTGTTCCGAAGTGCGTGATGGTGAACGTGGCAGCCGTTGCTTGAGCACTCAAGTGCAGGGCGAACAGGCAGGGGAGAAGTGAACGCAACATGAGTCTGATCCCAATGTATCGGGACCACGAACTTACACCGCGAGCATGGGCAGCAGCCGGAAGAGATCCGGTTCGATGACCTTTTTCATCGCGAGTGCTTCGGCGTGCGGAGTGAAGGTGATCTCGCCTTTGACAATGCCCACAATGCAATGGTTCTCGTCCGCCATGAGTCCTTCAACAGCAGCAGCGCCCAAACGGGCGGCTAACAAGCGATCGGCCATGGTAGGGCTCCCGCCACGTTGCAAATGGCCTAGCACGCTCACGCGGATATCGAACTGCGGACAATGTTGCTTCACCACTTCGGCGAGCTTGAACGCGCCACCTTCCTGATC
>JBKJPT010000008.1:0-2501 GCA_046595075.1 Flavobacteriales bacterium
CGGGAACCTTGCCCGGTGAAGTGGAACAGAAGGTGGCCGGTGTGCAAGGTTCCCGCTACCGGGCACGCCGGACTGGTCAAGGTCATCTTGATGTACACACTGGCATCGTCGCGGATCACCACGTCGTAGGTCAACCCGAGCTCGTAGATGTCCACGGGGATCTCGGGGTCATAGATGGCTTTGAGGGCATTGATGATGCTCTCCTCCAAGACCTTCTTCTCCTCGGCAGTTACGGGATGTGCTGGTACGCTGCCAGCAGTGCCGCTACTGATAGCTGGCGCAGGCTGCGGTTCGGTTGACTGCGTGGGCGTGGTCGGCTCGGTCATGTCGTGGAGGAATAGGCGAGCGCATAGCGCTTCATTTGATCGAGCATCGCCACCAGACCATTGCTGCGGTGCGGTGAAAGGTGTTCGCGCAGGCCGATCGTATCGATGAAGGTGAGCGGTGTGTTCAGGATCTCCTGCGGCGTACGATCGTTCAGCACGCGCACGAGCAAGGCGATGAGGCCTTTGGTGATCATCGCGTCGCTGTCGGCGGTGAAGTGTACGAGGCCGTTCTTCTGTTCGGCGTTGAGCCATACCCGGCTCTGACAACCACGCACGATATTCTCTTCGGTCTTCTTCTCCGGCGCGATCATCGGCAGGTCCTTGCCCAGCTCGATCAGGTGCTCATAGCGGTCCTGCCAATCGCTGAAGAGCGCGAACTCTTCAACGACTTCTTGTTGGGCTTGAGAGAGTGTGCACGTTGTGCTCATACCACCGCTATCTCTACCGAATGCTCAAAAGGGCGGGTCAAGTAGGCCGCGAGGAGTTGGCCTAGCACCTGCGCTTGCTTGGTGGGTGCGTATGGCGTTTCAGCCTCGAATTGGGCCACTGTGTACTTGGCCCCCTTGGAGGCGAATAGGTCCACATTGGCTACGTACCATTTCTTATGTCGGTATCGACCGTTGGTGATGAGAGTCACAGAGGATCCAACACTCTCGATTCCTGAGGTTCGGATACCCTGATACGTTACCTCGGCATTTCTGAAAGAGAGCTGGCCTTCGGCATAGTCGTATAGGATAAAGCTCTTCTTGGTATTGACAATGCTCAGGACACGTAACACTAGGACGATGGCAAAGAGCAATGCGCAAAGGCCGACGATGATTTCCGCACCCTTCTTACTCCAGAAGTAGAATATTCCAACGAGAGGGAGAGCAACATGCATAAGAGTCGGCAGAATGGCCAAATTGTTACGATTGTGTCCGCGCAGTTCCAGGTGTTGATCATTTATGGAAATGATCTCGAGATGCGAATCGCGCAGCGCTGGCTTCAGTTGTGCTATGGCCTTGTCTAGGTTCATCGCAGCATCTTCAAGCCTTTCTTCACTCCAGCGATCAATGCATCCACTTCCCCGATCGTATTAAAGCATGCGAAACTCGCCCGCGTCGTTCCGCTCACGCCGAAGCGCTCCATCAATGGCTGGGTGCAGTGGTGGCCCGTGCGCACGGCGATGCCCTGCTGGTCAAGCAAGGTGCCGAGGTCGTAGTGGTGTACGCCTTCAATGACGAAGCTGATCACACCCACTTTCTCTTTCGCGGTGCCGATGATGCGCAGGCCATCGATGGTGAGCAGTTCTTTCGTCGCATGGTCCAGCAGCGTGTGTTCGTGTGCGGCCATGGCATCGAGGTCGTAGTCGTTCATCCAGCGAATGGCCTCGCCCAGCCCGATGATGCCCGCGATGTGCGGCGTGCCAGCCTCGAACTTGAACGGCAGCTTCGCCCAGGTGCTCTTGGTAAGCGTGACCTGGTCGATCATCTCACCGCCTCCTTGCCAGGGTGGCATGCGGTCCAGCAGTTCTTCTCGTCCGAATAGCACACCAGTGCCGGTAGGTCCATAGCATTTGTGTCCGCTGAAGGCATAGAGGTCACAGCCGAGGGCTTGCACATCCACGTTCAGGTGCGGAGCGGCTTGTGCGCCGTCCACCACGGTGACGATGCCTTGCTTCTTCGCTTGTGCGACTAGTTTCTTCACCGGATTGATGGTGCCCAGCGTATTGCTCACATGACTGATCGCAAGGACCCGCGTGCGATCGGTGAACGGCACTTGCTTCAAGTCCCATTCGCCGCTGTCCGTGATCGGGATCACCTTCAGTACCGCGCCATGCCGCTCGCAGGCCAGTTGCCACGGCACAATGTTGCTGTGATGCTCCATGCCACTGATCACCACCTCGTCGCCCTTCTTCAGTAGTAGCTGACCAAGACTGGTCGCAGCGAGGTTGATGCTGGCAGTAGTGCCGCTGGTGAAGATGATCTCGTGAGCGTGCTTCGCGTTGATGTGCGTGCGGATGGTCTCGCGGGCAGCCTCCTGTGCCTCGGTGGCCTTGGTGCTCAGCGTATGCACACCACGATGCACGTTGGCGTTGATCGTCGCGTAGTAGCTGCTCTCGGCCTTGATCACACGTCGCGGCTTCTGGCTGGTCGCGGCGTTGTCGAAGTACACCAGCGGCTTGCCGTGTACCAG
>JBKJPT010000080.1:0-13999 GCA_046595075.1 Flavobacteriales bacterium
TCCCGCTCCGTTGTATGTGTGATCCACTTCCATGGTGGTGTATTGCGCGCCATCGCCCATGTCCCACACGAAGGTGGGTGCCAAGCCGGTGCTGGTGTTGCCTGATGTCACTTGCAACTGATCGCAACCGGGGGTTTCGGTCACCGTGAAATCCGCTTCCACCTGCAAGGGCGATGCGACCGTGACCGTTTGCACCACCGTATCGGGCTGACTGCAACCCGTGGGGTCGTATGCGATCAACTGGATGTCGTAAGGCCCCGGCGCCGTGTAGTTGTGTGTGACGTTCGTATCGGTGTATTGCGTGCCGTCGCCCATGTTCCAGTCGAAGGCGAGTGGTGTACCTGTGCTGGTGTTGATGGCCATGATCTCCAGCAACGAGCAATCAGGGGTTTGATCCAATGTGAAGTTCGCGGTGATGGGTTGCGCCTGCCCGATGGTTATGGGCAGATAGGTGGTATCGGCGAGGTTGCACGAGAGCGAGTCCATGGCGATCATCATCACCGTGAACGCGCCCGGTGCGGTGTAGGTGTGGCTGGGTTCATAAGCCGTGACCGTTGGTGTGCCATCACCGAAATCCCAAACCCATTCGGTGCCCGTGCTGGTGTTGCTGAAGTCGATCTGAACCGGAGCACAACCGCTGTTCAATGTGCTCGCACCGGCCGCGTTCACACCAGCCACCTGGAAATCTATCTTGAACACGCCGAGGTCCCAACCCACGTTGTTCACTGTAGCGTACGCACCCGCCGTCGTGGGCATGCTGTTGCCGCCGCTGCATACGCCTTGATAGATGATCCCGTCCTTATCGAAGCGGCTTGTGCCACCATCTACGTGGCTACCGCCATAGTAGGTGCCAAATAGAATACTGGTCATATCCACATCGTACGCCGCGAGATAGAACTGGCTGAAGCCCGCTTGGTACAACGCATCGGGAGTGGTCTCCCAAGTACCGTTCGGATTGTAACCGCTGATGTACACGTGCTCGCACACATCCACGAGAAAAGCCACCGGCGCCAAGGTGTAGCTGAAGCCACCACCGGCAGGTCCGATCGATGTAGTGAACACGGTGCTCGTCAAGGTGGGATCGAACGCTGCGACGAAGATGTTGCCCCCTGCTGTACCATAAGTACCAGGCGGTGTGATCGCGACACCGCCATCACTTTGGCCATAGATGTACACGTCGTTGTCGTTGTCCAGATCGATGAAGTTGGCCATGTCCTCACCGGCTGTACCGAAGAAAGTGCTCTTGTCCAAGGTGGCGCCATTATTGGTGAGGCGCACCACGTATGCGTCCTTGTCGCCGCCTTGGTAGGTGTTCTGCCAACCACCGCCCGCCATGGGGAAGTCGCTGCTGGTGGTGCCACCACATACGTACAGGCCGCCAACGCCATCGAAGCGGAGACCGAGGCCGTTATCGTACTGCGTACCACCCAGGAATGTGCTCATGAGCAAGCTGCCGCAATTCGGTGGCAAGCCCACCACCACGGCATCTTGCAGCCCCGCCAACGCGGGTTGGTAGGCACCAGCAGTGGAGGGAAAGTCCGCGCTCTGGCTGCTCGATGCGATGTAGATGTTGCTGCTGGCATCGAGCATGATCTCCCCGCGGTATGTGTCGCCGTAG
The DNA here is from genome assembly GCA_046595075.1 of Flavobacteriales bacterium. GTDB lineage: Bacteria > Bacteroidota > Bacteroidia > Flavobacteriales_F > PHOS-HE28 > PHOS-HE28. The sequence goes on from JBKJPT010000080.1 coordinate 1,619, forward strand.
TTGATCGTCATGTTGAAGCTCTGCCTACCATCGTCGCCAGCGCCACCCAAATAGGTGCTACCCACCAGTGCCGTAGCAGCGGCGTTCAAGTGCACGATCACGATATCACTGCCGCCATTGTGCGATGCATCGTAGGCGCCTGCCGACACCGGGAACCCCGTACCCATAGAGCTACCAAGTATGCACAGCTCGTCGTTGCTGTTCACGATCATGCTGTGCGGCTTCTCGTCGGAGCCGCCGCCGATGTATGTGGCCCAAATAAGGGTGGTGGCATCGGGCGTGAACTTGTTCACCACGATGTCCGTGATGCCGCTGCCCGGAGTGGTCTGAAAAGCGCCGACCGTGACCGGAAGGCCCGCACCGAAATTCTGAGCACCACCGTACATGTTGCCCGCTTGATCGTATGTGGCGCAGTGTCCGTAATTGCTAGCACCAACTTGCCCACTGTAGGTGGCACCCATCAGCAATGGATCGATCACCACGGCCTTGCTCGCATCGATCCCGTTCGGGAACCGGAAGCCAACGCGATCGCCCTTCAATTCGAACTCGCAGGCCAACGGCTTGTGACCATCCACGTACCATGCAACGGGTTTCAGCTCCGTTACTTCGCCCACGCTGGTGGTGAAGACGAGGTTGCCGTTAGCATCAACTACGATCCCGTCCAGCCCCTCATAACGAAAGGCTATGCGCGATGCATCAGCACCGACAGCCAGTTGCAGATCGTACTTCACATTTGCTTCGGAACTGTACCAGCGCAGATCGATGCCAGGCCATAGCGCTTCATAGTGCACGCCCTCGTACACGGGTACGTTCGAGGCCCACTTGGCGGGGTCGTCGCCGATGAAATAGTTGTGGTATTCGGTGCGCCGCTCCTCCCCTTTCGCGATCACATTCGCGTTGGCCCCCACGAAGTGCATCTTCCATGCATGGCCGCGCAAGCTGAAGGCCGCTTGTTGTTCCGCCGTCCATTGGATGTACTCGTGCACACGATCACCGGCATCGTCCTGCATGCGCACCCAAGTGATCCCATCGCCCTGCAAATACATGGCACTGGTGGGGAAAGCCGCTTTGTAGCGCACACCTTGGGGCCATTGACCGTGATTGGCCACGTACAGCACCTTGGCGTTCTTGCTGGGTGCGCTATGCGCGTGGTCGTGGGCAGCGAGCGGAAGCGTGGCGACCGCGAGGCTGGCGAGTACAAGTAATGAACGATTCATCGGAGGAGGTACAATGCGGAAAGTTCAAAAGGTTCAGCGGAGCAGGGTGAGGTGGCTTTCCACCGTCAATGGCACTTCGCTGTAGCAATAAGAGTTGTAGTTGATGAGCACGTAGTAGGTGCCGTCGGGAACGGTATCGCCGACATTGTCCAACTTACCGTTCCAGCCCTGTTCGCTGTTGGAGGTGCTGAACACCTTCATACCCCACCGGTTGTAAATGTCCATGCGGTAACCGGCAGGATCGATGTTGGAGACCTTGAATACTTCGTTCATACCATCGCCGTTCGGGGTGAACACATTGGGCACGAACGGGTCGCCCTCGGCAACGGTGGCAAGCGTTACCAGCACCGTATCAACTGCCGGGCAGCCTTCGGGATCGGTGGCCATGTACCAGTACTCACCTTCCTCACTGGCGTCTATCTGGGGCACCTCTTCGCCAGTGCTCCAGACTATGCTCAGCGGAAGGAATGTCGGCGTGATGCGGGTGTCATCGCCCGGGCAGATCTCGCGATCGGCAAGCGGCGGGTAGTGCTGCTGCTCGACCACAAGGAGCGAATCACTTGCTGCGCACACGCCGAAAGTGACCGCCACCGAATAGATGCCGGTAGCATCCACCACGGTCGTTTGGGACGGATCACCGTTCGACCACATGTAGCTATCATAGCCGTTCGGCGCATTAAGTGTTACGGTCTGTCCATCGCAAAGTACCAGCGGTGATTGCACGGTTACGCTCGTATCAGGCGCGAGCAAAGTGATCGCGCGCACACTGCTGACGGTATCGGCGCAATATGCATCGATCACGAGCAAGGTGATGGTGTAATCACCGGGCGCTGGGAATGAAAGCGAAGGGTCGGCCAGCGTGGATGTGGTGCCATTGCCAAAGTCCCAGAAATAAGTGGTGCTACCGCTGCTGGTGTTCGTGAGGTCCACGGTGAGCGATGTGCACGAGGAGAAGGGTACTGCAGTGAACCCTGCATCCATCACCAAAGGTGCGATCACTTCCAACTCGAACACGCTTGTGTCGGTGGCCGAGCAGAATCCGCTTGCCTCACCGACAAGCGTGATCGTGTATGTACCGGGATCATTGAAGGTGTAGGTGATGGTTTGATCAGTACCGGTAACGCCGTTGCCAAGGTCCCAGTTCCAGATCGTGGCATCACCGGTTCCCGTAAGCGTAATCGGCGATCCAGTGCACGCGCCCGTTCCACCTGCATTGATCCCCACGGACAGGAGCTGTTCAAAGTCGATCTTGAAAACGCCGAGGTCCCAGCCCACGTTGTTCGTAGGAGCATAGGCGCCGGGTGTGCTGGGCATGCTCTGGCCACCGCTGCACACACCTTGGTAGATCACACCAGCCTTATCGAATCGGCTGGTGCCACCATCCACGTGGCTGCCACCGTAGTACGTACCGAACAGCAGGCTACCCATGTCCACGTCGAAACAAGCGAGGTAGAAGCTGCTTCCGCCTGTCGCATAGAGTGCATCCGGTGTGGTCTCCCAAGTGCCGCTGGGGTTGTAACCACTTATGTAGATGTGATCGCACAGATCAACGAGGAAGGCGACGGGCGCCATGCTCGCACCAACCGATGTGGTGAAGATGGGCGCGGTGAGTGCCGGATCGAAGGAGGCAACGAAGATCCCGCCGCTCGCTTGTCCGTAGATGCCCGCAGGAACGATCGACACTTCACCGGTGGTCTGGCCGTAGATGTACACGTCCCCATCGCTGTCCAGGTCGATGAAGTAGGCCGCATCCTGCCCACTCGTGCCGAAGAAGGTGCCCGCAAGAATCGTGGATCCATCGCCGCTCATCTTCAGCACATATCCATCACGAGTTCCACCTTGATAGGTGGCTTGCCATCCCGTCGCCGTCATGGGGAAGTTCGAACTTTCAGTAGCGCCACAGATATAGATCGCACCTGCCGCGTCGAACCGCATGCCCAACCCGTTCTCGTCCGATGTCCCGCCCAAATAGGTGCTCAGCAACAAAGCGGAACAATCCGGTGTCAACCCGACCACCGCAGCGTCCTGACCACCGGCTAAGGTTGATTGCAACGCACCTGCGGTGACCGGAAAGTCCGAACTCGAGGTGCTCGTTGCGAGGTAGATGTTCTCGGCTGCATCCAGCATGATCTCGCCGCGATAGGTATCACCATAATTGTTGGTGAGCGTTTGGCGACCATCACCAGCGGTGCCACCCAGGTATGTGGATCCGATCAACCCAGTGGCCGTGCTGTTCAGGTGTACTACCACGATGTCGCTACCACCGTTGTGCGTGGCATCGTATGCGTTCGCCGAAACCGGGAAACCAGCGCCAGTGGTGCTGCCTAGGATGCACATTTCGCCGTTGCTGTTCACGATCATGCTGTGCGGCTTATCGTCGTTGGTACCACCCAAGAAGGTGGCCCAAATGAGTGCCGTGGCCGTTGGGTTGAACTTGTTCACAACGATATCGGTACCGCTGCCGCCCCCGGGTGCGGTCTGGAAAGCACCCAAGGTGGCCGGGAACGTGTTGCCGAAGTTCTGCGCACCGCCGTACATGTTGCCATCGGCATCGTAAGTGCTGCAGTGGCCGTAATTGCTGGATCCGGTCTGGCCGCTGTAGGTGGCGCCCATCAACGTGGGGTCGATGGTGATCGCACGCTTGCTGTCCATCCCATTCGGAAAGGTGAAGCCCACACGATCACCGATCACCGTGAATGCGCAGTGCAATGGGCTATGGTCATCGGTGTACCAAGCCACGGGTGCAAGCTCTGTGAGGTCGCCCACGCTCGTGCGCATCACCAAGTTTCCGTCGGTGCTCAACTGCAAGCCATCGAGCGCTTCGTAGCGGAAGGCGATCCGCGAAGCATCTGCCCCGGGGGCAAGCAGCAGGTCGTACTTCACCTGGGCTTCGGAACTGTGCCAACGCATGTCTATGCCCGGCCACAGGTCGTCATAGTGCACACCTTCGAACACCGGCACGTTGCCAGCCCACTTGGAGGGATCGTTGCCGATGAAGTAGTTGTGGTATTCCGGACGACGGTCTTCCCCTTCCGTCTTGGCCTGCACGTTGGCACCCACGAAGTGCATCTTCCATGCATGTCCACGCAAACTGAAAGCGGACTGCTGTTCTTCGGTCCACTGGATATACTCATGCACGCGGTCGCTCGCATCGTCCTGCATGCGCACCCAGGTTACGCCGTCGCCTTGCAGGAACATGGCCGCGTTGGGGAAGGCCGCCTTGTAGTGCACACCTTCGGGCCACTGGCCCTGGTTGGCCACGTATTGCACGCGCGCAGCGCCAGGCGCAGTGCCGTGCGCGTTGTCGTGCGAGAAGGAAGGAAGCACGAACGGACAAAGGGCGACGAAGAGGCTATTCCTCAGCTTGCGGGATCGGGTCATGGGCTAGGTAAAATGGGGGCTCGGGCGGGTACGTGGAATGGACGTTCCCGGAGGTGCTTCGGTTGTCCCTGAAGATCTGAAGGTTGCACCGATCCTTCCCAGGCAGAATACCGCAGTGACGAACCGGGAATTCCAGCCGATGGATCAGTTGGCGAACGCTACCGGAACTGCAGGTCGTAAAGCTTGCGGTAGGCGCCGTTCTGGGCCAGCAATTCCTGGTGATCGCCCTGTTCTATGATGGTGCCTTTGTCCAGGACCAGAATACGGTCGGCATACTGCACGGTACTAAGCCGATGGGCGATCACTATGCTGGTACGTCCCTTGGTGATCCGCTCCGTGGCCTGCTGGATCAGTTGTTCGCTCATGCTGTCCACACTGCTGGTGGCTTCGTCAAGGACGAGCACCTTGGGTTTGTGTACCGCTGCGCGAATGAAGGAGATCAACTGCCGCTGCCCGGTGCTCAAGATCCCGCCCCGCTCCCCCAGTTCCATGTCGTAACCGTTGGGCAGTTTCAAAATGAAATCGTGCGCGCCCACTTCCTTGGCAGCCTCGATCACCTCCAAGCGTGAGATCGCGGGATCGTTGAGGGTGATGTTGTTGTGCACCGTGTCGCTGAAAAGGAAGACATCTTGCAGCACCACGCTGATGCTCCGCCTTAGTTCATTCAGTTGGTAGTTGCGGATGTCCACGCCGTCCAGGTAGACCGCCCCCTTCTGGAATTCGTACGATCGGCTGAGCACGTTGATGATGGAACTCTTCCCGCTCCCAGTGGCGCCAACCAGCGCGATCATCTGTCCGGCCTTTGCTTCGAAGCTGATATCCTTGAGCACGAACTGCTCATCGTCGTATGCGAAGGACATGCGATCGAAGCGTATGTCGCCGCGCAGGCCGTTCGTCGGCGCAGTGCCCGTGTCGTCCACCGCCGCTTCGGTGTCCAACACCTTGAAGACCCGCTCACTGCCCACCATGCCCATCTGTAACACGTTGAAGCGATCGGCGAGTTGGCGGATCGGCCGATAGAGCAGGTTGATGTACATGATGTAGCTGAACACTTCGCCCACGGAGATTTCGTTGGCCAGCGTGTCCTTCACACCCCACCACACCAGAAGACCCAGCGAGACGGCGCTGAGGATCTCCACCACCGGGAAGAAGATGCTGTACGCGAGCACGCTGCGGATGTGCGCTTTGCGGTGCTCCTTGTTGATCTCCTTGAACTTGGTGTGCTCCTGTGCTTCGCGCCCAAAGAGCTGCACGATGCTCATGCCTTGGATATGCTCCTGCACGAAGGCGTTGAGCCGAGCCACCTGCGTGCGCACGTCCTGGAAGCTCTTTTGTATGCTGTTCTTGAAGATGTTGGTGCTCCAGATCAGGATCGGGATCGGCAGCATGCTCAACAGTGCCAGCTTCCAGTTCACCACGAACATCACCACCACCACAACCACCAGCTTCAGGATGTCGCCCATGATCATGAGCAGTCCTTGGGAGAAGATGTCGTCGATGGTCTCGATGTCGCTGATCACACGGGTCACGAGCGTGCCGATCGGCGTCCTGTCGAAGTAGCGCAGGCGGAAACCGATGATGCGCGCGTAGAGCTTCTGTCGCAGATCGAAGGTGACGGCTTGGCCGAGCCAGCTGGTCCAATACGCTTGGTAGAACTGAACTACGGTCTCTACGAAGAGCAGGAAGATCGCCGATATGGAAATGGCCCAAACAAGGATCCAAGCACCGGCCCCGATATGGTCGCGCATCAAACCGGCGGTCCATGCAATGCTCTTGGCGTTCCAAGAAGACTTTGCCGTGGTTTGGAAGAGCGCACCGTAGTCCTTCGCCACCACATCCACGATCCAGCCCATCATCAGCGGGCGCACCACACCCACGACACTGAGCACGAACGTGAGCACCACGGCAGCCCAGAAGATCTTGCGGTACGGTTTGGTGAAGGCGAAGACCCGCCCGAAGAGCTTCCGGTCGAAGGCTTTGCCTTGAGCAGTGGTGGAGCTCATTCGCTTACGGGGGTGCGAAGGTCTGGCGCGATGAAGGGATACAACACGTGCTCCAAGTACAATCCGCATGCGGGTGCCGAGCGGCCCGCCGCATGCCGATCCTTGGCGGCCAGTACCTCGGCCATGTGCTCCGCAGGTTGTTGTCCCTTCCCAATGCGCAAGCAGGTACCCACTATCGCCCGCACCATGTTGCGCAGGAACCGGTCGGCCTTTATGCGAAAGATGTAGCCGTTGGGGATGGTCTCCCACCTCGCCTCGCGCAGATCACAGGTCGTCGTTTTCACGTCGCTACCGGTTTTGCAAAAGCTGTTGAAGTCGTGCTTGCCGATAAGCACTTTGCACGCTTCGTTCATGCGCTCCACATCGAGCGCAGGCTTCAGTTGATGGGAACGATCGGTGAGGAAGGGATCCTTGCGGTGGTGGATGCGGTAGCAATAGCCGCGCTCGGTGGCGCTGAAGCGCGCGTGGGCATCATCGGGCACGGGGAGCACGCGGTGCACGGCAATGTCCGCGGGCAGCAGGCTGTTGAGGCTGTACATGAAGCGCTCGTCCAGCACTTTGTCGCTGGGGCCATCGAAGTGGAGGAAGTACTTGGTGGCGTGCACACCGCTATCAGTACGTCCGCAACCGATGGCGTTCACCTTGTGCTGGTGCAGCGTGAATTGCAGCGCACGCTCCACCTCGGCCTGCACGCTGGGATCCACCGGCTGCCGCTGCCAGCCACTGTACGCCGTACCGTTGAAGCTGATCTCCAGGAAGTAACGCGGATGAATTTCCATTTGCCCATGTGCGCCATGTGGTCATGTGCGCAAGCAGGGGCGCAAAAGTATCCGACACCTTCTTCCGGCTCGTTACTTCGCCGCCCCGCTTTGTGCGGGATGAAACACATGTCACGCATCGGCCTTCTAAGCGACACGCACGGCTGGCTCGATCCGCGCATCCGCGAACATTTCGCTGAATGCGACGAGATCTGGCACGCGGGCGACATCGGGGGCCTGCACGTGACCGATGAACTGGCGAAATGGAAACCGCTGCGCGCCGTGTGGGGCAACATCGATGACGCAAAAGCGCGTGCAACGTTCCCCGAGCACGAGCGGTTCACTTCGGGTGGTGTACGCGTATGGATGACCCACATCGGTGGCCGACCACCGCGCTACGACCACAACGTGATCGAAGAACTGCGCCGTGATCCACCCGGCCTTTTCATCTGCGGTCATTCGCACATCCTGCTCGTTCAATTCGACCCGAAGCTGAACTGCCTGTACATGAACCCCGGCGCCGCTGGCAATCACGGCTGGCATAAGATGCGCACCGTGTTGCGCTTCACCCTCGATGGCGGCAAACCGAAGGATCTGGAGGTGATCGAGTTGGGGAAGCGCGGGGGTGAACCCACGATACAGTGAACCGGAGCACAATGCCACGTGTCCGTAGATGGCAAGCACAGTTGCTCCGGAAGGAGCTTTAGGAGCGTTCGCGCATCTCCCGTTCAAAGTGAACGCGCTAGCGCAACCGGTCGGCGCTGCGCACTAGTTCCTCGTCCTTCTTTATGGCGCGCTCGGCAAGGAAGGCGAACGCGATCGCAACGAATGGAAGGAACAAGGATGCGCCGTAGTAACCCGACCAACCACCGCTCTTGGCCAAGTACGCATCCATGGAATTGCAGGAAATGAACTGCAATGCGCCGACCAGCAGCAACATGAGCCAGGTGCCCCGGACCACACGCGCTTGCCGCGGCCGGTTGCCATGAAGGAAAATGCACACGACCAGCACCGCTGCGATCAGCGAAAGCAGAATGTGGTAGGGAACAGGCAATGTGGCATCGGCCACCTCCCGCAATTCATGGTCATAAAGGCCATAGGTCCGGAAAATGACCTCGGGCTTCCCGTGGTGCCACTCCCGCACAGGAAAGAACCAAGTGACACCAGCGCAAGCAGCGGCCAGCAATAGGAACAAGGATTGGATCCGTTGGAGCATGAGGAAATGAAGTCCGCAAAGATGGGACAGCGCCATTTGCGGGTATGCCAAATCCGCTTAGGTTTGCCCCGTACTCCTGCGGGCGCCGTTCGGCACCTGCTCCTATCCTGAACCACTTACCGGATCGATCGAAGCCCACCGGGGCTTTTCACCAGGCGTAAGCACACGCCTTCCTTACACCAGATCAACTGGACATGTACGATCAAGCAGCGCTCAGCGCCATGAAGATCTCCGAACTGAAGGAGGTCGCCAAGAAGCTCGGTTTGAAGAAGATCGAGACCTTGAAGAAACAGGACCTCATTGCCAAGATCCTTGAGGCCCAGGGTGCGAAACCCGCTGCGGAGAAACACATCGGACCCAGTTTCGTGGGCGACGAGAAGGATATTACAGCATTGGCCACCGCCGATGAAGTGTCCATAGAAGAAGACCCAGAGCCTGTGGATGCACCGGATATGAACGGTGAAAGGGATGATGATGAGAATGACGAAGATGAGGACGACGATGAGGAGGACGATGAGGAGGAGAACGGCGAGGATGAAACAACCAATGTGGTGAAGGAAGTGGCACCGCCACCCACCTCCCCAGTTACCCCGGAACGGCGCGATGACCGGCCACGACAAGATCGCCAACCCAACGAACAGCGCGGTGGCGAGCGACCGGAAGGTGAACGGCGTGATCGCGATGGGCGCAATGACCGGAACGAGCAACGTCCGCAAGGCCAAGGTGATCAGCGCCATGACCGTGGTGATCGCAACTCCCGCGACGACCGCCGTGATCAGCGGGGTGAACGCCCACAAGGCCAAGGCAACAACGAAGGAAGACCAGATCAACGCAACGAGCAGCGCGGTGATCAGCAGCGCAACGACCAGCGCGATCAACAACGTGGTGATCAGCAACGCGGCGACCAACAGCGCAACGATCAGCGCGACCAACAGCGGGGTGATCAACGTGGTGATCAGCAACGTGGTGATCAGCAACGCAACGACCAGCGCAATGATCAACGCCCGCAACCGGACCGTCAGCCGCCACGCGAGCAGTACAACTTCGACGCGTTCGTGGAATGCGAAGGCGTGCTGGAAGTGATGCCCGAGGGTTACGGCTTCCTGCGCAGCAGCGATTACAACTACCTGGCTTCGCCCGATGACGTTTACGTAAGCCAGCAACAGATCAAGCAGTACGGCCTCAAGCTCGGCGATACGGTGACGGGTTACGTGCGTCCGCCGCGCGAAGGCGACAAATTCTTCCCGCTTTTCAAGATCGACAGGATCAACGGCCGCGATCCGGAATGGGTACGCGATCGTGTTCCCTTCAAATTCCTCACACCACTTTTCCCCGACGAGAAGTTCACGCTGGCGGGCAAGGACACCAACATCAGCATGCGCGTGCTGGACCTCTTCGCCCCCATAGGCAAAGGGCAGCGCGGCTTGATCGTAGCGCAACCAAAGACGGGTAAAACGGTGTTGTTGAAGGACGTGGCGAACGCCATAGCTGCGAACCACCCCGAAGCGTACTTGATCGTGCTGCTGATCGATGAGCGTCCGGAGGAAGTGACCGATATGGCCCGCAGTGTGAAGGCCGAAGTGATCGCCAGCACCTTCGATGAACCCGCCACGCGCCACGTGCAGGTGGCTGGGATCGTACTTGAAAAAGCCAAGGCCCTCACCGAGTGCGGCCACGATGTGGTGATCCTACTCGATTCGATCACGCGTCTTGCACGTGCGTACAATACCGTTCAACCTGCAAGTGGGAAGATCCTCAGCGGTGGTGTGGATGCCAACGCGCTGCAGAAGCCGAAGCGCTTCTTCGGTGCTGCGCGGAAGATCGAGAACGGTGGGTCGCTAACGATCATCGCCACGGCACTGGTGGATACAGGCAGCAAGATGGACGAGGTGATCTTCGAGGAGTTCAAGGGCACCGGCAACATGGAATTGGTACTGGACCGGAAGATCAGCAACCGCCGCATCTTCCCCGCTATCGACATCATGAGCAGCGGCACCCGCCGCGACGACATGCTGCACGGAAAGGAAGTGCTGCAACGCACGTGGATCCTGCGCAAGCACCTGGCAGACATGAACCCGGTGGAAGCCATGGAATTCGTGAAGAAGCACATGGAAGGCACCAAGAGCAACGAAGAGTTCTTGGTGAGCATGAACAGTTGATCCGTTCCGCTGTGGAACAGTTCACCAAATGATCCTCGCAGCACTCGCAGCCTTCGCGGTGATCGCACTGCGCCTGTTCCTGTTCTACACGGGTCATCCGCCGGAAGGAACCGACTTTATGATCGTGCACTGCCTGGCACTGGCCACTTTGGTGTTCTTCACCGACCACAGGCTGCTCACCATAGATCGCACGGCCGGATTCCCGGTGCTCATGCGCGAAGGGTTCAAGAGCGCAGCCGTCTATGCGCTCATCATTTCGGTCTTCATTTGGATCTATTACGCCGCTGTCGAGCACACCTACTTCACGCACCGGGTGAACGCCATGGTAGCAAAGGGTGTCGCAGAGGGACAACCTGAAAACCTCATTCGCCCTCGACTGGAGAAGTTCTTCACTCCGTTCAATTACACCAGCATCACCTTTTTCGCCTTGCTCATCGCGGGTGGTTGTAACGCGCTTATGCTGGGCATGCTGCACCACAAGGTGCTGCGCCGCTTCAGGCGATGAAGGCCTCGCTCAAGGCTTGAAGATCCAGCCCGCCGAAGTTGCCGCTGCTCATCATCAGCAGCACACTTTCGCCACCGATGCCTTCGCGCACTGCGCCCATGACAGCAACGGGATCATTGAGCACGAGCAGGTCTTTGCGACCGAAGGCTCGCTGAACACGCTCTGGAGGAATGGGCGGCAAGCGTTTCAGTTGCACCGCATGTGGATCGTAGAAGACGATGGCGCGATCGGCGTCGTCCATGCAACCAGCATACTGATCGAGGAATCCTTCGCTCAGACTGCTGTAGGTGTGCAACTCCATGCATGCCACCAATCGTCGCTCGGGAAATTGCTCGCGTACCGCTTGCAGCGTCGCCTTCAACTTGCTCGGTGAGTGCGCGAAATCCTTGAAGACGATCCGGCCCGGCACTTCGGCGAGCTTCTCCAAGCGTCGCGCAGCGCCGTGGAAGGTGCGCATCGCAGCATAGAACTCCTTGTCGCCGATGCCGAGCAGGTGACAGACATGCCGCGCACCTTCCATGTTCTGGAGGTTATGCCTGCCGAAGACCTGCAAAGGCACATCGCCGTGGCCGGTCTCCAATATGGTTGTCCCGTCGTCGATACGATGCCCCGGAACGCCGTAAGGGATCTTCGTTGCGGTCACCTCCGGTTCGAGCGCAAGGTTCTTCACTTCATCGTCCTCCGCACAGTACACCAATCGGCCGCCCGGCTCGATCAGCGCAATGAACTTTCGGAACTGGTCCACATAACTATCGAAGGTCTTGAAGACGTTGATGTGGTCCCACGCGATCCCGCTGATCAGTGCGATGTCCGGCTTGTACAGGTGGAACTTGGGTATTGGCTGCAAGGCCGATGCGAGGTATTCATCGCCTTCGATGATCGCCACCTTGCTGGTGTCGCTCAGCTTCACCATGCAGTCGAAGCCATCGAGTTGGGCGCCCACGAGGTAATCGAACTCCACGTTCGCATGACGCAGCACATGAACGATCATGCTGGTGATCGTGGTCTTGCCGTGGCTTCCACCAATGACCACGCGCGTCTTGTTCCGCGTGCGCTCGTAGAAGTACGACGGATAGCTGAACACGGGGAACAAGACGCGCGTGGTCATTGGTGGAAGCCACGGCAAGACCACGATCACCAGC
>JBKJPT010000224.1:0-26512 GCA_046595075.1 Flavobacteriales bacterium
GGCGCGCAGGCCCTTCTCGATGATGTTCCCATCGCGGTCCACGAGCACGGTGTACGGAATGCCTGTAACTCCGTATTCCTGTGCAGCCGCGTTGTTCCAGAAGCCGAGGTCGCTCACGTGTTTCCACGGCAGCCCATCGTCCTGTATGGCCTTCAGCCAAGAGGCGTGATCGCGATCCAGCGATACGCCGAAGATCTCGAAGCCGTTGTTCTTGAAGCGCTCGTACACGCGTTTCACGTTCGGGTTCTCCATGCGGCAGGGGCGGCACCAGCTGGCCCAGAAGTCGATGAGCACGTATTTACCGCGCAAGCTGCTCAGCGCGAGCGTCCCTCCATCGGGTGTTTGCTGCGCGATCTCAGGTGCGGGGCCACCAACGGGGAGCAAGTTGCTAAGGCGTTTAGCTTCCTGTTCCTGCATTTGCACCATCAACTGCTCCTGCTCGAAACGATCCACCTGGTCGCGGAAGTTGGTGAAGAAGGTGGAGCGCGGCATGCTCTTGCGTAGTCCTTCGCGCACCTGCTTGAAGAGTTCCAGCTCTTGCTGGATGTTGAGGCGGCTGAGCGCGCTGATCGCCACCGGCGACCCGCTGTTTTCCCGCGCCACCTGCTTGCAACGATCGTAGAAGGCGCTGTTGGTGCTGTTCAACTCGTCCATGTTCGCCGTGTTGCTCGGATCGGTGGCGAGTGAAGTGCGCAGCGCGGCAACCTTCATATCATAACCCTGCACTTCCTCTTGGAAGCGGCGGAGCAGATCGGTGTGCTTGGATCCGTCGGCAACGGCGCTGGTCATGCTGCCCGCGCGCCCTTCCATGTTCAAGCTCTCGGCACTATCGAGCACCACGATCACTTGCTCGTTACCCATCGTGATGCGGTAGAAATCGAGCGGCATGGACGGTATCTGCATGGTGCCCGCGCCGTTCTTGTCCAGCTTCACCGAATCGACGTGGTACGGCAGGTTGTTCTCGAAGCGGTCGAAGTAGCACATGGTGCCACCGCCTTCCTTCACGATGAAACTTATGGGGCGTGCGTCCTTCTTGCCGGTGCACGATATGAAAGTGGCCACTGCAAGGACGGCGATGAACGGCTGTCGGATGGTATTCATGCGTTGTCTTTTTCGAGCATTGTGCGCACCACTTCATTGGCGCGTTTGGGATCGACTTTGCCTTTGGTGCCCTTCATTACTTCGCCCATGAAGAGGCCGAGCAGGCCCTTATTGCCATTACGGTATGCTTGCACCTTGTCCGGATAGCGCGCCATGATCTCGCGCATTTGTCCTTCGATCATATCCTCACGCATGTCTTGCACGAGGTCATGCTTTGCCGCGAGTTCTTCAGCAGAATAGGAGACGTGCTCCACCATGAGCGGGAACAGTTTCTGGCTGGCAATGGTGTGGCTCACCTTGCTGCTGTCGATCAGCGTGATCAAGCCCGCTAGCCGTTCGGCGCTGATCGGGAACTGCTCCATGGTAAGGCCGCGTTCGTTCACCCAACTGCGTACATCGCCCATGACCCAGTTTGCGGCGCCCTTGTAGTTGCTCACGCGTGCGATCAACGCTTCGTAGTACAGCGCTGTGGCTTTATCGTCGGTGAGGATCGCGGCGTCGTATTCGCTCAAGCCGAGCGCGGTGGTGTACTTCTCCCGCAATTCACGCGGCAGCGGCGGCATATCCTTGCGGATCGCTTCCTTCTGTGTTTCGCTCACCGTGAGCGGTTGCAGGTCGGGCTCTGGGAAGTAGCGGTAGTCGTGCGCGAGTTCCTTGCTGCGCATGCCCACGGTAGTGCCCTTGCCTGCGTCGAAGCTGCGTGTCTCCATGTGGATGGTGCCGCCCGCTTCCAGGACTTCGCTCTGGCGTTGCGCTTCGAACTCGATCGCGCGCACCACGTTACGGAAGCTGTTCATGTTCTTCACCTCGCACCGTGTGCCAAAGGTGTTGCTGCCTTTCGGACGGATACTGATGTTGGCGTCGCAGCGCAAGCTGCCTTCCTCCATGTTGCCGTCGCAGATGTCCAAGTAGCGCACCAACCTGCGGATCTCCACCAGATAGTCGTATGCTTCTTGTCCACTGCGGATGTCGGGTTCGCTCACGATCTCCACCAGTGGCACACCGGCGCGGTTCAGGTCCACGAGCGTGTTGAAGGGGTCCACATCGTGGATGCTCTTGCCCGCATCTTCTTCCATGTGGATGCGTGTGATGCCGATGCGTGTCATGCCGAGCGAAGCTTGGGCATCTTGCACAGTGGCATCGCGCGTGTTCGGTATCTCAATGAAGCCCTTCGTGCAGATCGGCGTTTGGTCCTGCGTGATCTGGTAGCCCTTGGGCAGGTCGGGGTAGAAGTAGTTCTTGCGCGCGTAGTGCATCCACGGTGCAATGGTGCAGTTGGTGGCCAAGCCGATGCGAATGGCGTGCTCCACTACTTTCTTGTTGGCCACGGGCAAGGTGCCGGGGTGGCCGAGCGTGACCACGCTTACGTTGGTGTTCGGGTGATCGCCATACGCATTGGCATCGCTGCTGTATGCCTTGCTGGTGGTGTTCAACTGGGCGTGGACTTCAAGGCCCACCACCAAGTCCCACTTCTCGCTCCAGTGGCTCATCGGGCGCTCGTCTTCACCACGCGCTGGGTGTGCACGCCATCGTTGGCCGTGGCGCGCACCAGGTAGATGCCGTCGGGCATCGTGGTCAGGTCCAGTTCGAACGAAGATGCGCCCGAGTTGCGAGCGATCACAAGGGCACCGGATGCGTCGATCACCTCTACGTGTATCATGGCACCGGTTGAAATGTAAGTGGAGACGGTGATGGACCCTTGGGTGAGCGTAGGTGCAATGCGGAAGACCGGAGGTGCAGCAGCGTTAGCAATACCCGTGGCGATGCTGATGTCCAACACCCAAAGTCCTGTTTGCATGTCGCTCACGAGCACATGGCCACTGGGCAGGAACGGGTAGGTGCCCCAGGCGCCGCTGTAGCTGTCGGTGTTGGGTTCAAGGCATGTGTCGTAATAGCCTAGTAGGATCGGTTGCAATGGATCAGCGAGGTTCCACAGCCAGTATCCGTCATAGTAGTAGGCCACGTGCACCAGATCACCTGTGAAGAAGGGGTTGTGCAACACCGATGTGGGGTCCACACCAGTGGTCACCGTGGAGATCACCTGCAGGTCGTTGAGTTGTGTGGCATCAACGAATTTCAACGGGGAACCGTGAGTTTCATCGGCCATGGTGTATAGCGTGCCCGCGTCGTTCATCCAGCCGCTGTGGTTGTAGCCGGCACCGGGATACCCGCTCATGGATCCGAGCAGCACGGGGTTCTCCACATCCGTGAAGTCGATGACGTGCATGGCGTTGGCATCGTTGGTCCAAACGATGTTGTCGCGCACGAAGCAATCGTGCACATAGCCCACTTCACTGGCCCACCACGGCACATCGGCCTCGCAGTCGCTCAGTAACGAGGGGTTCGCTGGATCGCTGATGTCGTACACGCTGAAGTGCGTGCTGCCGCCATTGGTGTACAAGCGCGCATTCACCGTATCGATCTGGATATTATGCGCGTTGGTCAACAGTGCATCGCTGTCGTACACCACACTCACCGAATCGGGCAGGTATTGCAGGTCCATCACCTGCAACGAACTGGGCCCTTGATCGCATGTGGCGAAGAGGTGGCCGTTGAACACCTTGTAATCGCGGTGGATCACGCCAGCACCACTGAAACGACCAGGCACCTCATCGACGAGCACGCTGTTCACTGGATCGGTCACGTCGAACACGTGCACGCCCAACGTACTGCCGAGAAATGCGTATTCGCGGCCTGCGGCCGCGTAGCCCCAGACATCGTTGTACTGGTTGAAATACACCTCCACTCCTTCAGGAATGGCCGGGTCGTCCCAGTGGAAGAGCATGCGCACATTGAGGCTGTCCTGGGCAGATACGGTCGTGCATGTGAGCAGAACGAGAATGGTGGCGGTGTTCCGCATCAGCAAGCAGCTATTAGTTCACGCATGATCAAGGTCAGGTGCGGCTCTGCCTTCTCGGCAACGCGCTGTACCATTTCGTGCGTGGTCTTTTCAATTCGGCCTTCCACACCCATGTCGGTGATCACGCTCATGGCGAAGCACGGCAGGCCCATCTGTCGTGCGGCAATCACTTCGGGTACGGTGCTCATGCCCACGGCATCGCCGCCAATGATCCGCACATAGCGGTACTCGGCAGGCGTCTCCAACGTGGGACCGGTGAGGCCCACATAGCAGCCGGTGCGAATGGGAATGTTGTTCGCTTCAGCAATGCCCTTCGCTTTGGCGATCAACGCATGATCGTATGGCTCGCTCATGTCCGGGAACCGTGGACCGAGCTCATCGATGTTCTTGCCGATGAGCGGATTCGGGAACAGGCAGATGTGATCATTGAGGATCATGAGGTCGCCCGTCTCGAAGGAAGGGTTCACACCACCACATGCGTTGCTCACGAAGAGGCGCTGTATGCCGAGGTACTTCATCACGCGCACCGGTAGCACCACTTCGCCCATGGTCCAGCCTTCATAGAAGTGGAAGCGGCCCTGCATGGCCACTACCGGCTTGCCGCCAAGGAAGCCGAAGAGCAATTTGCCCGGGTGCCCTTGCACGGTGCTCACCGGAAATTCGGGGATCTCGCCGTATGGGATCGCGTACTTCACATCGATCTCCTTGCCCAAGCCGCTGAGGCCGGTGCCCAAGATGATCCCCGTTTCCGGAGCGAAGCCGCCGGTGGCCTTCTTCAAATGGTCAGCGATGCGCTGGATACGTTGCAACATGGTCGCGGATCAATGTGGCGAAGCGCTCGGGTTCGTTGAGGATCACAGTCCGCATACCGATCACCGCTAGCGGAAGACCTTCCAAGGGGCTTCCTGCGATCACCGACCGCAGGCGCATGGCGTCTTTCTCCGTGGTGATCAGCGTTTTCGGACCGGCCGCGAATGTAGCGTACCGCTGTGCCAGCGCTCGCAGGTCTGTAGTCGTGAACAGGTGGTGGTCGGGGAAGGCCATGTGCTCCAGTTGGGTGCACTTGGCTTGTAAGTGCTCCACCAAGGGGCTGGGATCGGCAATGCCGGTGAAGAGGAGGTAGGAAGAAGTTGGCAGTTGGCGGTTGGCAGTTGGCAAGGGCTCGACAACCGTACCCTGACCGCTGCCAACTGACAACTTGGGGTCCTCATAAGTGATCCCGCTGAAGAACAGCTCTTGGTCGGCATTCAGACCCAGTCGTTGTCGCCATTCGCGCCGTTCTTCCGCAGAAGGCAAAGCAGGGCACTTGGTCACTACCACCACTTGTGCGGCCCGCGCGCGCGCAGGAACATCACGCAGGCGCCCAGCCGGGATCAAGTGATCGTTGTACCACGGTCGCTGGAAGGTGGTGAGCAGGATGTTCAGGCCAGCGTTCAAACGCCGGTGCTGGAACGCATCGTCGAGGATCACCGCCTTCACCTGCGGAACCAATTGCTGGATCCGCTCAATGGCCCGCACGCGATCGGCACCAACAAAGACGCGCACCTCATTGAACTTTTTCTTCACCTGCAACGGCTCATCGCCGCTGCGTTCTGCATTGTCCGCAGGCTGCACTTCATGAATAGACGTTCCCTTGCGGCCATATCCCCGGCTCAACGTGGCCAATGGCGCGGTGCCGTTCAGCGTTCGCAGGACTAGTTCGAGCATCGGCGTTTTGCCTGTGCCGCCAAGGGAGAGGTTGCCAACTACGACCGCGGGGAGCGCAGGACTAGTGCTTTTGAAAAGACGTGCGTCGTACATCGCGTGCCGCGCCATCAGTGCCAGACCATAGAGCCAGGCGAAGGGCAACAAGAGCAGTCGCAATGTGGACATGGTTACTTTGCCGACAGCGCCTTTCGTAAGCGCCAACGGTCAAAGATGAAGATCAAGGACATCATGGCAGCCCTCGATACGTGGGCGCCTCCAGAATTACAAGAGAACTACGACAACAGTGGCCTTCAGGTGGGAGACCCCGATGCCGAAGTGCGGGCCGCGTTGGTCTGCTTGGATTGTACCGAGGCGGTGGTGGCCGAAGCAATGGCCAAAGGCTGCGACCTCATCATCAGTCACCACCCGGTGATCTTCACGGGGCTGAAGAGCCTCACGGGCCGCGATCCTGTGCAGCGCACGGTGTTGGCAGCGATCAAGAACGACATCGCCATTCTCAGCATCCACACCAACCTGGACAACGTGATGGATGGGGTCAACGGCGAGATCGCCGAACGCTTGGGCCTCAAACCCCTGCGCGTAATTGATCCCAAGCCGGGGCAGTTGAACAAGCTGGTGGTCATGGTGCCAACGGACCATGCGGAAGCGCTGCGGAATGCGCTCTTCGCAGCAGGGGCTGGGCATGTGGGCAACTACAGTGAGTGCAGCTTCAGTACGGAAGGCACTGGAACATTCCGAGGCGGTGAAGGCACCAACCCGTTCGTGGGTAGCATAGGCGAAAGGCATTTCGAGCTAGAGGTGCGGGTCGAAGTCATCTTCCCGGCACCGGCGCGAACCGCGATCCTTGCCGCCATGCTCACCCATCACCCCTATGAAGAGGTGGCACATTACGTCGTTCCGCTCCTCAACACCGACCCCAGTATTGGTAGCGGACTACTCGCCGAGTGGGACCAGCCCCATGTGGAAACCACCTTCCTTGCGCGGCTCAAGGAGGTGTTCGGGCTGAAGGTGGTCCGGCACAGTGCGCTGCTGGGCAAACCCGTTCGGAAGGTGGCCATCTGCGGCGGCTCGGGGTCTTTCCTTCTCTCCAAGGCCAAGGCTCTCGGGGCCGATGCCTTCATCACGGGCGACCTCAAGTACCACCAGTATTTCGATGCCGACGCGAGGCTCCTGCTGGTGGACATCGGACACTACGGTAGTGAGCAGTACACCATGCACCTGATCCAGCGGAAACTGGGGCATGTTTTACCTACATTTGCCGTCCGTTTGACGGAAATCGTCACGGACCCCATATACCTATCCTGAAAATGGCAAAGAGCGAAGTGAAGGCTCCGGCGAAGGGCGCAACGGACAGCGGAAAGACGATCACCCCCGCCGCGAAGGCCGAGATCACCATCGCCGAGAAATTGGTGGAACTCTATCGCCTCCAGCACGTGGATTCGCAAGTAGACCGCATCAAGGTGCAGCGCGGCGAGCTCCCGTTGGAAGTGCAGGACCTAGAGGACGAGGTGGCCGGATTGGAGACGCGCCTCAAGAAACTGCAGGACGAGCTTGGTGAAATGGAAGGCCAGGTGAGCGAGAAGCAGAACCTGATCAAGGACGCCAAGGCCCAGATCAAGAAGTACGAGGGCCAGCAGGCCAAAGTGCGCAACAACCGCGAGTACGATTCGCTCACCAAGGAGATCGAGTTCCAGAACCTGGAGATCCAACTTGCTGAGAAGCGCATCAAGGAAGCCAAGGCCCAGATCGACGGCAAGAAGAGCGTGGTGGATGACAGCAAGATCCGCCATGATGATCGCAAAAAGGACCTGGATGTGAAGAAGAAGGAGCTCGACGACATCATTTCCGAGACCGAGAAGGAGGAGAAGGACCTGCAGAAGAAGAGCGACCACGCCAGCAAGCACATAGAAGAGCGCCTCCTGAGCGCCTACCATCGCATTCGTAGCAATGCCCGGAACGGACTGGGCGTGGTACCCGTGGAACGCGGTAGCTGCGGCGGTTGCTTCAACGCGATCCCCCCACAGCGCCAACTGGACATCAGCAGCCACAAGAAAATCATTGTATGCGAGCATTGTGGTCGCATTTTGGTGGACGAGTACGTGGTTGAGCGGGTGAAAGGCGACAAGTAAGGCGCCCCGGACATGAACGCGAAAGCCCCCGGTTACGGGGGCTTTTCATTTCACGACCTCAGAGATCAAGGTCGGAACGCGAATGTGAGGAAGGTGCGGAAGCTCGCTCGTTCTTCATTCACTGCTTGGACCAGATCGGGGCTGTAGGGAAAGAAGCGTGTGTTCTGTATGATGTAGTTCAACCCAAGGTCAATGGTGAGATGCTCGCTGCGGTAGCCCACACCGCCGGCATAGGTCTTCTGGCCGCCGGAATGCAAGGGGTCGATGGTCTTGTAAGGTTCGGTCACATAACCCCAACCGGCTCGGAAATACCAGTTCTCCGCACGCCATTCCGTGCCAACGCGTACGCCATGCATGGCTTGGAAACGCTGCTTGATAAGCCTGTTCTCCGCATTGAAGTCATATAGGTCTTCCAGTGAATTCGCTGCGCGGAAGCGCATGGCCCCCATATCGGCATATTCGTAATCCACACTCACCGTTCCGTTGGTGCCAGCGAGGTAGGCCGCGCTCACTGTGCTGCGCCATGGGGTGATCAGCCGGTACGCGAAGGTGCCGTCCGGTGAAACAGCCTCATACGCATAGTTGCCCTCGCTATCGGGAGTGCGGAAAGTGGTGTTCAGTTGGTTCACGTACGCATCGTTCAGCAACAACCATTGCGGGCTGTGAAAGGAAGCCCCTGTTCGGAAGCGCTCCGCGATGCGCGCTAGGAAACCGGCCTTTACATCGAATCCACTGCCGGTCGTAACGAGTTTTTCCTTGAAGATGGCACTTGCGATATCGAGGGTTTGATCCAGCGTGTTCTCCAGATGCGTGATGTTGCGTTCGTAGCGATGGCTGAGGACACCTAGTTGCAGTCCGAGGTACAGCTTGTCCTTGTAGTTGCCAGCGTAGAAGAACGAGGTGTGAGCATTGCGTCCTTCGGATTCGATCACATGACGTTGCCGCGTGGTGGATCCTTCGGGGATGTAGCTGAAGTAGCTCGAAGGCTGCCCCGCCAGAGTATCCATACCGTACGCGTTCCATGCAAGGCCTGCGGTGAAAGGCAGATCATCGGCAACATTCGTGTAAGGTGTTCCTTCGGCCTCGTCCACGAAGCGTTGAAGGATGGTGCCCGGCACATCACCGGAGGCTTCGGTGCTCCAGTGATGCCCTTGCCTGCGATCGTAGACCAAGCCGAAGGTGCTGTTCCGCCAATCGGAGCCGCTCTTGCCTGGGTAATGCAGCACTAGGGCCATGTTGCTGAAGTACATGCGGGACTGCGTGGCCGCATCTGCGGCGTTGTAGTAATTCGTGTTCGATGTGTTCACCTCAAGTGCTGGGGTGAGGGAAATAGTACTGCTGCGGTACAACCCGAAACCCGCAGGGTTGATCGCTGAGGATACTGGATCAGCACCCAATGCGCCGAATGCGTTGGCCATACCGTTGCTGCGCGCGGTTCCCCCTGGCGACATGGTGGAAATGCGGAGCGCATCTTCCTCACTTTGAGCAAACAAGGCTGGGACAACCACCATGTGAAGCGCGAGCGAGCAGCCACGTATCCGCGATCCTATGATCATGGCCTATAGCGCTACTCGCGTTACCGTGAGCGGTGCGTGTCGTTGGAACGCGAACCACCACCATCCGAACGTGATGGCGCTGCGCGATCACCTCCACTTCGATCACCCCCTGACCGATTACTACCACCGCCAAAGGAGGGCGAGCGTTCGGTTCCGTTGCGCCGATCGGATGGCGCACGATGTTGGACACCGCGTTCGGTGTTGGGTTGAACAATTGGACGCACTTCGCGATGCGGCGCTTCCGGTTGAATATCCGTGGAGATCGGACGTTGAGTGCGACCGGACAAAGGTCTCTCCAGTCGGACATCGCGTTGCGGCGTGCTACCTGACAAGGCGATCGGATCACGGTACATGGATCGGGTTTGGTACACACCATTGTCAGCTGTGCTATTGCCGTTCAGCGATGGGCGATGGCCCACAAGCACATTGCTGGATCCGCCAACAATGATCGGTGAGTATCCGCATCCACAATTCCCCCATGGCCCCCAATAGTTGCCATAGCCATAGTTGTTGCCGTAGTTACCGGAACCGTTGTTGTAGTACGGGTCGTTATACCATGCCCATGGGTTGTATCCACCTGGACCGTAGCTGTTCCAATTGTACATGCCGTAAAGGTCCCAGTAGGAGGGTCGGTACCAGCCACTGTAAACGCCACTGCCGTATCCCCAGTTCATGCCCATACCCCAGCCCTGACCGTTCCAGCCGCTCTGCCAACCCATGCCAACACCGAATCCGAACCGACCATAGCTGTAGTAGTACGGATCATTGTAGGCCATGTCGTAGTAGTTCCCGGATCCGCTGTACTGCTGCGCCGTACCAGCATCGTAGTAATCATCGTTCGCTGCCGCCTGTTCGGTCAGTTCAGCAGGTGCTGCTTCCTTCGCCATAGGCTGTTCCGCCGAGGCTTGCGCAGGCATGTAGTAGATATCATCGGCGCGCTGCGCGGTGGGTTGCACACTGGCGCACGAAGCCAGCAGGAGCATGCACGCCATCACCGGAAAGAGCTGCTTGAGGATCGTGTTCATGTCTTGTTCGGTTGTCCTTCGGGCCGGATCGCCCTCATGGGGTTGCTTACTTTGGTCGCCGCTCGTATAGGAACAAAAATAATACCGAGAAGAAGGCGATGGGGGACCAATTGACGAAGCGTGCTGACGACTACGCTCGGTGGTACAACGACGTGGTGCTCAAAGCCGATTTGGCCGAGCACAGCGATGTGCGCGGTTGCATGGTTATAAAACCCCACGGCTATGCCATCTGGGAAAAGATGCAGCAAAGGCTCGATGTGATGTTCAAGGAGACCGGCCATGTGAACGCGTACTTCCCGCTCTTCATACCGAAGAGCTATCTGGCCAAGGAAGCCAGCCACGTGGAAGGGTTCGCCAAGGAATGCGCGGTGGTGACCCATTATCGCCTGAAGAGCGACCCCGTTCATGGCGTGATCGTGGATCCGGATGCTAAATTGGAGGAGGAACTGATCGTACGACCGACCAGCGAAACCATCATTTGGAACACCTACCGCGGATGGATCAAGAGCTACCGTGATCTACCCTTGTTGATCAATCAGTGGGCCAACGTGGTGCGCTGGGAAATGCGCACGCGACTTTTCTTGCGTACGACGGAATTCCTGTGGCAGGAAGGGCACACGGCCCATGCCACCAAGCAAGAGGCCGTGGAAGAGACCGAGCGCATGCTCAACGTATATGCCCGCTTCGCGGAAGAATGGTTGGCCATCCCCGTGATCAAGGGGATCAAGACCGCCAGTGAACGATTCGCCGGAGCAGAAGAGACCTATTGCATCGAGGCGCTGATGCAGGATGGCAAGGCGCTGCAAGCAGGCACATCGCATTTCCTTGGACAGAACTTCGCCAAGGCATTCGAGGTGTACTTCACAAACAAGGAGAACAGACAGGAGCTCGTGTGGGCCACAAGTTGGGGTGTGAGCACTCGCCTAATGGGCGCCTTGATCCTCACGCATAGCGATGATCACGGCCTTGTGATCCCCCCAAAACTGGCTCCAGTACAAGTGGTGATCGTTCCGATCTCAAAAAGCGATGAACAGCTTGCAGCGATCCGGGCTCATGTCGAACCGTTGATGAGGGACCTCCGAGCCAAGGGCATATCGGTGAAGTTGGATGATGACGACACCAAGAAGCCCGGTTGGAAATTCGCCGAGCACGAGATGAAGGGTTGTCCGGTCCGGATCGCGATCGGCCCGCGTGACATGGAGAATGGTACGGTCGAGGTGGCTCGCCGGGACACCTTGGAGAAGCAAGTGATGGAGATGACGGACCTAGCGCTGAAGATCGAGCACCTGTTGGTGGCCATCCAGGACAACCTTTATCAAAAGGCGCTGGCCATGCGTGAAGCTGGTACTTGTGCGGTTGACACCTACGTTGAGTTCAAGGTGGCCATCGAACGGGGCGGGTTCATTCTTGCTCATTGGGATGGCACAGCAGAGACCGAGGCCAAGGTGAAGGAAGAGACCAAAGCCACCATCCGGTGTATTCCTTTGGATGGTGATCGATCAACGGGCCGGTGCATGGTGACCGGCCAGCCTAGCGCTGGGAGGGTGATCTTCGCAAGAGCATACTGATGAGCAAGAAGAGCCAACCTGCCGATGCCCGCGCGATGATACTCAACGCGTTGCGCACCAAGTCCTGCATGAAGCAGGACGTCTACCATGGCACCATAGCGCTCTTCGGTACTATCAAGGAACTGCTGCGGGAGATCGCCGCTGACCTACAGAAGGAGGTGCAGGATCACGATCAACGCCTAACGATGGCTTTCGTGGACAAAGGCGCCACCGCGTGCGAATTGCGCGTGGCTGGGGATGTGATCATCTTCCATATGCACACCAACGTGTTCAAGCTGGATCAGAGCCACAGCCTTTGGAAGACCAGTTACTTGGAAGAGGATGAGCTGCGCGGCTATTTCGGTGTGGTGAACATGTACAACTTCCTCAGTGACTCCTTCACGTACAACCGAGAGCGGGACCTGGGATACCTCGTTGCACGTCTGTTCCTCAATCGAGAGAACCATTTCTTCGTTCAGGGCAAACGTCAATTGGGCTTCTTGTACGACGATCTAGCTAGCAATGAGGTCGTCCGGGATCGGATCAGGGATGTGCTCTTGTCGGCGGTGTTGTACGTCCTTGAGTTCGACCTGTTGGCCCCCCCGTACGACCAGGTGAACCAGGTAACGGTAAGCGAAATGAATGAGCTCAACGCCAATCTCCAGATCAGCACTGGGAAGCGCCTTGGGTTTCGCTTCCAGTCCGATGCCGACGACATGACCTGATCATTGCTGTGGGCGTTCGCTCTAGGTTTTTACATTTGCGGCCCCCCCGCAAGGGGAATTGTCATCGTGGCCCGTTCGTCTAGGGGTTAGGACGCGTCCCTTTCACGGATGAAACAGGGGTTCGATTCCCCTACGGGCTACAGAAGGAACCAAGGCCTCCCAAAAAGTGGGAGGCCTTCGGTTTTTACAGGACGGGCACGAGGGTTTCCAGTTTCATACCCCTGGAACCCTTCAATAGGATGATCTGATCGGCTATCGGTTGTATCGAGAGCTGCTCAAGGAGCCCAGCCGCATCAGTATGGTACCGGGCCGTGGGGCCTGATCGGGCCCGTTGGAACTGAGGTCCGATGAAGATCGCCTCGAGGTGGAGGCGACCCACCAGTTCCAGTATCGCCTTGTGCTCGTTCAAGGAGTCAACACCTAGTTCCAGCATGTCCCCAAGGATTACCAGTTTCGGCCGATCACTTTGCATGGTGGCGAAGTTCTCCAAGGCAGCGACCATGCTCGTGGGGTTTGCGTTGTAGGCATCGAGAACCAACAGATTGCGTCCGGTATCCTTGAACTGTGAGCGGTTGTTCCCCGGCGTATAGCACGAAAGGGCCTCCGCGATCAGGTCGTCCGGCACGCCGAAGTGCTGGCCGATAGCGGCTGCTGCCAGTGCATTGGGCAAATTGTAGTTGCCGATCAATTGGGTCTTCGCGGCACGTTCAATTCCATCGCGTCCGCGGAACACAATGCTCAAATAAGGCCCGCATTCTTCGGCACGCCCATATAGATCAGCGGAAGCAGAAGTCCCATAGGTTGAATGCTTGCCTGCGGTAGTCTTCTCCATCAGCAAACCATCATCCGCATTGACGAACAGATGACCACCATTCTGAATGACCGAGGTGTACAATTCAGTCTTCGTCCGCAGCACACCCTCGTAGCCACCGAAGCCTTCCAGATGCGCTTTGCCCACATTGGTGATGAGGCCGTGCGTAGGTTCGGCGATCGCCGCCAACTCAGCGATATCCCCTGGTTTGTTCGCTCCCATTTCGATCACGGTTATTTGATGTGATGCGCTCATTTGCAGAAGGGTGAGCGGAACTCCAATATGATTGTTCAGATTACCTGAGGTGGCAAGTGTCGTAAAGCTTTTGCTGAGCACGGCATACAACAATTCCTTGGTGGTGGTCTTCCCGTTGGTGCCCGTGATGGCGATCACTGGCCTGTTGAAACCACGCCTGTGCTGACGAGCGAGTTCCTGCAAGGCCAGCAGAACATCCGGCACGAGATGGAAGCGATCATTCTTGACCACCGATGGGTCATCCACAACCGCGTATCGCGCTCCTTTTAGCAAGGCTTCGGCAGCGAAGGCATTCGCATCGAAGGAAGGGCCCTTGAGTGCGAAGAACATGCTGCCGGGCGTGATCGCGCGCGTGTCCGTGCTTACGCCAGTGCATGAGAGGAAAGCTTTGTGGAATTCTGCGATGGTCATGTATACAAAGACCCCCGGCAAATGGCCGGGGGTCGAATGTAGTGGCGGGGAGAAGCGGTCAGCGTTTCTCTTGCTGATCGATCTTACCCCTGCGTTTGTCATCACCCATTCCCTTGGGACTTCCCACACGGGTCATGGCGCAACGGAAGCCGATGGTGTTCGTGCTCTGGCGCTCATCCAAGTGGCGGCGGGTGCCGGGATTGGCCCAGTAGATACGATCGGCCCAAGAAGCGCCTTTGTACACGCGGCTGCGGTCGTTCACCAATGTTGTTTTGCCCCAATCGTACATCGGGTTCCCTTCGAAATCGGCTTGCTCGTAGTAGATGCTGCTCTCGATATCACCATCGCGGAAATCGATGTTGTCACTCTGGCGATAGTTCCTGCGGTCGATGTTCTCTTCCACCGTAACGGTGCGAACCCGGATGTCTCCAGGCTGGTCGGCTTGGTAGTCGCTGATCCCGCTCAGGAGTTTAGGGCAGATCTCCAGGTCCTTGCTCTTGATGTTGTCGATCATGTCCTGCACGCGCTGCATGGCCGCATCGTGCTTACGGGTATTATTGAACTCGATGGCTTGCTCAATGGTGGTGAGCAGCTCGTCGATCAGCGCACCTTCTTCGTCGGTTGCACGGCCCTGCATGGTGGTCTGGAACTCGGTGAGGTAGTACTTGATGCCATCAACATCGTAGATCACCAGATCATGCTTGTCTTGCACGGCGCCATCGCTGTTCAGCACTTTCGTTTGGAACACGTTGCCCCGGAACGGACGGAAGTCATCGTTGTCCTCGGGGCTCAACGGACGGTAAACGTCCATCACCCACTCGCTCACGTTCCCGGCCATGTTGTAAAGTCCGTAGTCGTTCGGCCAGTAACTGAACACCGGGGTGGTAATATCGCCATTGTCGTTGAGGCTACCTGACACACCCATGTAGTCACCACGGCCGCGCATGAAGTTGCCACGGAAGTCACCATAGAAGGCACCGCCTTTCTTGCGACTGTCATAGCGCACCCAGTGCCCGTTCCAAGGATAGATGCGGCGTTCCACCACGCGCTCGTCGACAGTATTTCCGACCAAGCCGTAGGCTGCATATTCCCATTCTGCTTCGGTCGGTAGACGATAGCGCGGCAGGAGAACACCGTCCTCGATCTTCACGTTGCGGGTGTCCTTGTTCGGGTTGAAGTCGGTCACGCCATCCACCTTCTTCCCGCTCTCGTACTGGCTGGCCAAGTATGCATCAGTGGTGAAGTGGTCTTCGTTGATCTGGTTCGTGTAATGTTCGAACAAGCCCTCGCGGATGAGAATGATCTCGTTCACGCGGTCAGTGCGCCAAGCGCAGTAGTCGTTCGCCTGCAGCCAGTTCACACCAACCACCGGGTAATCACGGTAGGCCGGGTGGCGCAGGTAGTACTCCACATAAGGGTCATTGAAGGCCAGTTTGCTGCGCCATACCAACGTGTCGGGCAGCGCCTTTTTGAAGATCTCGGGGTAATCGGCCACGAACACGCGCTCCAACCAATAGAGGTATTCGAGCCAGTAGAAGTTGGTCACTTCTACTTCGTCCATGTAGAACGATGACACCGTTACCGTGCGTGGAATGTTGTCCCATTCGTGGCGCAGGTCATCCGTCACCCGGCCCATGGTGAACTGGCCGCCTTCTACCAGGATCAGGCCTGGTCCGTTCTCCTGCTCTTCGAACGAGGCCTTCTCGAAGCCGCCGTTCTTGGAATCATTGTAGTTCCATCCGGTGGCTCCGCTCTTCTCGAACTGGCACGAGGAGAATAGCGTGGCCCCCGTGAGCAGGATCCCTGTCTTCCTTGCAAGGCTCATGATCGTGCGGTTTTCGTTGTGGTGATCAGAATGTAGGACATGCTACAACCCGAAAACGTCTTCGTTTCGGTTTGCAATTGAAGGTCATTTGCATGCTCACTTCGTGCGAACCTGCGGTTTGCGTGGTGAGTTTGCTCGTGGTGAGGTCATAACTGTATCCGAACTTGAACTTGTCCGTGTGGAAACCGATCAACGCGATGAACGAATCGCGGGTGCGATACCAGACACCGGCCGTGATGGGACCGTGATCGATGTACAAACCCAGGTTCAACTGACGGAACGCAGCTTGTTGCTGGTATAGTACGTTGGGGGAGATCCGGGTGCGGGCCTCGCCATACTTGCCGTGCATGCCCAACGGAATGGCAGCACCTGCATGACCGGTGAGTTTCATGGGCAACTTACTGGTACCCACTATCAACGATTCGTTCGGCTGGGTAAGGTGGTGTGCGGCAAAACCGACGAAGAAGATGTCCGTGTAACCAAGTATACCCGCGCTGAAGTCCGCGTTGCCCACGCTACCACCACGAGGGACATCGTTGGTGTTGTAAATAAAGCCACGGCGCGGGTCGATCTGGTCCCCAAAGGTCAATTTGCTCCAGTCCAGTGACTTTTGGAAGTAGGTGGCCTGAAAGCCGGCCTTGATCGAGAACTTCGGAGAAATGGCTTGTTGATAGGAGTAAATGCCGCTCACCGTGGTGGTGTTCAACGTGCCTTTGCCGGCCTGGTCGTTGGTGACCAGGAGGCCCAAGCCGCCTTGCATACCATCCACATGCTGGTCATAGCTGGCGCTCGTAGTAACGAAGGTGCCAGTGAGGGCCGGCCATTGGTTGCGGTAGTTCAGCACCACCCGCGGGCAGCGGGCCGTACCCGCGAAGGCCGGGTTCAAGTAAAGCGGGTTCGCATAGAATTGGGTGAACTGCGGATCTTGGGCGCTCGCACCCAAAACTGCGAAAGCCCCCAGTGCTGTGCACAGGGCCGCACGCCAAACGGTCCTCTTCATCATGCGCTCTATCGGTTCAGGCTCTCCTTCCAGCGACAATTGTACGGATCCCCAAGGGTTTCGGTTCCCGGGAGCGGTCGGCAATAATAACGAACTGATGCCGTTGCTCACGTGTTCTAAAAACGCAAGGGTCGAAGGTAGTAGTTTCGATCCGGACTGTTGAAAACCTGTTCATCGCCTGTTATGAAGCTCCTACGCATTGCGAATCTGGCCCTCGGCCTTAGCACCCTTTGCCCAGCGTTGAATGCTCAACAGAGCTTTCAGCGTTCGTTGGATTGGCCATCCCAAAGGGTGGAGACCCCCAATGATATTGCCCCGATGAGCAAGGTCTCGGCACAGCAAACCCTAACCGCGCCACAACTGACGTTTCCAGGGGCGGTCATAGATATGGACCGTAATGGGCTACCGATACACAACGAGGTATTTCCGTTAGGTATGAGCACCATTCGAGTATCCGCTCACGTGAGGAATGCCATTTATACCCCGCTCACCGCAGCTGAGCGGTTGGCATGGCCAAGCTTGGATAGTTCAGGTCCAGTCCCATTGGTACAGAGCCATTTGGGCTGGCACCGCAAGCAGCCCCACGCCATCGTCTCGGTGGAACCCTTCAGGCGGAACCCTTCCACGGGTGGTTTGGAGAAACTCGTCTCGTTCGATCTTGAATTGGCGGAGACCTTGGGAAGCGCTCGTGGCGGCCCCAAGGCCTACCCCGATCATTCCCGATTGTCCACCGGCGAGTGGTTCCGGTTCACATTGCTGAAGGATGGTGTTTACAAGCTCACCTACGCTTTCTTGCAGGACATTGGCGTGGATGTGAATGGCCTTGCATCGGACCGCATCAACATCTATGGCAACCACTTCGGGCTGCTTCCCTTCCAGAACAACGTGGAGCGGCCAACGGACCTGATCCCCAATACCATTGAGGTAGTCGATGGTGGAGATGGAAATTTCAACAGTGGGGACTACATCCTGTTCTATGCATCCGGGGCCCAGCGCTGGGATGAGAATGATTCCATTGCCGAATTCGGGCTTGACTCAACCGATGCCTATTTTCTGCACACGAAGAACGTTTTTACCGATTCCGCTTCTTACTTCATCGGCATCGATGTGGATGCTCCGTTCAGGATCCAGTCCGTTGGTCTTAGCACGGCAGCTGCATCGCACACGGTCACGCAGTTCAATGATCGTCAGGTCATCGATCGCGATCTCGTCAACCTGATCAAATCGGGCCGCACTTGGTATGGCGATGTGTACGACCTGGTGACCACCTACACCTACAATTTCGAAACGCCCAACCTGGTGCAGGCCGAACCGGTCACATTGGAAGTGGATGGCGCGGCGAGGACCTATAACAACGGGGCGATCGTCAACTACAGTTCTTTCACGGTCGGGTCCAGCAGCGGTTTCTCGAACACGTTCACGGTGCAAGGCATAGCGAACAGCTACACGGGCCCCGTTGGCAGGAATTTCCACCAGTCCATGGAATGGAACACCTCGGGCAACAATCTTCCGGTGTCGCTCACTTTCAACAAGTTCGATCCTGTTACTTCCGTGGGATGGTTGAACTACTTGCGATTGAACTGTACGCGTGAACTGCGCATGGTCGGTGATCAACTCGCCTTCCGCCATTTGGGATCCGTTGGCGCAGGCAATATTTCCGAGTTCGTTCTGGATCAAGCACAGAGCGTGCAGCGGATCTGGGACGTATCCGATCCCACCCAGGTCGGTCGCGTGGACTACACAGGGAACGCTACTCAGAAGACCTTCCGGCTCAATACCGATACACTTCGCCAATTCATCGCCTTCAAAGATGCCAACTACCTCACCCCGGTGAAGATCGGCCGCGTGCAAACACAGGACCTGCACGCCACAGCGATCCCCACGGACTTGATCATTGTCTGCCCGAACGAATTC
Source organism: Flavobacteriales bacterium (assembly GCA_046595075.1). Classification (GTDB taxonomy): domain Bacteria; phylum Bacteroidota; class Bacteroidia; order Flavobacteriales_F; family PHOS-HE28; genus PHOS-HE28. Next base: position 18,867 of record JBKJPT010000224.1, read on the forward strand.
ATGTCGTCCGCAGAGCGGCTTGCCGAGCGCAGGGCCAGTGAAGGTCTCAGTGTTAGGATCGTGACGCCCCAACAAGTGTTCAACGAGTTCTCGAGCGGGGCACGCGACGCCACTGCGATCAAGCGCTATTTGCGCATGCTGTACGATCGGGCATCCACACCTGAAGAAATGCCGCGCTACCTTCTCTTGTTCGGCGATGGATCCTACAATAACGTGGCCCTCACCTTCAGCAATCAGAACTGGATCCCCACGTACCAGACCGAGGACGCCATCGACTTTTCCCGCTCATACACATCGGATGACTATTTCGGGCTGCTCGATGAACTGGAAGGTGAGTCCACTGGCGACTTCGTGGATATCGGCATCGGCCGTTTGGTGGTGCATACGGATCAACAAGCGCGCGAGGTGGTGGACAAGTTGTTGAACTACGATGGCCTGCAGTTGCTCAACTCCAGTGGTGACAATTGCAGTACCACCGGCGATGGTGGAATTGCCGATTGGCGCACACGTGTGCTGTTCGTGAGCGATGATCAGGAAGGCGATGGTTTCGAAGGAACGATCCATATGGAGCAGACCGATTTCCTCGCCACGCGAGTGGAGACCGAACATCCTGCACTAAATGTGGAGAAGGTGTATATGGACTCGTACCAACAGCTTTCCACACCCGGTGGAGAGCGCTATCCCGATGCCATTGCCGATCTGCGGGAGCGCGTCCAGAAAGGACTGTTGTTGGTGAACTATGTGGGGCACGGCGGCGAAGTAGGTTGGGCGCACGAGCGCTTGCTGGACAACAACACCATCTTGGGCTGGACCAACAAGGACAGGCTTCCCCTGTTCATGACCGCGACGTGTGAATTCTCAAGATGGGACGATCCTTCACGGACCTCTTCAGGAGAGTGGGTGCTGCTCAATCCCAGTGGAGGTGGTATCGGATTGATGAGCACTACGCGTCTTGCTTATTCTAGCCAAAACTTCGCGCTGGCACAGGACTTTTACGACTATGTGTTCGAAGCTTCCGATGAACTCGGGCGCGATGCGCGCTTGGGTGATACCTACCGGCGAACAAAGGTGGCGATCGCGACCGCACAACCGAACCTGCGCAACCACCGGAACTTCAGCTTGATCGGTGATCCGAGCATGCGCTTGGGACAACCGCGTGGTACCCTGCGGATCACCACCATCACCGATACCTTGGGTAATGCGGTAGACACATTGAAGGCGCTCGCCACTGTGCGCCTCAACGGCTTCGTGGATGATGGCAGTGGCCAACCCATGACCAGCTTCAACGGGGTGGTGGTACCCACCGTATACGACAAGAAGCAGGTGCAGTACACGCTCGCCAATGATGGTGGCGGACCCTTCGATTTCGAGATCCGCAAGAATATCATCTACAGGGGCAAAGCCACGGTGAGCGCCGGTGCCTTCAGCTTCACCTTCGTGGTGCCCAAGGACATCAACTACCAGGTGGGGCCGGGCCGGGTGAGTTGTTACGCCGAATCTAGCAGCCTCAATGCGAGCGGATACTCCAACGATCCCTTGGTGGGGTCCACTGCCACCGATGTGGTCCTGGACGATCAGGGTCCGCGCATCGATCTCTACCTCAACGACGACCGTTTTGTACGCGGCGGGATCACCAACGAGGACCCGTTGCTCTATGCAAAGATCCACGACGAGAATGGGATCAACACCGTTGGTAGCAGCATCGGGCATGATCTGTTGGCCACGCTCGATGAGAATTCTGAAGGCGCCGTGGTGCTCAACGATCTTTACGAGGCTGATCTGGACACCTACAAGAGCGGGCAGGTGAGGTACCGCTTCGCAGACCTTGCTGAGGGTTCCCACACACTGAGCTTGAAGGCGTGGGACGCCCACAACAACTCCTCGCTCACCAGTACCGAATTCGTTGTGGCACCCAACGCCGAACTGGCCTTGGAGCATGTGCTCAACTATCCCAATCCGTTCACCACACGTACCGAGTTCTATTTCGAGCACAACCGCCCTTGCGCCACGCTCAACGTGCAGGTACAGGTGTTCACGGTTGCGGGCCGCTTGGTGAAGACCATCAGCCGCCAACTCACCTGCGAAGGGTTCCGAACCGAACCCTTGGCTTGGGATGGGAATGATGACTTCGGCGACAAACTCGGTCGCGGTGCATATGTGTACCGCCTGCATGTGACCACTGCCGAAGGCGAGGATGCCGAGAAGTTCGAGAAGCTCGTGATCCTGCGCTGATGCACAATAAGCCCCCCGCCCCCCGCGTATATTTGCCGTCCCCTTTTCCGAAACCCTTGCCAATGACCTTTTCGTTCGTCCGCTGGAGCCTCCTCATCATTTCATCCGGCATCGTGATCGGTGCTGGAGCTCAGGTGAGCACGGGGTGCATCAACCAGCTTACCGGTCAGAGTTGTGAAGAAGGTGTGCTCAACACCATCACCACCGCCGTTCCGTTCCTAATGATCTCCGTCGATTCGCGCGCAGGTGGTATGGGCGATGCTGGGGTGGCCTCCAGTCCCGATGCCAATTCGATCCACTGGAACCCGTCGAAACTGGCCTTCGCGGATAATGATGCCGAGTTCATGATGAGCTACAGCCCATGGCTGCGCAACCTGGTGCCGGACATGAGTCTGGCTTACCTCGCCGGGTACAAGCGTTTGGGCAACAAGCGTAGCGCTATTGGTGGTTCGCTGCGCTACTTCAACTTGGGCAGCATAACCTTCACTGATGTCAACGGCGCGGTGCTTCGTGATTTCAAACCGGCCGAGTTCGCCATTGATCTGGCCTTCGCGCAACAGTTCGGTGAGAATTTTTCCGGTGGTGTGGCCATTCGGTACGTCAACAGCAACCTCACTGGCGGCATCAGCGTGCAGGGTGCCAATTCCAAGGCGGGCCAAAGCGTGGCGGCTGACGTGTCCTTCTACTACACCAAGCCCGATCTACAGTTGGGCAACAGCAAGGAAGGAGCCTTCGCCTTCGGCATCAACGTGTCGAACATCGGTGCCAAGATGTCCTACACGGAGACCTCCAACAAGGACTTCATCCCCACCAACCTGCGTATCGGGCCTTCCTTCAAGATGGAATTGGACCAGTACAACAGCATCGCCTTCAACATGGATTTGAACAAGCTCCTTGTTCCAACGCCACCCGTTTACGGCACCAATATCGACCCCGTGACCAACGAGCGTGAAGTGATCAGCGGTCGCAACCCCAATGTGGGCGTGGCAGCAGGCATGTTCGGCAGTTTCAACGATGCTCCTGGCGTGGTCACACTCAACGCCGATAGTTCCTATACAGTGCTGCCCGGCAGCCAATGGAAGGAGGAGTTGCGCGAAGTGAACCTGGCCGGTGGTTTCGAATACTGGTACGCAGGCCAGTTCGCTTTCCGCACCGGCTACTTCTGGGAGCATTACACCAAAGGCAATCGCAAGTATTTCACCCTCGGTGCTGGTGTACGCTACAGCAAGTTCGTGCTGGACATGAGCTACCTCATCGCCAACACACAGCGCAGTCCGCTGGCGAACACCCTGCGCTTCACCCTCGGTTTCACATTTAGCGGCAAGGCCGAGAAGAAACCCGAGTAATGGGACCGACCCCACCCAACATCCGCGTGGGTTTCGGGTACGATGCGCACCGTCTTGCTGAGAGTCGCGAACTCTGGCTCGGTGGAGTTCGGATCGAACATGGGAAGGGCTTGGATGGACATTCCGACGCGGACGTTCTGCTGCATGCTGCATGCGACGCGTTGCTTGGTGCGATCGGTCTCGGGGACATCGGCCAGCACTTTCCAAACACCCACGATGAGTGGAAAGGCGCCGACAGCAAGCGCCTTCTAGTGGCGGTGATGAACATGCTGCATGAACGCGGCTGGCAAGTGGGCAACGTGGACTGCACCCTCGTGCTCGAACGCCCAATGATCATGCCCCACGTTCCCGCGATGCGCGCCGCGATGGCGCCGCTGTTGGGGGTTGCTCCAGATGCAGTGAGCATCAAGGCCACCACCAACGAGGCCATGGGTTTCGTTGGTCGCGAAGAAGGTGCGTGCGCCTATGTCGTGGCGCTGGTGATCAAGGCCTGAACCTTCCTAATCATCCCCGTCATCGGGGCCCATTTCATTGAAGGTGGCATGCACTTGTTCATCCTCGAAGAAGAACACGCGCAACTGCGCTGTGTCCTTCAGCAGATCGATCTTCCCGATCTCGATCCGCGACACCTTCACGCCCAAGCGCTGTTGAAGGTCTGTGTACAGCGCTGCGCGGTTCTCCGGTTTGATCAGGTCAATTCGTTCGTAGATCAACATGCGCATGGCCTCGTGCCGGGTAAGCCACAAGTGCTCCAGTGCGTATGTGAAGAGCAGGATCATGCCGTCGGTGAACACCAGTTCGGCAATGCTGATCTTCTTGCTCACCAGTGCGTTGATCACCGCCACGGCGATCACGGCGAACAAGTACGTCATGTCCTTGATGCTGATCTGCTCGGTGCGGTAGCGCAGTACGCTGAAGATGGCGAACAGGCCAAAGGCGAAGCCGGTGCTCAGCTTTACGTTGTTCAATAGCACGCACAGGAAGAATATGAGGATGTTGAACAGGAAGTAGGTGAACAGGTAGTCCTTCTTGCGGTGGATGCCGTAGTAGATGCCACGGATCAACACGAAGAGGACGATCAGGTCCATTGCGAACTTGAAGAGCAGCTCCAACAGATCGTTGTCGTAGAGCGGCATGCCGAAGAGTTTCATCGTCGCTGGTTCAGGTTGGTTCAAGCGGCCCGGCGCAGGCGCTGCAATTTGCGCATCACTTCCTTGAAGGCGTTGTGCTTCACCGGGCGGCGCAAGGTGAGCATACCCACGCAATACTTGCTCATGCCGCTCGGTCGCAGGTTCATGCCGCGCATCAGTTCCACGAAGGGGGAGGTGCGGTCGGCGCGCGATTGTTTCAACTCCGCCACCACGATCCCGCCCAGATCTCCGGACCCATGGAGATCGGTGTAGCGCAAACCGAGATCCATGGTAAGGCGCTCCTGCACCTGCTTGCCCACGAAGGTGTAGCGGGTGAAATGGTTCCACAGCGATGGTTCCAGTGCGGCATCGCTCCGGCTGGCTTTCTGCACGAACCGGAGTTGTTCCCCGATGAGCACTTCGGGGATCGCTTCTACGCGCATGCGCTTCTTGTCCGTGCGACCACGACCGGTCTTGCGCTTCACCTCTAGGAACACCAGGTCTGAACCGATGTACTCCCTAAAACGCACTTTGCTGCGGAACGTGCGCTTGTTGTGGTGATCCTGGTAATGCTTCAGGTCGACCGTGTCGAAGTACAGACTGCGGTACGCCGTTCCGCGCACGCCCCTCACCTCCAATACGCGGTAGTGCACGCGCATGGCCTCGAGCAACGCGCCCATGCCGATCTCGGGCAGCACATACTTGGTATCTACCCGGTCCTGCAGCTTCACGCTGTCCATCTCTTCCAACGAGATGGGATCGAAACGTGAAATGAGCGAGGCCGTGTCCATGTTGAGTGAAGGATGCCAAAACTAGCGAACCGATACCGGAGGGGACTTGAAGTGATCCCGGCATGGCACGCAGCAAGTGTACTTTCGTCCTCCTTCAACCAACCCATGGCAGAGACCCGTTCGCATGTTGTTTCCTACCGACAAGCGCGGGTGGAGGAACTTTCGCCTGCGGACCGTGAACTCGTTCAGCAGGCGGCCGAAGCCGCAACGCGCGCCTACGCGCCGTATTCCAACTTCCTCGTTGGTGCGGCGCTCAGGTTGAAGGATGCTTCGGTGGTCACCGGTAACAACCAAGAGAACGCCTCGTTCCCCGCTGGTATTTGTGCAGAACGCACTGCCTTGCATGCGGCCATGTCCGCAAGCCCATCTGCGGTGGTGGAGTCCCTCGCGGTCGTGGTTCCCCAGGTGAAGGGCGATATGCCCATTTCGCCGTGCGGCATTTGCAGGCAGGCACTATTGGAGCAGGAGTCGCGACAGGGTTCACCTATGCGCGTGTTACTGGGCACCAGCGAAGGCACGGTGATCGAACTCCCTTCTGCCGCCGACCTGCTCCCGCTGCACTTCGATCGCAGCCAACTGAGGCGCTGAGGCCCCGCACGCACGCGGCTATATTTGCCCACCATCCAGCATGAGCACCAAGACCGCTGCCAGCAAGAGCACCAGCGCCAACACCAATGGCACGGCCTTCAACAAGGAGACCTACCTGCGTTGGTTCAAGGAGATGATCCTCATGCGCCGCTTCGAGGAGAAAGTGGGCCAGCTCTATACCATGCAGAAGTTCGGTGGCTTCTGCCACCTGTACATCGGGCAGGAGGCCATCCTCGCAGGCATGATCACCGCCATTCGCAAAGGCGACAAGGTGATCACGGGTTACCGGGACCACGCCCACCCGCTCGTTTTGGGCACACCGGCCAAGAACGTCATGGCCGAACTCTTCGGCAAGACCACCGGCACGAGCAAAGGGAAGGGAGGTAGCATGCACTACTTCGACAAGGAGCGAAACCTCTTCGGCGGTCACGGCATCGTGGGCGGGCAGATCGGCCTCGGTGCTGGTATCGCCTTCGCCGACAAGTACCGTGGCGAGGATCACGTCACAATGTGCATGATGGGCGATGGCGCCATTCGTCAGGGCATCCTGCATGAGACCTTCAACATGGCCATGACGTGGAAGTTGCCTGTGATCTTCATCATCGAGAACAACAACTACGCAATGGGCACCAGCGTGGAGCGCACCAGCAACGTGCATGACCTCAGCACCATCGGCGAGAGCTACGATATGCCCGGTCTCGGCGTTAACGGCATGCGTTGCGAGGATGTACACGAAGCCATCGCCATGGCAGCTGCACATGTGCGCGCTGGCAATGGTCCCTATCTGCTCGACATCAAGACCTACCGGTACAAGGGCCACAGCATGAGCGACCCCCAGAAGTACCGCACCAAGGAAGAGGTGGAGGAGTACAAGAAGCAGGATCCCATCGAAAGCGTGCGCGCCACCTTGATCGAGAAGAAGTGGGCGAGCGAAGGCGAATTGGAGGCGATGGACGAAGCCGCGAAGAAGGAAGTGGAGGAAGCCGTGAATTTCGCCGAAGAAAGCCCGGTCGCTTCTGTGGATGAACTCTACACCGACGTGTACCGCGAACCGGATTACCCCTACGAGAAGGACTGAACCATGGCCGAGATCGTACGCATGCCTAAGCTGAGCGACACCATGACCGAAGGAGTCGTGGCCGCATGGCACAAGAAGGTTGGTGACAAAGTGAAGAGCGGCGAAGTACTCGCCGAGATCGAGACCGACAAGGCCACCATGGAGTTCGAGAGCTTCACCGATGGTGTGCTCTTGCACATTGGCGTGGAGAAAGGCAAGACCGCTGCGGTGGATAGCGTGCTCGCCGTGCTTGGTAAAGAAGGAGAGGACATCACTGCGCTTCTTGCGAGTGCGGCTGCATCGGCACCAAAGACGACAGAAGCACCGCAGCCCAAGGAGCAGGTGCAAGCGCAGGAAGCAAAATCTGCGACACCTGTTGTCGCGGCCAAGCCTGCCCCTGCGCCTGCTCCTGCGCCTGTCACCCAGACCAACGGCCGGGTGAAAGCCAGCCCGCTCGCGAAGAACCTCGCCCAAGAGAAAGGCATCGACATCGCTCGCGTGC
>JBKJPT010000188.1:0-3468 GCA_046595075.1 Flavobacteriales bacterium
CGGCGACAAGGCATCGTCGAACATATGGGTGCTCACCATGCGCTCAGAACGCTTCACTTCCTTATACACGCGCGCCCCTGATCATGGGGTTTCGAGCTTCGTTCGTCCACACCCAAAAGTAGCTGCCACCAACACGTGGATCGATGTCGCGCGCGGATAGCCTCCTGCCTCCATTGCGTTTAGTCGCGAAGGCCGGCTACGTGCGTCGCGAGGGCCTCGGCCGAAAAGGTTCTGGCCACTCCAGGATGATAGGCCGAACACCGGCCTGCTAACCGAATGTAAATAGGGCGCGAGCATGACGATTCCGCTTGCCGAGCGACTCCTTCGCCGATAACCCAAGGCATTTGGCGGGGGATCCGCCCCGTTGGTCGGGATCATGGGACATCCTAGGCGATATCATGTAGTCCTTGGTGTTCAGTCGGGTAACATTGGCCCCGAAGCAGCCGTCAAAGGCCGCAGTACACGAACGAAACTACCCTATGAAGCGAATTCTTCCACTCGTATTCCTGCTGCTCACCCTACTTAGCCATGCCCAACAACCAGGGCAGGTTGCGGGATCCATCACCGCGTTGAAAGGCCAGGGCGTTCAATTCCCAATACGCAGCCTTTTTCAACAGGTGCAGCGCTCGCTTGCTACCGACCTGCGCTGGAGCGCGGCCATTTCCAATGCTGAAGTGCTGGCACTTGACCAACAAGCCATCACTTCGGTGTTGGCCCAACGCCCGTCCTATTTCGCGTTGGAACTCCCTTCGCTCGAGGGGATCATGGTGCTCGACCTGGAATACGTCGAGATCTTCACTACGGACTTCACCGTTTTGAAGGCCAGTACCAATAGCGCGGCAAGCATTGATCCAGGAGCACACTATCGCGGCATGGTGCGCGGTGTGCCCGGTTCGATCGCTGCCATCAGCATCTTCAACAATGAAGTAATGGGCTTGGTGAGTGATGCCGAGGGCGATCACGTGCTTGGCCGTTTGGCCGACGGAACCGATGACATGCACGTGTTCTACCGCGAGGCCGATCTGCTCGTGCCCCACACTGCCACCTGTGATGCCGTTGATGATGGCGAAGTGTACGATCCGAGCGTGATCCTCATGGAAGGTTCACCGAAGACCACCAAATGCGTACGCTTCTATTGGGAAGTGAACTACGACATATTCCAAGGCAAGGGCAGCGTAGCAAATGCGACTAGCTACGTCACGGGTCTGTTCAACCAGAGCGCGACGCTATATGCCAATGATGGCATCAGCGTTCTGCTTTCGCAGGTATTCGTTTGGGATGTGGCTAGCCCCTACACACAAACGAACACCGGCGATCTATTGGACCAGTTCGGCGTTACGCGTACCAGCTTCAACGGCGACCTGGCACACCTCCTCGGTTACGCGGGCGGTGGCGGGATCGCTTGGCTCAACACCCTTTGCAGCAGCAACACGAGTGCGCGCATGGCCTACAGCGACATCAACAGCACTTATCAGAACGTGCCCACCTACAGTTGGAGCGTGGAAGTGGTGACACACGAGCAAGGTCATAACCTGGGTTCGAAGCATACCCACGCCTGCGCATGGAACGGCAACAACACCGCGATCGACGGTTGCGGTCCTGCGGCGGGATACTCCGAAGGGTCCTGCGCACAGGGTCCTTTGCCGAGTTCTACTGTTGGTGGTACGATCATGAGCTACTGCCACCTCACCAGCAGCACCATCAAGTTCGCCAACGGTTTCGGGCCACAACCCGCTGCACTGATCGTGAGCAAGGTGAACAACGGTACGTGCCTCACCAATTGTGCAACAACCTGCAATGCCCCCTCAGGACTTAGCGCAGGCAGCATCACCATGAGCAGCGCCTTGCTTTCATGGACCGTAGCGAGCGGCGCGGTCACCTACAACCTGCAATGGAAGCCGGCCTCTTCGGGCACGTGGACCACCATTACCGGTATCACGGGCACGAGCTATTCCCTCATGGGCTTGGGTGCCGGCGCGGCATATAACTTCCAGGTGATGACCGTGTGCAGCGGCGGTTCCTCTGCCTACGCCACGGCGGTGAACTTCACCACATCCACCGCGGCTTGTGCCGTGCCCTCAGGACTTTCCGTGGGAAGCATCACCAGTTCCAGTGCATCGCTATCGTGGGGCGCCGTTACGGGTGCGGTCAGCTACAACCTTCAATGGAAGTTGTCCTCGGCCGGCACTTGGACCACGGTGAACGGGATCACTGCCACCAGTCATGCCCTCAGTGGCCTTGCAGCAAGTTCGAGCTACGACTTCCAGGTGATGACCGCGTGCAGTGGCAATTCATCGGCCTACTCCAGTACAGCAAGCTTTACCACATCCGCAGCGGCTTGTGCCGATGGATACGAACCGAACGGAACGCAGGCCACCGCAGCTCCGGTTGTTCCGAACCTTACGCTCAACGCCCTCATCAGTTCGGGAACGGACATCGATTGGTTCACATTCGCGAACACTTCCACACAGAAGAACATACGGGTGCGATTGATGAACCTGCCGGCCAACTACAACCTTTCCTTGTTCCGGGGCGGAACCCTTTTGTTGAGTTCCGCGAACACCGGGACCACGAGCGAGACCATCGTGCTGAACAATGGCAATGTGAGCAGCGTGTACCGCGTGCGCGTGAAAGGCGTCAATTCCAGCACCTTCAACGCCACGCAGTGCTACACCCTCTCTGTGGAGATCGGTGCAACAGTCTTCTCGATGCCAGAGGGGATGAGCGAAGGTGATGAGGCTATCGCTTCGCACAATGCCGGGATCACCCTCTTCCCAAATCCGGCGAACGACGTACTGACCATTGTGCTGCCACCACATCAGAACGCCGCGACCATTGAACTGCTCGATGCGACGGGCCGGGTGGTACACACCGAGAAGCAGGGAAGCAATGATGCGCCCTCACCGTTCGAGATCTCTGTGGCCGATCGCACCGAAGGCCTGTACATGGTGCGTGTGACCATCGATGATGAGACGAACACACAGCGTTTGATCGTAACGCGCTAGCCGATCATCTTCAACGAAGAGGCCGTCTTTCCGGGCGGCCTCTTTTCGTTCTACTCCATTTCGATCAGCACCTCATCGGCGAAGATCCATGTGGCGCCTCCTTTACCAACATGCCAATCCGGGCACACCCCGGCGTTGTGGGCGACAATGTGGATGTACCGCGCTTTTCGATCAAGCACCGGCGTCCATAGTTCCTCGGTGAGCGCCCCTTCGGTCCTGCGGTCCATAGTGTGGTTGACGGTGCTACTGCTCCATTGGCGCTTGTTGGTGCTGGTGGCGATCACCATATCCTTGGGCAACCAGATCCAGCTCTTTTGATCCTGAAGCACGCTGAGGCCAACACGCTTCAGCTTCATCACCCTTCCCAGATCAATGGTTGCCACGAGATCCTGATCGCGGCAACCCTGCCATTCGCCGGTGCGGAAATCATTGCCGCCGCGCAGGCCGTCGATCAAGGCTTGAT
>JBKJPT010000130.1:0-5689 GCA_046595075.1 Flavobacteriales bacterium
TGGGTGGGCAGTGTGAGCGGGGCGGCGAACTTCGATTGCGCCGCTCTTATGTCAGCAGCTTTTTTGGCTAAAGTGGATCCAAATGGTATGTGTCAGTGGGTACGGGAGATAGCCTCGACTACCGACCTAGTGCGCATCAACGGTATTGCGATCGACGCGGAAGACCGGATCTACGTAACCGGCGTATTCGGCGGATGGAATATCCCATTTGGCAATGGCATCACTCTGACGGGAGATGGCAACATCTTTCTGGCGCGCTATACCACCGAAGGGGACTGTCTTTGGGCAAGACGCGCCGGTGGGAACGATGACGAGGCGCGAAGCATAGCCTTATCCGAGAATGGTGGTGTGTTCATAACCGGGCGAAGCAATTTCAATCCAATTGTATTCGATGGCATAAGCATACCGAACCCTACTTGGGATCAGCAGATCGTCATCGCACACTATGACAGCACAGGCGTCGTCCAATGGGCCAAAGCGACCACCGGCTATGGTCTGCTGGAGACGGCGACTTCGATCTCTATTGCGAACGATCGTCTTTTCATCACAGGCAGTACCAGTTATTCGCAAGCATCCTTTGATGGCTTGGCCCTGAATGACGGCAGCATGGCAAACACGCTGTACGTGCTGGCGTGCGACCTAAGCGGGAACGGGCTTTGGGTCCGAAGTTTTGGAGATGGAGGTCATGAGGGATTAGGTGTCGCTGCGGATACGCTGGGTAATGTATTTCTGACGGGACGATTGCAGGGCAGCCTTCAACTGCCTGATGACACGCTCATCTCCAATGGCACCGCGGATATCCTGCTCATGCTTTTCGATATAAACGGCGGGCTCCAGTGGGTTAAGCATTGCGGTTCGGCGGAAAGCGACGTTGCATGGGGTATAGAAGCCGACGACCTGGGCAACGCATACATCGCAGCCCAGTTCCGCCAGACGGTGGACTTCTTTGGCACTCAGATAACATCAATGGGCATTGACGATGCTATCATCGCAAAGGTGAATTCCGACGGGAACCTGATCTGGGTGAACACTCCCGGTGGCATCGAAAGCGATATACCGTTGTGTATCCATCGAAGTGCCACCGCGCCTCACGCGCTGTATTTCGGCGGTGTCTATTCAGGTCCAATCACCTATGGTGGAACAACCATTGATGATGTCGGCTTATACGATGCTATGCTGGTGTCGGGTTTGGATACCACCTTCACTGTAAGCCTCCTTAACACTCTAGTGTGTCCTGATGAATGTAATGGCGTCCTTACCGCCTTCACGAATGGCACCGCCCCATTCACATTTAGTTGGAATGTTGGAGCAACGATCCAGGAACTGTCTGGGCTGTGTCCAGGTATGTATATCGTTGAGGTAACCGACGCTTTCGGACAAACTTTGATCGATACCGTGTATGTGACGGAGTACAGCGATCCGAACTATGTGGTACAAATGCAGGGCGATTCGCTTTGGGTCGGCGCGGGCTCAGACTGCATATGGTATTTCGGCGAAGTGCCAATAGGGATTGGCCCGTCCATTGAGGCCACACAACCCGGGGAATACCACGCCGTAGTGACGGATCCATATGGTTGCACGTGGAACACGGATACGGTTCTTGTGGTCTTGAGCACAGGCCTCGAGGATTCTGTTCGTGAAGGCCCCATCATTTTCCCTGTGCCCACAACTGATCATGTGAACGTGTTGGTCGCGGATCGCATCACCAGCGTGCGCGCCATAGGGATGGATGGACGAGTTGTGGGATTGACGCTCCAAGGCTCCAATCGTATCGATCTCTCGATCTTACAAGGAGGGGTGTGGATACTTGAACTCCTCACGCCAAAAGGAACCCTACGCAAGCGATTGATTAAGCAGTAGCCTCCAACCCGCGTGTAACCACCCCACACTGCCTGTAGGCTGCGCTTTTCTGTGCGTCGCCTGTGGCCACCCATCTGAGCGTTGCCTGTGGCTACGGTCCCCAAGAACAGTATTAATGGTAGCCTGCGACTACCCCGTTCGCGGATCATGGCCCTAGGCCCCCTTAGTCCACCACAGCGTCTCCTCTCCCAAACTGCTGCACGGTGTCCAACGCTGTTCGTAAGCGCACCGCGATCACGTCCCCGCCCCATACCTCCACAGCTGGTCTGTCCACAAACACGGCGGCGAGCCGGGTTGGTGGACGACCCTGCGCGAAGAAGACCACCAAGAGCCAACGTTGTTGAGCGCAGCCACACCTTCCACTCAGGATACTGGCCGCACCCGGCGCGCCGATCCCTCAACTACTCACCATGCCTCTGCCAATACCGTTTGCCGTAGCTGCATAGGATCTCATGGCCGGCCCTGATGCGTCGCGTCGCACGGAGGCATACCCGATCGTCATCATCCAAGGTGATCGCCGCATTGTTCCGCAACGCGCTGTTCATACTCCCTTGCGCATCGTTGGCGTACTTGGCGAAACCCACCACGCCCATGGCATCCAAGGTGGTACCGTCCGGCAGTTCCATGAAGTAGCGGTCCAGCCCTTTCGCGGCGCGATCGCGGGCCGCCTTGGCAGAAAGCCGTTCGCCGTGGAAGATGGCGATCACCTCATCCTTGTAAAGGGCTATGGCGGTATAGAGTCCCTGCCCTGCATCTGGCAGGCCGGAAGGTGCGGTGTAGAGATAATCCGCTTCCGCTGTCGGAATGCCGTCGGGATCCATGCGACTACGAACATAGCGCCGTGTCCCTTTCGGCCGCCGGAGGGTCTCCACGCCTACCTGCGCAACAGACTACTGCGCATTTGGCCAAGTCCCCTGTGACCTCACCATGGTCTGCAGCCCCCGATCCGGGAAAATATTTCCACACTCGTAGCAGGCAACGAGCCCTGCTGATTTCCGTTCGCATTCTTACAACGGCAAGTGTTTCCAAGCGGAATTGCGGATGTGGTCTCTTCCACCGGCGCGCACTTTGCCAATGGTGCATCATGGTAACCACGAACCTCCCCCAGCTTGTCCATGAGCTCGATCTTCTAGGTGCCGTGCGCATCCAAGATCACATGGACACCATTGAACTGCAAGTGTTCAAGCCTGTTGATCTCTCGGAGGTCGACGACCTGCTCTGCGATGCGCTGTTCGTAGAACCCCTCTATCGCACGGAGGAAGAACACGCATGGACGATAGCGCTCTACAAATGCGACCACCTACGCTCAGCGAGCGACATGGATGTGAAATCCGAGGAAGGCCGCTCGGTGTATGTGTTACGGCCCGCAGCTTGAACCACCATCATCAATATCGAACATCATGAACAACCTTTTCCGCGGCCTGCTGGCCGGAGGCGCCGCTGCCAAATGGGGAGGCGGGCTCTTTGGCACCATCCTCATTTTCCTTCTGGTCTGGGCCCTGCTCGGCGGCTGTTGAAAGTTCGGGGCTGGGTCCTACTGCTCCCCTAGGTCAAAAAGCTTTTCGTTCAGCCAATTCCTGAACTGTTGCATGCGCGCTGCAGGCCAGTGTTTGGTGTGCGCATGGAACTGGAGCTCCTGCTGCAAAGCCAGCTGATCGGTGCGCAGCATTTCCTGTGAGAGAAAGGTATCGCACGCAATGATGTTACCAGGGCGCACGGTGCCCACGAGCAATCCTTCGGCGGCCACACCAGCCGCCTCCTGCAATCCATGGCGTTCGGTATCGAGGCGTTTGGTGGTGATATCGTAGTTCGTGCGGAGGAAGGTCTTGATGTTCTCGACGGCACCGACCACATCGCTCTCGCGCACGCGGTAGCGCTGGAAGAAGTGGGTGTCGAAGTAAAAGGCGCCCGTGGGCGAAAGGCAGAAAGCCTCGACACCCACGCCAGCCAACTGCCACCATGCGGCCAGGAAGACGTGGTCGTTCTTCTTGGCGCTGCGCACGGTTACCACCCACTCAATGCGGCGCGGTGACTGGTAATCGCTCTGGTGAATGCGCGGGATCTTATCCCGGCTTGTCTTCCAGGCATGTCGCTCTTGGGCAATGATGCGATCATACTTGCGCATCACGCTGTCGAAGTCGGCACGCACGTGCGCCAACTTCTCCTCTAGGCTCATGCTGCTTACGATCATGGCGGTGCCCCGAAAGTAGCGCACCACGGAGTGTCCAGAACCACCACACATCCCCACGCCATCATCTTTGTTCCTACCGCCCATGCGCAAACACCCTATGCGGAAGTCCAACGGAACAATGCCCTTCGTCCTGCCGCTTGCGGTGCTGCTGCTCGTCGCATCCTGCACGCAGCAGGACAAGACATCAATGCCCGAGGACACAGCAACTGGCGCACCTGCGCAGCCAGTAGTGCAGACGACCAGCGACACTGGCACCTGGATCAGTCAGTACATCCGGCGCATGTTCCAGGATACCGATGGCAACATCTGGTTCGGCACCGAGCAGGACGGCGTGGTGTGGTACAACGGCCGCAAGCTGGACTACTTCACACCCGTGGAGGGCTTCAGTGGCACATCGGTACGCGGCATGGTGCAGGATGCGCTCGGGAACATGTGGTTCGCCACGCGCGGCGGCGTTGCACGCTTCGATGGAAGAGGGTTCGCGCGCTGGACAAAAGCGGATGGCCTCGCCGATGATCAGGTATGGTGCGTGCTGCTGGATCGCAATGGAGTTCTCTGGTTCGGTACGGAAGAAGGTGTGTCGCGTTTCGATGGAAGGACCTTCACTCCATTCGCGATCCCGGTTCCCGCTCCCGACCCGAGGTATCATCCAAGCAAGTACCCGAACCCCAAGCTGATCAATGCCATGCTGCAGGACAGAGCTGGCAACATCTGGTTCGGCACCAACGGCAACGGCGTGTACAAATACGATGGAAGAACGCTGACCAACCTCTCGGAGAAGGACGGGCTCTGCAACAACTTCGTTCAATCGATGCTGGAGGACCGCGCCGGGAACCTGTGGTTCGGCTCGCGCTTCGGAGGGCTGAGCAAGTACGATCCGTCGGCGCAGCTCAGGGCAGGCGGGAAGAGCTTCACCACCTTCACGAAGAAAGATGGGCTTGCTGGCGATTTGATCTGGACGCTCTACGAGGACCGCTCCGGCACCATTTGGATCGCCACGACTTACTCCGGTGTATGCAGCTACGACGGAACAACGTTCACTTGTTACACCAAGCATGATGGACTGGACAACATGGCCGTCCACAGCGTAATGCAAGATGCCAGCGGCCGGCTTTGGTTCGGCACAGCAGGCGGCGCGTACCGCTTCGATGGAGCGCGGTTCTCGCACTTCACCAAGGAGATGGCGCAGCCCATCGGTGTGCACTAGCGCGCCTGCATCAACGGCTATACTTGTTCCATGAAGGATGCGCGCGCCAACATCAGGTTGCAAGCCTTGGTGCTCGCCATCGGCTTCGGGCTCATGGCGATGAAGTTCATTGCGTGGCGCATCACGCACAGCAACACCATCCTCAGCGATGCATTGGAAAGCATCGTGAACGTGACCGCCGGTGCCTTCGCGCTGTACAGCCTCTGGCTCACCGCCAAGCCGCGTGATCGCGATCACCCGTACGGGCATGGCAAAGTTGAGTTCATCAGCGCGGGCATCGAAGGTGGACTGGTGGCCTTGGCTGGTGGTGTCATCATCTGGCGTTCGGTGCAGGCTCTGCTCTCGCATCAGCAATTGCACGATCTGGATATGGGCATTCTGCTCACAGGCAGTGCGGGCGCCATCAACCTGCTCATGGGCCTGGCGTTGAA
>JBKJPT010000267.1:0-5480 GCA_046595075.1 Flavobacteriales bacterium
CATGGAGCGTGCTGCTGATCATGCTGGTGATCTACGTGGTTCTGCGCCGCGTGTTGCGGAGCAAGCCGCAGCCGCCGAAGTTCGACACGGGATCCAAGTAGAACATCTTCTTCTAACCCTGCGGGTCGATGTCGATGCGCCACGGGTAGGGCAGGAGCTTGGCTCACGACCACTTAGACCGGAGGCACTCGCTTATTTGTGACGAAGGATTTCCATTTCACCCAAGCGAAGAAATGACCGCCAATTCTATAAGAGCCACGAAGAGCCCGAGCATTGTGAACCAAGAAAATCTTTGGAACTGGATCATGTGAGAAGCAGCATGCGTGATCACTACGCAAGCGGAAACCAGGGCGACGAATACACGAATGTTGGTTGCCTCCCAAGCAACGTACTTTATGCATTGCGCCCCAAAACCGAGCGAAGGTGTCGAACCTTCACGACGGGCATCGTCAAGCAATGGTTCTACATGCTCCGTAAACAAGGCATTTGCATAAAGCACATCGTACAAAGTGAATATCAAGAACAAGAGCGTGCACACAGCCCATGTGTATTTGCAGTATCGAGCAAACTTTGACATCGGAGTTGTCAATGGCTTAGCATGCAAGCTGCGCAAAACAGCGTATCCCAGTACTGTCCAATCATTGGCGTGAACGTACTTCTCGACAATCGTAGTACTTCTACCGGTCGCCATCCCGCCACGAAAACTCCCGCCGGGTCTACCGCGCTCTCGACGACCCTGTGGCACGAAGGCGATTACAACGGCAGGCTGGTTCCCCAAGGTGCCGAACATCCTTCGCGCTGCAGGGATACCTATGCACCTTAGCTTCGGGCACCCTTCCGCAACCCATGAACGCGAACCGTATCCTCCTCGTCGCAGCGCTGCTCATCGCACTCCCTTCGTTTGCACAACCCGAACGCTCGGGTTGTCACTACTTCCGCAACAAGGGGCCGGTACACCGGGAACTCACTGCGGCCGAGCGCACGGTGATCGCCGAGACCATCGCGCGTAGCGACACCTTCGACATCCGCCACTACGACATTGCGTTGGACGTGACCAACTACAGCGGGCAGTTGATGAAGGCCGCCACCACGATCACATACCGCGCGCTCATGGCCGGTCAGTCCTTCATCCGTTTCGATCTGTGGGACCTCACTGTTGATTCCGTGGTCGGCCCAAGTGGCCCCATGACCTACGGCTACGACGGTCTTTATCTGCGTGTGGATTTCGAGACCATGCCCACTGAGGGTGTTGACGAGCAACTCACTGTGTACTACAAGGGCACACCCAACCGCGACCCCAGTTGGGGCGGCTTCTATTTCGAGCAGAACTACATCTACAACCTCGGCATCGGCCTCACCACCATACCACCCAACTTCGGCAAGGTGTGGTACCCGTGCTTCGACAGCTTCGTGGAACGCGCGAGCTACACCTACCATGTCAAGAGCGCGGGAACGTTCCGCCTACATGGGCAGGGTACCTTCCTTGGTGAGCAGCAATTGCTCGGCGACACGGTGATCCGCTCCTATGATCTGGCGCAGGAGATCACTACACACCTCAGCGCCATTGCCGTGGCCGACTACCGCGACAGCAGTTGGGTGCACAGCGGCGCCAACGGCGATATTCCTGTAACGCTCACCGCCAAACCCGCTGTGCTCAATAGCATGGTCTCGCGCTTCGGAGATCTGGGCGCTGCGATCGATGCGTGCGAGTATTGGTACGGTCCTTATGCGTACGAGCGCGTGGGCTATGTGCTCACCACCGATGGCGCGTTGGAGATACCCACCAACGTGGCCTACCCCGATTTCATGCCGACGCAGAACGCCAACCAGAACCGCGATCTGTACACGCACGAACTCGGTCACCACTGGTGGGGCGATGTGGTTACGCCATACGTGCACAACGACATGTGGTTGAAGGAAGGTCCGGCCGAGTACAGTTCGCACCTGGTGGTGGAGTGGGTGAGCGGTCGCGCCGCCTTCGTGAACACGGAGAAGAACAACCTGCTCAACATCATGACCACCGCGCACATCGACGATGGCGGTTTCCAAGCGCTCTCGCCCATGCCCGATGCGTACATCTATGGCACGCACACCTACAACAAGGGCGCTGCGGTGATGCACAACCTGCGCGGCTACTTGGGTGATGAACTCTTCCGCACGGCGATGCATGAAGTGCAAGCGCAATACGCCAACACCGCTGTCACGGCGGTCGGCTTCAAGGATGCTCTGGAAGCTGTGACCGGTTTCGATCTCGATCCCTTCTTCGATGCGTGGGTCTTCGCGCCGGGCTATGCGGTGTACGAAGTGCGGTCCTACACCACACAACCGAACGGTGGTCAGTGGAATGTGGATCTGCACATCGGACAAAAGCTTTACGGCACAACAGGCTTCCATGGCGATACGCCGCTGGATCTCACGCTGCTCGATGCCGATGGCAACACCTTCGAAACGCTGATCACCGCCACTGGGCAATTCTGCAACGTGCAGGTCACTTGTCCTTTCCAACCAGTGATGGCCGTGCTCAATCGCTACCACCGCTTGAACCAAGCGCGCATGGACACCGAGATCACTCTCGTACCCGGTGTGTCTTTCAGCAACTCGCTGCCCTATGTGGAATTCAGGTTGTTCGGTGATACACTCGTGGACAGCACATTGGTGCGCGTTGACCATATCTGGAGCGGCGCCGATGATGATGCCTTCGGCTGGGGCATTAACGAGATCAGCGGCACGCACTATTGGAACGTGGACGGCCTATGGCCCGAAGGCACCGAGCTCAGCGGCCGGCTGCTCTACTTCGGTGGCGCGCCCACGCAGTTCGATAACGAACTCATCAATGGCGATGAAACAGGCGTGGTCGTTGTGCACCGTACAACCGCTGATGAGCCGTGGGAGGTTTACGCTGACCAGAGCATCAACGCGGGATCGCTCACCAATGGCACCGGTTCCATCACCATGGATCCGCTGCGCAAAGGGCAGTACGCCTTCGCCAAGATCAACGGAGCCATCGGCGTTCCGGAACAGGAGAGCGGTTCCTTCACGATCCACCCCGTGCCCACCAATGATCGCCTCACCATGCATTTGGATCAACCCGCGAAGGACTTGCTGCTGCTGGATGTGATCACCGCCAAGGGCGGCTTGGTGCAGCGCACCGGCATGGCACCGGGTGCAGACCGTACAACGCTCAACGTATCGGATCTAGCAACGGGCAACTACATCCTGCGCATCACCGATACGCAAGGGGCGCTCTTCGGTGCACGCAAGTTCCAGATCGCTCGCTGATCGCGATGTCGTTCAACGCGATCGGACTGCGCAAACCGTTGTACGCGGTGAGCGATGCCCTCGCGGCATACCTGCGGAAGCACGGACGTATGTGCAGTTCGCCGCTGAGCTACCCCGACCTGAAACGCTATGATGGGTTGATGCCCCAGTACGATCACTACGGCAAGGAAACGCTTTGGAACACCGTGCTCTTTCGTCCGCAGGAGCAAGCTGAGCTCTACGATCGCTTGGTGGAGACCTACCAATTGCTGGTCGCCGACGGACGCCACATCGAACACCTGCAAGTGGCCGGTGTTGACCTGTGCCCTTACGGCAACTCGCAGCCCTTCCGGGTGAAGATCCACAACAAGCTCAACGACAACCACGACTACTACTACATCAAGCGCACCGATGCCAGTCGCGTTTACGGCCTGGAACTGGAACACCTGCTCTCGCCCAACCGCATCAACTACCAGGTGGATGGCGTCACTTTGCTGGAGGAGCACATCATCGGGGTGCCCGGCGACACCTTCATCAAAGATCCCTCGCGCTACGGTGGTGGGGTGAACGCGGTGCGCTTGTGCAAGGAGTTCGTGAAGTTCAACGAGCGTTGCTTCGTGCGGCTGCTCGGCGATATGCGCGCGTACAACTTCGTGGTGGATGTGATCCACGACGTGGACCAGGTGCAATACCGCATCCGCACCATAGACCTGGACCAGCAGAGCCATGAGGGGCGCCTGCGGATCTACCTGCCGCAGTTCTACAAGGAGAACTTGCCCTACGTGGAACTGGCGCAGCAGGTGATCGGCGCGGAGAGCATGTCGCAATACCGCAATGAGGAACGCTCACTGCTGCGCCGAAGGTTGAAGCTGGCGCAAGCCACCGTGAACGAATTGCTCGCGACCATGGCGCTGGATGAACTGGCGCCACCCGCCAACGTCCGGCAACTGGCCGATGAACTCGTGGTGCACCACGGCGATGCGGCCTTCTCGCAGTGCACCACGATGGGCCAGGTACTTGCGTTGCACTTGCGCGCCTGTCTGGGCGCCGAAGAGGTGCAACTGCCCATGATGCGCTGATCATCGTTCTGTCGATCGGCCCAGAGCTTTCGCGGCCTGTAACCTCCTTCATGGGGCAACGTTACAGGCCCCCGAACGAATTCTCCGTCGACACATGAATACCCGGATATGGCTGTTGTTGGCCGCGCTGATCGCCCTCGCTACCGCTGTGCAGGCCCAAACACAAACCATCGTTTTCAAGTGGCTCAACCAGCCTTGTAGCGAAATGCTCAACTGCGACCAGGGTTGCAGCGCGTGCAACCTCCCCGCTGCGGGCACCAGCATGCTCATGGGCACCAACATGGCGTGGATCGGGGTAAGCACCTGTCCGCTACCCGTCACGGCCGGCGACAACGCAGTGATGACAACCGGATGGCCTGCGGCACCAGACAACGCGCACTATATCATCTTCAGTGGCATTGCTGCTGCACCCATGCAGATCGATAGTTTGATCATCAGCAGCACCAGCGCGACCAACGGACCCGAGCGCTTGAAGGTGGAGTTCACGAACAACGCTGCAGCAGCATTGCTGCAGATCGCCGACCTACAGGTACCGCCGACCTTGGGTGATCTGGTGCTCACCGATCTGGGCGAGATCGCCTTCCCCGAAGGCTCGGAATGGGGATCCTTTCAGGTGAAGGTCACGCCCTACCAAGGTTGGGGCGAAGGCTGGGCCGTGAACGAAGTCCGTGTGGTATGCAGCCCTGTTGATCAAAGCGGTGTGGGCATCCATGAAATGTGGAACAACCGCACGCTCACCACCGTGGGCCCTTGGTTCGATGTGATGGGTCGTCGCACTGGCCAGGAGCCCGCGCCCGGCGTATACGTGGGCCCCACCAAGCGCGTGCAGCTGTTCTGATCTTCTCAAGAACTAACCCGCTGAGGGCGTGGGTACATTTGCCCGCGCTTCCGCATGTGGCAACGTAACGCTCTTCGTTCACTCGCTTTCCTTCCTATTTCGCTCGCTCTCGCGATCAGCGCGCAGGATCCCGTTGAACTGCAACTGGTGCAGTGGGCCCAGAACCTCGGCGGCGCTGTGGACATCACGCATTGTGGAGATGATCGGCTCTTCGTGCTGCGGCAATGGGGTGCCATCACCATTGTGCAGGACAGCATGGTGAACCTGTCGCCTGCCTTCCTCGATATCACTTCGCAGGTCTTGTA
>JBKJPT010000105.1:0-3443 GCA_046595075.1 Flavobacteriales bacterium
GATCGCCAGCCCTTGACGAAAACCTCCGCCGGGTCTCTCGTCTTCGAGGACCCTGCGGCACAACGACGATCTGCATTTGTTCACCATGGCGCACCCTTGCCACCAAGGTAGCCGTACTCCTTTGACCTCTGCAAGGTGTCCGACGATCGCCAGCCCTTGACGAAAACCTCCGCCGGGTCTCCCACCTCGGGGATCCTGCGGCACAAAGACGATCTGGACTTGTTCAGCATGGTGCGCCCTTGCGACCAAGGTATGCAGCAGCATTAAACGGTTTGCGCCAGGGCTGTTGAAGGGATCACTTTAACGGTCACAGTTCTTTGGCTCACCCCATCATCTCCGCCGCCTTCCGTGCAACTCTGATCCCGATCGCCACGCCCATACCGCCAAGGCGCACGGCCACGCCCACGCGATCGCTCACGCGTTGCACAAGGGGTGATTTGCTCCGGGCACCAAAGCCCATGATACCGCTCCAGCGCTGCGCGATGGCGAAGTCTTGGCCGGGCAGGATCACATCGCGCAGCAACTGTTCCAGCGCCTGCTGTATGGGTTCGGTGATGCCATCGGCCGTGGTGGTTTCACCTGCTACATCCAGGTTGCGCCCACCACCCAGCAGCACGGCGCCCTTGTGATCGCGGAAGTAGTAGAAGCCCTCGTCCAGGTGGTAGGTGCCGCGCAGCTTAAGGCCGGGGATGGGCGCTGTAAGCAGCACTTGTCCACGCGCTGGCACCACATCCAGTTGGGGGAGGAGAGTACCCGTGTATCCGTTTGTACACACCAGCACTTGTTCGGCTTCCATGGTGGTGTCATCGGCAAGTTTGAGCTGCACTGCGCCGATGCTGTCCTCCATCGCCTTTACCTCACTAAGTGGGCGCAACACCACACCGGCCTCGGTCGCTTTGCGCAGCAGCGCGCTCATCATCATGCCGGTATCAATAGGGCCTTCCAGATGGGTGCGCACCAGGTGGTCAACCCCCTTCAACCCGAAGCGCGCAATAGCGTTGTCGTCCCACTGGAACACGGGCTTTCCGAAGATGGGGAGGAGTGCATTGTTCAATCCACTGAACCCTTCGGCCACGTGCGGGTACAGGCGGTCGCCTGCGCGGTAGATCTCGTGTCCGCCGCTGGGTTCGAAACCGATGTGTGCATCGCCCAGTTCCATCCGCAGCTCTTGGAGGCCGAGCCAGCGTTCTTCCACACGGTGCAGCGCGGTATCCATGCCCTCCATGGCTATGTCGGCAAGCAGTTCGCTGGGGCTGCCGAAACAGGCGAAACCGGCGTTCTTTACGCTGGCTCCACTGGGGTGCAGGCCCCGTTCCAACACCAGCACATGATGCCCCGGATGCGCGCGTTTGTAGAACAGGGCAGAGAACAAGCCTACTATGCCACCACCCACTACCGCCAGATGGGGTCGCTCATGGAACGAAGTGCTTTCCCAAATGCTGAGCATGGCGACTTGCCGGATGGCGGCCAAAGTTGTCCTAAATTGCGGCGTTCGGGAAACCCCCTGCAACTTGTTCCACCCTTGAACCTCAGGTTTTTGCAACTCGTCATCGGACGCCTCTTGGCGTCCCTGCTCCTTGTGCTCTTCGCGGGTGTCGCGGTCGCGCAGGTCGATGTGGTCGTGGTCTTCGGTACGGTGAAGGATTTCAGCACCGCCAAAAAGCTGGAGGGTGTCACCATCACGGTGTTCAAGAACGGCGGCAAATTATTGGAGGTGCCCACCAACGCCAGCGGCAAGTACGAGGTGAACCTGGACTACGGCGCCGACTACAAGATCATGTGCGCGCGTGGCGGTTACGTGGGCAAGAACATCTCCATCGATACGCGCAACATTCCCGAAGAAGACCGCGCAGGGGGCCACGGCATGAACATCGACTTCACGATGATGCAGGATATACCCGGGGTGGATTTCTCGGTGCTTTTGGAACCCTTCGGCAAGGCCAAATACAGCGCCACGGCCGGCAACATCGAATTCGATGTGGACTACACCACCAAGATGCGCGATGCACAGGCGCGTTTGCTGAAGGAGTACGAGGACAAGAAGAAGCGCGAGGCCAATGCCGATGCCGACTTCGCGAAGCTGATGGCAGAGGGTGGGGCGGCGTTGACCGCATCGGACTTCAAGAAAGCGGTGGAGAGCTTCACCGAAGCGCTGACGCTAAAGCCCGGCGATGCGGTGGCCACGGCCAAGCTCAGCGATGCCAGGATGCGCTTGGAGGCCGCCGAGGGCGATAAGAAACAGGCCGAAGAGTACGCGGCGCTGATCAAGGATGCCGATCAGCTCTTCGGTAAAAAGGACTACGCCACAGCGCGCACCAAATACCAGGACGCGAGCGATCTGCGCGAGCAAGAACCGTATCCGAAGCAGAAGCTGCGCGAGATAGAAACGCTGCTCGCCGAGGCGGAGAAGAAGGCCGAAGAGGAGCGCAAGGCCAAGGAGCTACAGGAGAAATACCTGGCGGCCATCGCCTTGGCCGATGTCGCCTTCAAGGCCGAGAATTGGGACCAGGCCACAACGAAGTACACCGAAGCCAGTGGCTTAAAACCGGAAGAGCGCTACCCCAAGGACCAACTCGTGGCCATAGCCGGGAAGAAGGACGAAGCGGCGAAGAAGGCCGAAGAAGAACGCAAGGCCAAGGAGCTGAAACAGAAATACGATGCTGCGATCGCGGCCGGTGATCAAGCATTCAAGGCGAGCGGTTGGGACATTGCCAGCGCCAAGTACACCGAGGCCAGCGGCTACAAGCCCGAGGAACAATACCCCAAGGACCAGTTAGCGGCCATAGCAGCGAAGAAGGATGAGGCCGCGAAGAAGGCTGAAGAGGAGAGGCTCGCCAAGGAAATGCAGCAGAAGTACCAGGCTGCCATAGCTGCCGCGGACATTGCCTTCGGGGGTGAGCGCCTGGACGATGCCGAGGCCAAGTACAACGAGGCCGCTGGCTACAAGCCCGAAGAGAAATACCCCAAGGACCAACTGGCCGCCATTGCTAAGAAACGTGAGGAGCTGGCGAAGAAGGCCGAGGAGGAACGTCTGGCAAAGGACGTGGACGAACAGTACAAGGCGCGCCTTGCCGAAGCGATGCAAGCCTTCAGCGGCGACAAGTTGGACGAGGCCATTGCCAAGTATACCGAGGCGAGCACCCTGAAGCCGAAGGAGCAATATCCGAAGGATCAGATCGCGATGATCACCAAGAAGAAGGAGGATCTCGCGAAGCAGGAAGAAGAAGCGCGCAAGCAGCGCGAGCTCGATGAGCGCTATCAAGCGGCGATCGCTTCTGCGGACGAGAGTTTCGGTAAGGAAGAGTGGGACGCAGCCGTGGCCAAGTACACCGAGGCAGGCGGCATGAAGCCCGCGGAGAAGTACCCCAAGGACCAGCTCGCCGCGATCGTTGCGCGCAAGGCCGAGGCCGAAGCGCGCAAACGCGAAGAAGCGCTCACGGCAC
>JBKJPT010000117.1:0-9927 GCA_046595075.1 Flavobacteriales bacterium
ATAACGACGCTCCGCCCCCCCATACATGCGCCGGTCTACAGTGTGAAGGAGATCCAGGGCCAATTGTGGATCGGGGAAAGCATCAACGAACGGATCCTGTCGGCGGACGCACGAGAAGTACCGGTGCGCTTCAAGGAGATCCACGGCAAGCGCATGAAGCCGGAGATGGATGTGATCTGTTGGGCGGAGGACCGTTCCGGGAACATCTGGGCAGGCACCAACGGGTACGGTGTGCTGAAGGTCACCCGTATGAGACAGCGCTTCCATCACCTGCCCGATGTGAGCACCATTTACCGGGCTTCATCTTCTGGAACGATCGCTCTGATCAAGGCATTTGATGACCGACTGACCGATGCCACGGGACGTATGTTGGAAGCCCATGTGTACACCAGTTTGCATGCACACGGTCTTATGTTGAATCCGAACATCTGGGCAAGGGATGCCCAAGGGCGCACGTGGGTGAGCACGGCACCGCAATGGGGGATCCGCCCGAGACTAACCTTGATCGACCCTTCCGGGGCGATCCGCTTTCCCGCCATTGTGCCGGATAGCCTGGCCACGCGGAGCATTTATCCTGGTCGGGGCGATGACGTTTGGGTGATCGCGGTTTCATCCGCTGGGTGGGAGGCCACCGTGGAGCTATTGCGTATCGACACCCGCACTGAACGCTTGATCCGGCGCTATCCCTTCGACTTCGGTGAGCGCATGTGGTATGACGTGTCCGCGCTCGAAATGGGTCCTGATGGCACCCTATGGCTGGTGACCCATGCCGGCCTCTATCACTTGTATCCGGAGACCGGCGCATGGGAACACATCCAGCACCATGACAGCGATCCACATTCGCTGCCCACCGATCGCTTGATCGGCATCTGCTTCGATCCACAGGATCCCATCAACCTGCTCTGGATAGGCACCGGCGGTTCCGGTCTGGTGAAGTTCGATCGCCGCAGTGGGGTGGTGGAGCAGTACACCACCAAGGAAGGCCTGCCGAGCAATGTGGTCTATGGCATTCTTCCGGATGAACGCGGTAACCTGTGGTTCAGCACCGATATGGGGCTGTGCCGCCTGGACCCGCGCACCAAGGAACTGAAGCGCTTCACCTTCGAAGATGGCTTGGTGGGCAACGAGTTCAACACGCGCGCCACAGGTGCCACCGCCGATGGGCGCATGTTCTTCGGCGGACCCATGGGTGCCACTTGGTTCAGGCCAGACGAGTTCTATGAAACCATTCCATCCGCGCCCACCGTGCTCACCGGTCTACGGTTGACGAACAAGGATGTAGCGGTAGGTTCGTTCATGTTACCGGGCGCCGAAGCACCACTCTTGGAGCAAGCCTTGGAAGATGTGCGCTCCATCACGTTGCCGTTCGATCAACGCATGATCACCTTCACGTTCGCGTGCATGGACCACACCGCTCCGCGCGCGAACACTTTCCGCTATCGCCTGGAAGGATTCGACAAGGACTGGATCGAAGCAGGAGCAACGCACGAGGCCACCTTCACCAACCTCGATCCCGGCACCTACACCTTCCGTGTGCAAGGCCGCAACAGCGAAGGCGCGTTGGACGAGCAAGGCGCATCCAAGCTGCTCATCATCACGCCACCGTGGTGGGGCACCTGGTGGTTCCGCATCTGCTCGGCGCTATTGATCACCGCCGGGGTCATCGCATTTTACCGGTACCGTTTGGCGCAAGCGGTGAAGGTGGTGCGCGTGCGCGAACGCATCGCGCGCGACCTGCACGACGAGATCGGGTCCACCCTCAGCAGTGTATCGCTCTTCAGCAGCGTGGCGCAGAAGAAGGCCGCAGGCAAAGCGCCGGAAGCAAGTGAACTGTTGGGCCGCATCACCGAGAGCACCACGCAAGTGCTGGAAGCCATGAACGACATCGTGTGGGCCGTGAACGCGGACAACGACGACATGGCCAGCGTGATCAAGCGCATGCAGGCGTTCGCGGTGAGCGTATCAGAAGCACGCGGGTGTGCGCTCCTCTTACACGCCGATGAGGACCTGAAGAGTTGGCGCTTGGAGATGACACAACGCAAGAACCTCTACCTCATCTTCAAGGAAGCGGTGAACAACGCGGTGAAGTATTCCGACTGCGCGAACCTGCGCGTGGAACTGGTCCGCGACAAGTCGGCGATGGTGCTGCGGGTGAAGGATGATGGAAAAGGCTTCGACCCCAATGCGGGCAACGGCAGCGCGGGCGGTGGCAACGGCATCGGCAACATGCGCAAGCGCGCGGCGGAGATCCCGGGCACGCTTGCCATCACTTCCAAACCGGGCAATGGAACCACATTGGAGTTGCGTTTCGTGCCGGGCAAAAGGTCATTGGAACCAATGACGAACAACGGCGAAGAGCCGCGATAGCTTTGTCGCATGCAACTGCGTGTGGCCATCTTCGACGACAACGCCAAGCGGCGCGAGGGCTTGCAGTTGCTCGTCGACTCCACCGAGGAGATGACCTTCGTGGGTAGCTGGCCCGATTGCCGTGACGTGGTGCGCCACGTCGCAGAGACCTCACCGGACGTGGTGCTCATGGACATCGACA
Organism: Flavobacteriales bacterium; assembly: GCA_046595075.1. Taxonomy (GTDB): domain Bacteria; phylum Bacteroidota; class Bacteroidia; order Flavobacteriales_F; family PHOS-HE28; genus PHOS-HE28. Next base: position 2,549 of record JBKJPT010000117.1, read on the forward strand.
TGCCGCACGTGGACGGTATCGCGGGGGTCACGCTCCTTCGCAAGCACTTCAAGGACGTGAAGATCCTGATGCAAACGGTGTTCGAGGACAACGAGAAGATCTTCGACGCCATCCTCGCCGGCGCCAACGGCTACCTGCTGAAACAGACCGCACCCACCAAGCTCATCGATGGCATCATCGAAGTGGCCCAAGGCGGCGCACCCATGACGCCCATCGTGGCCGCGAAAGTGCTCAAGCTCTTCGCGCAACGGGGAAACGCTTCATCCAAGACCACGGACTTCCTCCTCACCGAACGCGAAGTGGAGATCTTGCGCAACCTTGTGGATGGCTTCAGCTACAAGATGATCGCGGAGAAATGTGCGATCTCGTATGCCACGGTGAACACGCACGTGAGCCACATCTACGAGAAGTTGCAAGTGAAGAGCGTGGCTGGCGCAGTGAGTCTGGCGGTGAGGGAAGGGTTGGTGTGATCAGCGCATTACCGCACGCAATACGCCTTCAATCGGTTCAGGTATTGGTCTTCCACCGTGCGTGCGTTCATGGCCACCACCTTGTCGTGGAACTCCCATGCCATGGGGCAGTTGAGGTTGAGGGTGTGGCAAATGAAGAGGTCGTAGGTGAGTTCGGGATCCTTGGCCATGCGGCGGTACGCGCGCGTGAAGAGGTCCAAGGCTTTCAGCAGCGCGGCGTCGGCGGGTTTGGTGCGACCTTCCTGCTGGTAATAGTAGCGCTCTTCCATGTACACTTGGCCGTGCTCCTTCATCAAGGGCGCGTTGGTGGTGTCCAGTGCAATACCGGCTTCATAGTACTCGTGCGCTTCGATCGGGCGCTTCATGCTGCGGAAGAACTTGCCGAAGGCGCGGTGCACATCGGGGTTGATGGGCATGGCCAGCCACGCTTCGTTGAAGCGCTCCATGGCGTGTACGTGGTCGTTCTTCCTTAGTCGCTCCATACCGAGCACCAGCAGGCTGTCGCTTACCGCACGCTGGCGGTTGCGGTTGTTGGTGATGGTGAAGAAGACATCCTCGTTCACCGCAGCGTTCATTTCGCTGGGGCCGCTATCGCCATAGCGCGGTTGCAGGCGGATGTCCTCTTCGGACTTCATCTGCCATTCTTCGAAGGAGAGGAGTTGTGCGTTGGCGAGGGCCGAAGTAAGGAGAGCGAAGGAGAGGAGCAGTGTGCGCATGGTTCGATCTGGTCGTGCGGCGAAGATGGCAATGATCGGGCCAACAGGGCCGCTCACGGCAGCTGTTGGTTGCGTGTGTTCGTGGGTACGCTTCCGCCCACATTGAGCAGGATCGGATCGCGATCGTTAGTGGCCCCCACGTAGCGCACGGTACCGTCCATGTTCACATCGGTGGGTAGGTAGCCGCTTGTGGTGGTAGTTGGAATGGTGCCGCCGATGACCACGAGTATCGGATCACGATCGTTGCCCGCACCTGCGTACCGTAGCACAGCATCGTTGAGGCAGTTGCCTGCCCATAGCAGGTCCACGCCCACAATGGCCTTGGTGGGTTCGGTGCCGAAGAGCGGCGTGCTGCCGTTGGTGAGGTCGAAGGTGCGCATGGCAATGCTCACGTCCTCTGGTGATGCGGTCATCACGCCCAGGTGGTTGCGGTGGCGCACGGCAATGTGGTATTGTTTCGGTGGAAGCGTGAATTGCACAGGCGATGTTCCGTCCATGCCCGTGATGTCGCCATCGCGTTGGAGCAGCGCCGCGTGTGTTGCCAGGATGATACCGGGCTCGCTGGCATCGCGCAGTTCCACCGTCACCCAATCCACGATCGCGTTGGCGCCGGTGATCGCGAGCACCGGCGCTGTCGTGGTCTCGCCGCCGCCACCGTTCACATGTGCATAGCCGAGCGCGGTGTACGGCTCGGTGAAGGGGATCAGCCCTTTTGTGCGCAGTGAGTCGTGCATGAGACCGGTGTTCGCATCATATGGACCATCGAGCATGGCCTTCACGCGCAGCGAAAGACGCGGACGAAGTACGAAGAGCCCTTCGCCATAACTGCTCACGATCACGATCCCGCTTTGGAAGAACGGATAATTGCCCCATGCTCCATTGTAGCTCTTGCCGTTGTTCGCGGGGTATGTGTCGAACCACGCGGCCATCTGCAGGTTGGCGTTCTCCACGTCGGCCGCATCTAGGATGTGCAATCCGCTGGTGTAGTTGGCTTCCCAAACCAATCCCTTGTTCACGTACAGGTTGTGGTCGTAGCTGGGGTTGGGTCCGCTGAAGTAGCCGATGTACACCGGTGCTTCGAGGTCCTCGATGTTGAAGATGTGCGTGCGCGTGTTGTAGCCTGCGCCCACACCTTCATCGCCTTCGTCGTTCATGAGCAGGAAACGATGGTCTTCGGTAAGCCAGCCTTGGTGGCACAAGCTCATGACCGTGTAGGCCGGCGTGGTGCCGATGATCTGCATGTCGGTTTTCTCGGTCACGTCCACGATCGTCACACGGTCGTTCGCGTTGATGTGGAAGTTGAAGCTGACCTTCCGACCCACGTGCGCGCCGTCGGGACCGTTGTAGGTGAACACACTGTTCTCGTGGATGTAGCCTTGGCCGGGAAAGGTGCCCGCGAGTGTTGGCAGCAGCGGGTTGCTCACGTTCACCACCACCAACCCGCCGCTGGCGATGTTGGTGCCCACAGCGTACACGTACGGTTCGGTCTTGTCCACATAAATGCTGTGGCTGTTTCCGAAGGTGCCGAAGTGCGCATCCTCGGTGAAGGTCTGCGGCGGTGAAGTGACATTGCGCAGGCGCGTGAGATCGAACACTTGCAGTCCGTGGCCTGCTGCTTCGCTGCCGATGTAGCACCAGTTGCCGTTCGTGTCCACATCGCGCCATAAGGAATTCACGCCACCATGCGTGGGCAGGAAACCGGTGAGCACCGGTGTGGTGGGAACGCTGAGGTCAACGAAGGCGGTGCCGGTGCGGCAACCTACGATCGCGTATTCCTTGCCGGTGAGCGGATCGGTCCATCCCCACAGATCGGCCACGTTGGTGATCGTGCCCAACTGCCCGAGCGTCATTTGTGCAAACAGATCGATGTTGCTGCACGGATACGGACCAGCGAAGCCATTGGTACAGAGCGTTTGTGCCGTGCCCGACATCGAGAGGGATCCAACGACGAGAAGGAGTGATGCTCGAAATGCCATTGCGAGCAAGATAGCCTTGCGCCGCAAGCCTACCGCACTTTGCAGTTGATCAATAGATCGCCAAGGAGCTGAACATCCTTCGGATCCCCGATCCGTTCGTACTGCTGAAAGGCTTCCTTGGCTTCGACGCAGTGGCCCAGATGCACGAGGCAGATCACCACGCGCTGCAATGCGGGCGTGTGACGGGGGTTATGTCGCGCTGCGCTCTGCGCCGCGCCCAGGGCTTTGGTCATGAGCTCGCGTGCATACGTGCTGTCGGTGGTGGTGTGGTGTTCGGCCAGGTAGGCCGTGGCCTCGCCGGTGAGCAGTTCCACATGTGTGCTGTCCACCGAGAGGCCCGCGCGGAACATGGTGTGCGCGATCAGCGGCCGGTCCAGTTCCATGAAGAAGGTGCCATAGCCCCAATAGATGTCGGCATTGGTGCTGTCCATGAGGAAAGCTTGGTTGAAGCGGTACATGGCCGCAGTGAGATCGCCCGCGCTCAGGCGCTCGAAGCCGTGCTCCACAAGCAACTTGCTCGCACTGCGCGGCACACTGTCGTTGGCGAGCATGAGCCGGATGAACTCTGCATCGGAGGCCTGGTGCTCCGCGTTCTTTACCCGATCACCAAAGCGCGGCGCGAGGCGCATGTCCAGCAAGGCCTTCTGGTGCCACTCCGTATAGGTCAGGTGCTGTGCTTGCGTGGTGCAAGCGCCGGTGATCAGCAGAAGAAAGGAGAGGATCTTCATAGGAGCGCGGCCATGCGAAGACCGGGCCATCGCATTTGGGTTGCCCCTGGTCTCAGGATCGTTTCCGCATGAGAAAGAAAGCCATGGCCAGTAGCCCGGTCCCAAGTCCGATGAAGAGCCCGGCCCTGAGGTTGCCCATGGCCCACCCGACTCCCATGCCTATCAACAGGCAGCCACCGCAGATCATGCCCGCGAGTTGGCCAGAGCTCTTTTCCTTTTCCATGGTGGTGGTTGCGTGCGACCAAAGTACGAGTAGGTCTTGGACCTGTATATCCACGCGGATATCTCGCATTGCGAAATGAAGTGTTCGCCAGCGAATGCGCCTACCCTTGTGCCGAACGAAGGTCCTCGACTTGTCGGGGATTAGTTCTGGTCGGCGGACCGCCCGAGGCACAGCCATGGGCGGTTCCGCTGTTTTAAGTAGGTTCACGTTCGCGCTCAGCATCGATCAACCTCATGGCGGTAGCCTCCGTCACCAACGCATGAAACAACTCGCCGCGCTCTCGTTCTGCTTCATCACCGCCGGGGCCACCGCCCAGCTCACCATCACCGATAGCCTCAGTACAAGCTCCCTGGCCGCGTTGCTCGAGGGACTCAACGTATCCATCAGCGAGGTGAACGTGAATTGCGCTGATAGTTCCATGGGCCACTTCACGGGCACCTCCGAGTTGGCCATCACCGAAGGCCTTGTGCTCACCAGTGGACTGGCCGATGCCGTTGCGGGAAGCCAACCGGACTTCGCATCGGGCTTCATCGGTTCTCCTGGTGACGTAGATCTGGAGATCTCGCTGGGCAGCGCGTGGGGACTTACTTACGACGCATGTGTGCTGGAGTTCGATTGCATTCCGCTGGGCGACACCTTGCTCTTCAACTTCAGCTTCGGCAGCGAAGAGTATCCCGAGTTCGTCGGCAGCGCCTTCAATGATGTGTTCGGCATCTACTTGAGCGGGCCAGGCTTTCCACTCCCCACCAACGTGGCAGCATTGCCCGATGGAACACCCGTGGCGATCAACAACGTCAACGCGGGAGTGAACCCGACCTACTTCCACGACAACGAGAACCCGCCGGGCCAGTTCGTGAGCTATGATGGGTTCACCACCAACCTCACCGCCTTCGCGGTGGTATCTCCCGAAGAGACCTACCATTTCAAAGTGGCCATTGCCGATGTGGCCGATGGCGTGCTCGACAGTGGTGTGTTCCTCGAAGCCTTCAGCTTCCGAAGCACCTTGCTCTCCACAGACATTGCTGAGAACACTTCTGCAATGCGCCTGATCCGCAACGGTGATCAACTGATCGCTGCGCTTCCTGTGCTCAACACGAACGCCGAGCTGGTGGTCATCAGCAACACGGGCGCTGTTGTGCAACGCACCCGCATCAGCAGCGATCGCACCGTGATCGATCTCGCCACGCTCAGCAACGGCATCTACACATTGCAGGTGCGCGGGGTGGCAGGCATTGCGCCGGTGCGCTTCGCGAAAGATTGAGCGAAGCCCAAAAGCTCCACGCCATTACGGTATGAGCGGTTCCGTGTGCTGACACGAGCGCACGTGTACGTGCGCGGTGTTCCTTGTTCCATGCCGGTGGTGCTCTCGCTGTGCATCGCTAAGCGTGTGATTGCTTCGTGCACACACCACAAATGCATGGCTGCATTGCAACGATGTAACGACAATGTCACTTGACATATTCGCGGAATGACCATGTTGACAAGGGTTTGACGATAGCTGAAGATTTGCTCCGAACATCAAACCAAACAACATGAACCAGATCTACACGAACGCATTCATCGCGACGATCCTGAGTGGATCAATGGCCTTCCCCGCAATGGCCCAGAAGGATTGCGGCGTTACCGCCACGGTGGAGCTCACGGCTCCCACGTGCGGCGAATACTCCAACGGTTCGGTGACCATCAACGTCACCGGCGGTGTGGGTACCTACACGTACTACCTCAATGGCAACGAGTTCGCTGGACCCGCGTTGGGCGGTTTGGTAGCAGGGGCATACAGCTATTGGGTGGTGGACGAAGCGGATTGCTGGTTCAAGGCGGACTTCAACTTGGAGTGCGAACCGGAGGAGGTGAATTGTGATTTCCGGACACAGACAATGGGTGGTTGGGGTGCCCCTCCCAGCGGCAACAATCCTGCTATGTACTTGCAGAACCATTTCGCCGCTTGTTTCCCCAACGGCGTCACCATCGGTTGTGTCAGCAACAACACCCTTACGCTCACCACCTCCACGGCGGTGAAGAACTTCCTGCCCAGCGGCAGCACCGCGAGCCTGTTGCCAAGTGACTTGGTGAATCCCGGCGGCGCGTACAACAATGTGCTCGCGGGCCAACTGGTGGCCGCCACGATCAATATCACGGTGGACCAGTGCGATCCGGACTTCAGCGCAGCGACCGGCTGGCTCGGTGATGCCACGTATGTTGGCGGTACCTTCCAAGGTTGGACCGTAGCCGAGGTGATCGCTGCAGCCAACCAGTTCATTGGTGGTTGCGGTGGTGCATACACGGCTTCGCAGTTCAATGCGGCGCTCTCCACCTTGAACGAGAACTATGTGGGCGGCAATGTGAACAATGGCAACATCGACTGCGGCGACAAGAAGATGCTCGGTGGCTCCGGCAACACCACGTTGCGCGTGTTCCCGAACCCGATGGTGGGTGCGGGCACAGTGGAGTTCTCATTTGCCGAAGCTGGTACGGGCACGCTCATTGTGCTCGACCTCACCGGTCGCATGATGATGCAGCAGCGTGTTATCGCTGATGCCGCCGGTGTGCGCACCGTGAACATGGACATCGCGCACCTGAATGCCGGTGCTTACGTGCTGAACCTGGACATGAACGGTACACATACCAGTACCCGCTTGGTTGTGAACAAGTAGATCACTCGCTCGCGATCGCGGGCGTTACCATTCGCAAAGCGGCCCTTCCGTGATCGGAGGGGCCGCTCTGCGTTGACCCCACAGATGCCGTCCCTAGCCGCGCTTCAACACCGCCATCCTTTCATCGAAATTGTTTTCCGGCACTGGAGTGTGAACCCGTGCAGCGCATCCATCGTTGATGATCGCATGCGTACCTCGATCGCGGCCACCCCGACACATTCGCAGTTGATCTCTTCACAAGCACGACGGCCAGCCGAGTTGTTTACCCTCTGCTGCGTGAATACGACTTCGTCGACCATGGTGGTATGGCTGTGCAGGTCGTCCTAGTGCCGCAGGCATGCTTACCGAAGGCCGGGTCGTCGTTAATAGCGCGACAGTTCCTTCGGAGTTATAATTCCAGTACGACATCTGGGGCGTTATGGTGAATACGGCGAGCCGCATGGAGAGCAGCTGCGATGTGGGCCAGCTGAACATCAGCGAGGCGACGTATGTGTTGGTGACCGCTTCGCAAAGCCTCGCGGTGACCGACGCGTTCACCATCACCCCGCGTGGCAAAGTGCAGGCGAAGGGCAAGGGGAGATGGAGATGTACTTTGTTGAGGCCGATACCCAG
>JBKJPT010000129.1:0-20172 GCA_046595075.1 Flavobacteriales bacterium
TGCCGATGCAGAAGACCTCCGCATCACTCTGGAAGGCAGCAAGGTCATCCTCTACCCCACCAACCGGCTCAGCGGCATGCAAGCCTGCTGGGTGAGCGCGGGTCTGCGGAACGTCAACGGCAAACAACTGGGCAAGGAGATCACTGTGGAACTGGAGTTCGAAGAGCTGAAGCCAGCTGTGCGCTTCACCGGCAAAGGCACCATCCTGCCCAGCACCGATGGTTTGTTCATGCCATTCCAAGCGGTGAACCTGAGCTCCGTGGACGTGCGCGTGATCAAGATCCACGAGAGCAACGTGTCGCAGTTCCTACAGGTGAACGACCTCGCGGGCAGTCGCGAACTGGCACGCGTGGGTCGCTTGGTGTCGCGCAAGACGATACCGCTAAAAACCGCCGACGCACCCGACCTGGGCCGCTGGAACACCTACTACTTGGACATCGCCGATCACATCAAGGCCGAACCCGGTGCGATCTACCGCGTGGAGATCAGCTTCGGTAGACACCAGAGCGTGTACCCCTGTGAGGGTGGCGAGCCGGTGGAAGTTCCGCGTGAGCGCAGCTGGGGCGAAGAGCAGGCGGACTACGATATGTCGCAGGACAACTATTACTACGACGACTACGAGTACTACGGCGACGACGAGTACAACTACCAAGAGCGTGAGGATCCGTGCACCGCTTCGTACTTCCACAGCAACACGAGCGTATCACGCAACATCCTCGCATCGGACATCGGCCTCATTGCCAAGTTGGGCAACGACGGCAGCATGATGATCGCCGTGAGCGACCTGAAGACCGCACGGCCCATGAGTGGTGTGAAGCTGGACGTGCTGGACATGCAACGCAAGAGCATGACGCAGACCATCACCGATGGCGAAGGTCTCGCCACGGTGCCTAGCACCAAGCACAAGCCCTTCCTGCTGGTGGCCACCAAGGGATCACAGCGCGGATACCTGAAGATGGACGACGGGTCATCGTTGAGCGTGAGCGATCTGGATGTGAGCGGGGAAGCCATCGACAAGGGCTTGAAGGGATTCATCTACGGCGAGCGTGGCGTATGGCGCCCCGGCGATTCGCTCTACCTGAGCTTCATGCTGCAGGATCCGCAGCACAAATTGCCGAAGGACCATCCGGTGGTGCTTGAACTCAGCGATCCGCGCGGGCGCTTGGACCAGAAGATCGTGCGCACCACATCGGTGAACGGTGTGTACGCCTTCCGATGCGCTACTGGACCCGATGCCCCCACCGGGTACTGGAATGCCATGGTGCGTGTGGGCGGCACCGCCTTCCACAAGAGCATAAGGATCGAAACGGTGAAGCCCAACCGCTTGAAGGTGTTGTTGGAATTGCCTGATGGCCCTGCCGACAAGGAAGGCATGCGCCTCACCGCCGGCGGTGGCAGCACGATAAAACTGCACAGCCATTGGTTGCACGGCGCTCCTGCGCGCAACCTCAAGAGCCGAGTGACAGTGACCATGGCTTCTGGCTCGGCGGAATTCAAAGGCTATGAGAGGTTCCAGTTCAACGACTTGCGCACGTGGGTACCCGAAGAAGAGCAGGTCGCCTTCGATGGCACCTTGAGCGAGAGCGGCGAAGCGGAGTTCCCGCTGCAACTGGAGATGGGTCGCAGCGCACCGGCCGTGGTGAACACCAACATTGTTACACGCGTGTTCGAAGCCGGTGGCGATGCCAGCATGGACCGCGTGAGCTTACCCTACTACCCGTACACGAGCTATGCAGGCATCAAGGTGCCGGATCTCACTTCCGCATGGGGCACCTTCCTCACCGACACCACATACAAGTTCGTGATAGCAAGTGTGGATGCCAAAGGCAAGCCGCTCGCCGGCCACGCACTGAAGGCACAGGTGTACAACATGAACTGGAACTGGTGGTGGGACGGCAGCATCACGGGATCCGCGAGCTACATCAGTTCGCCAAGCGTGGAATTGAAACAGGAGGCCGAGCTGGTCACCGATGCCAAGGGCCGCGCGATCTTCAAGTTCCGCATCGATCGTCCTGAATGGGGACGCTTCGCCGTGCGCATCACCGATCCCGCTAGCGGCCACGCCAGCGCCGTGCAGATCTACATGGACTGGCCGGGTTGGGAAGGTCGCAGCCGTCGCCAGGATCCCGAGCAGGCCGCCATGCTCAGCTTCAATACCGATAAGGAGAAGTACGCCGTGGGCGACAAGGCGACATTGATCATCCCAAGCGGTGGCACTGGCCGCGCGCTTGTGAGCCTGGAGACCGGCAGCCGCGTGCTCGATGCCGTGTGGGTGGATCTGAAAGCGAAGGAGACACGCTACACCTTCCCCATAACCGCCGATATGGCGCCGAACATTTACGCGCATGTAACGCTTGTGCAACCGCACGCGCTCACCGCACCCAAAGATGAGAGTGGCACGAGCAAAGGCAACGATCTACCGATCCGCCTGTATGGCGCCATACCGATCATGGTAGAGGATGCCAGCACGCACTTGGAGCCGATGGTCGCGCTTCCGAAGGAGATACGCACCGACGTGCCCTTCAGTGTGGAAGTATCGGAGAAGAGCGGTGCGGGCATGACCTATACGCTCGCGATCGTGGACGAAGGGCTGCTGGATATCACGCGTTTCAAAACGCCCGATCCTTGGAACCACTTCTATGCGCGTGAAGCACTCGGCGTGCGCACATGGGACCTGTACGATCAGGTGATGGGCGCCTTCGGGCAGCAGATCCAACGCGTGCTCGCGCTTGGGGGTAGCGACGATGCAGGCAAGGGCGATGCGGCGCGCGCCAACCGGTTCAAGCCCGTGGTGCGCTTCGTGGGACCGTTCAAACTGGAACGAGGCAAGAAGGCGAAGCACGACTTCACCATAAGCAATTACGTGGGCAGCGTGCGCGTGATGGTGGTGGCCACCGATGGCGAGCGCGCCTACGGAAACACTGAGAAGGCCGCGCCTGTGCGCAAGCCGTTGATGGTACTGGCCTCATTGCCGCGCGTACTGGCACCTGGCGAAATAGCGGATCTCCCCGTAACGGTCTTCGCCATGGACCCCAAGGTGAAGGACGTTGTCGTGAAGCTGGAGCCGAACGAGTTCCTCATCCCCGAAGGTCCTTCGCAACAGACCATCCATTTCACCGGCATGGGTGATCAGGTCGTTGCCTTCCGCGTGAAGGTGAAGGAGGCCATCGGCGTGGCCAAGGTGAAGGTGAGCGTGAACGGCGCTGGCGAAAGCGCGTACGAGAAGATCGAACTGCAAGTGCGACAACCGAACCTACCCGCTACCGAAGTGACGGAAGTGGTGCTCCAGTCAGGCAAGAGTTGGAGCGGCACTCCCCTGCCGTTGGGCGTGCACGGCACCAACAGCGCATATCTCGAGATCAGTACCGTGCCACCTGTGGATATGGGACGTCGCCTGCAATACCTCATCGACTACCCGCACGGCTGTTTGGAACAGACCACCAGCAAGGCCTTCCCGCAGCTCTACCTCGCCAAGGTGATGGACATGCCGTTGCACACCGAACAGGTGATGCGCAGCAACGTGGAGGCGGCACTGCGGAAGATGACACAGTTCCAACGCACCGATGGCGGCTTCAACTACTGGCCCGGTGGTGACTACTACGACACGTGGACGAGCATCTACGCGGGCCACTTCATCGTGGAGGCGGAGCGCAATGGTTTCCCCGCGCCCGGCAATGTGAAGGTGAACTGGCTCAGCTTCCAACGCAAACAAGCACGCGAATGGAACGGTGTCATGCCCACAGGCTGGGACCGCTACAACACGCAGTTGGTGCAAGCCTACCGCCTCTATGTGCTGGCCCTCGCCAAAGCCCAAGAGCTTCCCGCCATGAACCGCTTGCGCGAGCAACGCGACCTGGGCCTGCAAGCACGCTGGTTGTTGGCTGCAGCTTACGCGCACATCGGTCGCAAGGACGTTGCGCAGCAACTGATCAAGGACATAGCGACCAAGGTGCCTGTTTACACCGAGCAATACTGGACCTACGGCAGCGACCTACGCGACGAAGCGTTGATCGCCGAAGCACTGCTCGCCATGGGCGAAACCGAGAAGGCGGTTCCCGTAGTGCAGCGCGTGGCCAAAGGCCTTAGCAGCGAGGAATGGTACAGCACGCAGAGCACCGCATTCGGTTTGATGGCCGTTGCACGCCTCGCGGAGAAGAGCAAGTTGGGCGCGGGCATGAGCTTCACGCTCGTGGCCGCTGGCAAGAGCACCGAGAAGTTCACCGAGAAGGCGATCTCGCGCACTGATCTCCCAGTGCCCGATGGGCGCGCCGTTGTGAGCGTGAACAACACCGGCAAGAACATGCTGTACGTGCGCTTGGTGCGCAGTGGCACACCCATGGCCGGTGAAGAACGGCCGAGCAGCAACGGGATGGCCATGCTCGTGTCCTACACGCTCATGGACGGCACCGTGATCGATCCCGCACGCATCGAGCAAGGCAGTGACTTCGTGGCGACGGTGACCCTCACGCACCCCGGGATCGCGGACGGTTATCAGCAACTCGCGCTCACGCAGATCTTCCCCAGCGGGTGGGAGATCCGCAATACTCGACTGGAAGGCACGCTCGGTGGCGCGGCGCAAGGCCCATACACCTACCAGGACATCCGCGATGATCGGGTGAACACCTATATGGACCTCTGGCGCGGACAAAGCAACACCTACCGCGTGCTGCTCAACGCCAGCTACACGGGTCGCTTCTACCTGCCGGGCGCATTCTGCGAAGCCATGTACGATCACACCATCAATGCGCGCAGCATGGGCCGTTGGGTGGAAGTGGTGAAAGCGGGCGATGCGACCGCGAAGAAGTAGAGCGAAGGCATCCTGCTCAACGAAGAACGGCGACCGATGGTCGCCGTTCTTCGTTCGTAGGTTGCTGCGATCAGGCCACCGCCACCGCGCTGCTCATCTTGCGCTGAGCGTAGTTGCCCAGAAGGTGGCGGCGCACGAACCTAGGCGTGGCATCGGTGCCCACGAACTTGTTGTACGTGTTCGTGGACACGCCGTAGAAAGCATGTTCGCTGCCATCGCCGAAACTGATCCGGAGCACCTGACTTTTGTACTTCCAGTTGGTGATGCCGCTGGTCATCGTCTGTTCGAACTCCCCTGCACGGGCCGAAAGAGTCTCGGGGTGCATGCCCTCCAGGAACTTGTACGCCGCAATGATGCGCTGGCTCATGGCCTCGGCCTCCACGCGCTCTTCCTCCACTTGGAAACGGTCCGGGTGGTGCTGCTTCATCAATCCCTTGTAGAGGATGTTCAACTCTTTCAGGCTGATGGTGGCCGTGGCGCCCAGCAGCTTGCGGCTTTCGAGGATCTCCTTCATGGTGTGCGGCTTCGGTGAAAACGGCCGCGAAGATGGGGAAAAGAGGCCGGGCGCGCACGCAGGACATCCTTTCGGGCACCTTCAGCGCCTTGCTAACCGTTCAGATCCTTCTGAACACCAGGTCCACCCACCCGCGATCCACCCTGATCTCCTGCAAGGCGCCATTGCGGTAGATATAGTGGTTGCGGGTCTTGTTCGGTAGGGTGAGCAGATACTCGCCCACTGCGAGCACTTCCAACGGACAATCCTTCAGCGCACTTTCCACGAAGATGCTCGAACGACCGGTGGGTTCCTCGTAGTACATGCGTGCCGTTGTCCACGTATTGGTGGGCAGATCAGCACCGTATACCACGCTGGGATGAACGAAGTATAGGCCCTTGCCTGCCACCGTTCGCAAGCGACTGCTGTCCTGCACCGTGTTGTTCATCCGCACCGCACTGTGGCAGTCCGTGACCTGGCCATTGATGTACTGCGTGGTCATGGTGGTGCGTATGCTGCGCTTCCAGATCAGCACGAAGCTGGACAAGGAAACCATCGAATAGGATGTGTTGTTCCCCCTGATCGCACGCTCCACGACGATCGTGCCCACCACTTGATCAGCGTGCAAGATCTCGAAAGTGCCGTTCTGCGCTTGCGCTCCGTTCATCCACGAGCATAAGAGCAATGCAACAAGTGTGGATGTGAACGAACGCATGATGGAACATGGCGCGGGTGCGCACGGGTACAAGGTACCACCACCGGTCGTGGAAGGGATCTGCAATGATCCCCACATCAGCGCACGACCATCAACTTCACGCTTCCCGATCGCACATCATCGGAGAATGCGCCCAGCAAGTAGCTGCCTGCCTTCCAGTTGCGCGTGTCGATCTCCATTGCCGTTCCACTCATCCGATCGTCATGGACAACGCGGCCAGTAAGGTCCGTGACCTGGATGCGATCGGCATCACGCAGCGCATCGGGCAAGCGCACCATGATGTGATCATTCGCTGGATTCGGGTACACCTCCGGAGTCACCGACGCCAGTTCGATCATGCCGATGGGACCGCACGGGTTGCGGCTTCCGTCTTGGAATGCGGGAAAACCAATGGGCGACAACCACCAATGCAACTCCTCTTCGGTGGGGTTCGGGTTGTTCTCCCACCAGTGGTAGCTGATCTTGCCATAGTAGTCAGGTGCGTTGGGGCCGGTGCCGGTGCCGCAACCGTTCAACGTGCAACAACTGGCACCGCCGGTGAGCGTGCCCACCACGCGCTTCAACGGATTGAAGAGCGGTGATCCTGATGAGCCGGGCTCCGTTACACCCGCACCGTTCGCAGTGGACACCCAATTCACACGCCAATGCGACCCACTGGTAAGGCCGCTCCACGTGGTACTCACCGCGGTATTGGTGAAGCTGCTGATCTTCTTCACATCGCTATCGGGATGATGAATGCTCACACCGCCCTGTGCGCCAGATTCGGAGATATCCCAACCCGCCCAGTAAGGCTCGTAGCTGGCGGGAATGGAACTGGTGAGTTCCAGCAACGTGTAATCCGAACCGGTGGTTCCGCCACCATCCTGGCTGCCCGCGCGACGCATGCAACCCGCGAGATTGCTGCCTGTTGCCGAGCCCGATGCACAACCGGGATACTGGTACCGGAACCGGAACTGGTAACTCCCGTAGTTCGCGTCCACCGATTCCTCGGTGCAGTGGAATGCAGTAAGGATGTAACCCTTGCAGTCGTTCGCCGTGTTGTTCATAATGGTGCCGGTGCAAAAACCCGCACCACTGGGGATCACCACGCGGATGCGCACCACGGCATCGCGCTGATCGGTCCACGCCGCCCCTTCGGAACAATTCACGTCCACCTCGCACGCATCGCTCTTCTCTTCCAGCACCATGCGATAGGCGTGCGCCACGCGATCCAGGTGCAAACTGCCTTCGCCACGCACAGCAGCTGGTTCGAAGTACTCGATCGTGCAAGCGTCACCATATGTCATCTCGGTGGTGAAGGCGCCATCGGCCTGCACATGCACAGCAGTGTAGCCACCGAAGATCTCGTCCATCGCTTCGGTGTACACATGCACTTGCGCACCGTTAGGAATGTGCGTGTCGCTGAAGAAGAGTTCCATGGCATGCGCTCCGGCACTGGTCACGCGCAACCGCCACACGCGATCACCACCGGGTAGTTCGGTCCATGTTCCTGCGGAAGCGAGCGTGGCATCGGCCTCAACAAAGCGCGCGTAGAGCGGCATCTTCCCAGCAGCATCGCGCAGCGCATCGTCCATTGTGGCAGCTGTGGCATCCAAGGGTGCCGCCGACAATGTGGGCACAGCATGCACGTTCAGGTCGAAGCGCTGGCTCCATGGCAGAGCACCGGTGGTCTCTTGTGCAATGGTGGCTGTGCCGAAGAACACGAGGCTCGAGAGGATGAGGGTGCAGCGCATTGGAGGGGATGAGGGGAGCACGAAATTAGAAATGAAGAAGCCGCCTGCTGGGGCGGCTTCGAAATTGGCGGAGAGGGAGGGATTCGAACCCCCGGTACCCGTGAAGGCACATCTGTTTTCGAGACAGACCCGATCGACCACTCTGGCACCTCTCCGAACGGGCGGCGAAGATAGACGGGCACCATCATCGCCGCATCCATCACGACCTTCGCCCCATGAGCAACTCCACCGAAGCACAAGTCCTCGCGCACATGATGGACCGCACGCGGCAATACACCATGCAGTACTTCAATGTGCTGAAGGACCAGGACCTCGATCGGGTCTTTACTTGCGATGACAAGGCACTCAACACGGCCTATTGGCTCATAGCGCACTTGGCAACCAGCGAGAACGGATTGCTCCTGCGCTGCACGGGTGGTCCTAGCGAGCGGTTCTCCTGGGCGAAGCATTACACCCTGGGCGCAGCGGGATTACCAGCCGAAGAACGTCCTCCGTTCGATGAAGTGCTGGCGATGTTCCATGCCGTGCACGGCAAGGTGATCGCGCATCTTCCCACGTTATCGGTGGAAGCATTGGATGGACCGAACATCAGCGGGCTCGCAGCGATCGGGACCACCACACGTGACGTGATCACGCACGCGATCCGTCACGAGGGATCGCATATCGGCCACTTGGGCTGGCTGTGCAAGCTCTACGGATTGAAGACGATGTAGTGAAAAGTGGCAAGTGGCGTGTTTACCAGTGGACGCATGCAACTCAGGTCGCCAAATTTCAAACATGCCATTTGCCACTCCTAATGAACATTGTGCCACAGGAGCCAGAACACCATGATCCCACCGAAGTACCCCAATGCTGCTGGAAAGGCCATGCGCCTCACGTACCAGAGGAAATCGATGCCGAGGATACCCATGGCGGCCACTCCAGCTGCTGAACCGATGATGAGGATGCTGCCACCAGTGCCTGCGCAATAGGCCAGCAGTTCCCAGAAGGGATGGTCCACATGGAATTGTTCCATGGGGTACATGCCCATGGCCGCAGCAACGAGCGGTACGTTGTCCACCACGGCGCTCAACAAACCGATCACAGTGTTCACTGCGTACATATTACCCAAGGTGTTATCGAGGAAGTGCGCGGCAGCAGTGAGGTGTCCGGCCTCCTGCAAGCCTGCGACAGCGGTAAGGATGCCGAGGAAGAAGAGCACACTGGGAACATCGATCCTGCGCAGCACGGCGGTAACGCGCAAGTGACCCGTTTCCTCCTCGCGTGTGCGCATGTGCATGAGTTCGGTCACCACCCATAGGATACCGAGGCCAAGAAGAATACCCATGTAGGGCGGCAAGTGCGTGACCGACTTGAAGAGCGGAACACCGAGCAATGCTAACAGTCCGAGCGCGAGCACCAACTGCTGCTGTCCGCGCGAGATCGGCTTGCGATCGGTTGCATGTGGAATTTCCACCGGGCGCTGGATATTACCCCGGAACGTGAACGAGAACCAGACTAGCGGGAGCAGCAGGCAAACAATGCTCGGCAAGATGAGCTTTATGATGATGTTCCACGTGGTGACCTGCCCGCCTATCCAGAGCATGATAGTGGTGACATCGCCAATGGGCGACCAGGCGCCACCTGCATTCGCGGCAATGATCACCATGCCTGCGAAGGTCCATAGGTCGTTCTTGTCCTTGATCAGCTTGCGCAGCAGCGCGCACATCACGATGGCGGTGGTCATGTTGTCCAACGCCGCGCTCAGGAAGAAGGTGATGAAGCAGAGCACCCACATGAGCGTGACCTTGTTGGTGCCGGTGATGCGATCGGTGATCACCCGGAAGCCCTCGTGCGCATCCACGAGTTCCACCACTGTCATAGCACCCATGAGGAAGAAGAGGATGGCGGCGATCCCACTCAGGTGGTGCGCAAGCCGCTCTGATAGTCCGTGCGCTTCGACGCCCGGAACTTCAACTCCTTGTTGCGCGAACACGAGCAGGACCCACACAAGTACACCCGTGAGCAACGCCGAGGCGGCCTTGTTGATTCGCAACGGGTGCTCCAGCGCTATGGCGAGGTAACCGATCACGAACACGAGCGCGATGAGGATGTACATGGGTGGTGCGGGCTTGTGGTGGTAAAAATGCAAAGCGGCCCCGGAAAGGACCGCTTTGCTTTGAGGGTGGTAGACCGGGCTTGAACCGGCGACCTCCGGAATCACAATCCGGCGCTCTAACCAACTGAGCTACAACCACCACGTTGCCGGGTTTCTCCGGCGGGCGCCAAATATAGCGCGGTGGTCCATGTGGGCGACGCCCACGCCACGGGCAACGTACTTTGCCGCTCGCCCCGCGTAGCGGAATGAAACACATGCACGTGCTCTTGTTGCCCAAGTGGTATCCGGGTGAGAATGATCCGCAAC
Source organism: Flavobacteriales bacterium (assembly GCA_046595075.1). Lineage (GTDB taxonomy): Bacteria > Bacteroidota > Bacteroidia > Flavobacteriales_F > PHOS-HE28 > PHOS-HE28. The sequence goes on from JBKJPT010000129.1 coordinate 10,153, forward strand.
TGGGCGATTTCCTACGCAAGCAAGCGTTGGCCACAGCTGCAACGGTGCGCATGAGCGTGCTGGTGGTGGAGGCCTCGACTTCGGGTCCGCTGGATGATCACCTGCTTACCACTGATGGAGCATGGGAGTTGTTCGTGCGCTATCGTGCCAGCGAAAACATGTGGCTACCCTGGCGCAAAGTGGTGAACTTCCTGCGGTATTGGAACGCGTGCAACCGTGGGTGGGCGCGCGTGATCGCCGAGCGCGGGCTTCCGGAGTTGTTGCATGCGTACATCCTCGTGCGCCCTGTTCTCTTCGCCTGGTGGATCGCTCGTCGGCATCATCTCCCCTATCTCATCAGCGAACAAAGCAGCGAGTACCTCGATGGTACGTACCGGGCAAAGGGCTCCTTGTTCAAAGCCTTGAACCGCTTCCTCTTCAGGCGCGCTGCGCGCATTACCGCAGTGAGCAAGTGGTTGGGTGATGGGCTGGTGGAGCACGGCTTGTGCGCACGGTATGATGTCGTGCCAAACGTGGTACCGGGGCTCGATCGGCCCTTGCCATCAGCTGGAGAGCCCGGCCAGTTCATGATGGTGGCCGATCTTGTGGACAAGACCAAGAACGTGAGCGGCGTGCTACGCGCATTGAGCAACGCGCGAAAGAACGATCCCCGGATCCAGCTCACCGTGATCGGCGATGGACCGGACCGCGCAATGCTCGAAGAACTCGCCGGATCGCTCGGTCTACAGCAGCACGTTAGCTTCCTCGGCCGCATGCCCAATACCGCCGTGCTCGATCACATGGCCAACACCTTCGCGGTTATCATCAATAGCAACGTGGAGACCTTCAGCGTCGTTACTGGCGAAGCGCTGGCACAAGGCAAACCGGTGATCGCCACACGTTGTGGTGGTCCGCAGGCGTTCATTACCCGCGACAATGGCATGCTCATTGATCCACGCGACGATGCGGCCTTGTGCATGGCCATGCTCCAACTCACGGCCTCGGCAGCGAACTTTCCGCCCGATCGCATTCGTGCCACCGTCGGCAGCCGGTTCAGCAACAAAGCTGTGGGCGAAGGGTTCCACACCATCTATGAAGACATCGTCCATCATGCGCAGTAGTTCCAACGTGTTCCGCTTGCTGGTGCTCACCGATGGATCGCCGGTGCGACGATGGGAGCAGGATGCGATCGAAGGCGTGCGCGCTGTATCGGGAACTGAAGTGACCCTTGCCGAAATGGATGCCCCAGAAACGGGTGCACATGGTCCAACATGGCCACGTAAGCAGTTCAACGCTTACATCGCAAAAGCAAGCGGTTCGCGCGCACTATTGAAGGCCGAGGTCAGTGATGCGAGAGGTTCAGGCGATGCAGGGAACACGCCGGATGCAGTGCTCTGCTTGGGAAGGACCACGCACACCGGAGCCAGGCCCCCACATGGCGTCTGGCGTTTTATAACGGAGGAAGGAGGAACGGTGACCAGCGATCCGCCCGGCATCGCTGCATCGATCATCGGTCGCCACACGGTGCAATTCCATTTGGTGGACGAGGCGAGCGATCGCCTGCTCCGCACGGGATGCTTCCCTGTGCACAAGGGCGATCCCATGGGCACCGTGGATGCCGTGCTAAACCATGCCGCGCATTGGCCATCGGTGGTGGTGCGCATGATCATGAACAGCGGAACGGCTTCGATCGAAGGATCCGCACCGACGCCGCAGGACCTGCCCGTGCCGGGAAACTTCAGCGTGTTCGCACATCGCTTGTCGCGCATGATCATGGGTACGCCCGTGCATGACCCATCCGGTGGTGCTTTCCATGAATGGAACATCGGCGTACTGCATCAACCCGTGCATGTGCTGCTACAGGAGAATTCGAGCACCAACGTGCGCTGGTTCTCTGCACCTGGCGCAGGCAAGGGCCGCTTGGAACCCTTCGGCTACCATACCGAGGATGAACTGAACGTGCTTTACCGCAAGACCGACATCGCCAACACAACGGGGATCATTGCGCGACTGCGGCCCAAGCCGGACAACATCCTGAAGCGTTCGCGCACCATGCTCGACATTGGTACCAACCATACATACCCGTACATCGTGCACGTGGACAACGGTGTGTACGTGGTGCGCGGGGGATCCGATCAAGGCCGTACGTGGATACACCGGATCAATTCCACCAACGACGCTCTCGAGGAAGGCACGGAACTGTTGCCCGTGGCGCTGCACGCGCCCACCCTCTTTCAACATGAGGGTCATTGGTGGCTCATGGGCACCTGTGATCCATTGCCGGAGGCGGAGTTGCACATCTACTTCAGCACTTCGCCCTTCGGACCCTTTGCCCCGCATGCGCTGAACCCGGTGAAATGCGATGTGCGCAGCGCACGACCCGCAGGCACACCCTTCACGCACAACGGCGTGTTGTGGCGCCCCACATTGGATGCGAGCGATCCTGCGCACAGCAACGTGCTGATCAACAAGGTGATCGAACTTTCGCCACAGCGCTTCGCGGAAGAGGTGCACCGCCGGGTTCAAGGATTTCCGGCTACGTCCTATGGCAATGGCGTACGCACCGTATGCGCCATGGGCGATGTAACACTGGTTGATGGCTTGCTCAGCCCAGTGCTGGAAGGAAGCAAGGCCAACGGAAGTCGTGGCAAGAAACGTCGCAAGAAACGCAGGCGCGAACAAGACGACGAATGATCCTACCCGCGATCGGCACCATTGCCACGCGATCGGTGATCGCCGTGGTGAACCTCCTGTTGGTGGCCGTGATGGCGCACCACCTCGGATTGGAAGGTGTGGGCATCGTGGCGCTCATCATCCTTGCCATCACCTTCATCCAATTGGTGAACAACGTGGTGGGCGGTGGTGGCCTGGTGTACCTAGTGCCGCGCTATGGGATCGAAGCTTTGCGTTGGCCGAGCTACATGTGGGCGATCCTCACCGCAGCGGCGGCGTGGCTGTTGTTGAGCAATACGGCGGTGGTGCCTGCGGGCTTCGAAGTGCATGCCACACTGATCGCACTGCTGCGGTCGATCGCCGCCATTCACACGGGCTTGCTCTTGGGCCGGGAGCGCTACGGTGCGCACAACGTGCTCGTGCTGGTACAAGCGGTGCTGCTCCTCGTGGCCATGGCACTGCTGCTACAACACGACGGCGCAGATCCGTTGGATTACGTGCATGCAGCGTACATCGCCGATGGCACCATTGCACTGGTGAGCGCGGTCTTCTTGCTCGACCGCAACGCGCAACGCGCATCAACAGTGACCGCCACCATGGATCTCTTCAGGCAGGGCCTCATGGCGCAGTTGGGCAATGGCATCCAATTGCTCAACTACCGGTTCACCTATTACCTAGTGAACAGCCTGCATGGGTCCGCAGCGTTGGGCCTGTGGTCCATCACCACACAACTGGCCGAAAGCGCATGGCTTGTACCCAAGAGCCTGGGCACCGTGCTCTACGCGCGGGTGAGCAACCTCAGCGATGCCGAACACCAACGCGGGCTCACCTTGGTGGTGCTGAAGGTGGCCGTGGCCGTTGCGCTCCTGGCATTGACCGTGCTGGTGATGTTGCCCGAACCCATCTACCGCTATCTCTTCGGACCGGAGGTCCACGGGCTTGCGCCCCTGCTTCTGGCCATGGCACCGGGGCTTGTTGCTATGAGCGCATCACAAGCGATCAGCCATTACCTCAGCGGTAGCGGTCGCGTGTACCACAACACGATCGGATCGGCGCTCGGCCTAGTGATCACCGTCGGACTGGGGTACCAGCTCATACCCACGTTGGAACTGCTTGGCGCGGCGATCACCGCAAGTGCGGCGTACTGCGTGTCGTTGATCTACCAGATCATCATCTTCAACAAAGTGAGCGGTGCACGGTTGCGGCACTACCTGCCTAACGTCGGGGACATGGAGCGCATCACCACGCTCAAGGCAAGACTGCTCGGCCGTTGAGCGATCAGCCCAGTAGCATCACATCCTTCACTCCCGCTGGTCGTGCGGTGTTGAAGCCTTCGCCGAAGGAGGCCATGATGTGACGGCCCATTTCGCGCGCACGGCCTTCGAGGTAGGGCATGAAATCGGGTCGGGCGATGGGGCTCACAGGCTCGGTGCTCGCCGGATCGTGGAACTGTGAACGGAAGCACATCAACGCCTCCAACTTCTTCTCCCAATATGCAGTGATGTCGATCACCAGATCCGGACGAAGGTGGTGATCCTGTATGGCGTGCAGCACCGTCACCGGCCGCCATGCTTCCTGTTCGGCGCCGTTGTCCGTGGTGATCACCTTGCGTAGTCCACTGAGAAAACACGCCTCGGCCACCAATGCAGCGCCGCGGCCATGATCCGGATGCCGATCGCTCACGGCGTTGGTGAACACCACGCGCGGGCGGTGCCTGCGCAAGCTGGCGACCACGGCGAGCAAACTCTCCTTGTCGTTGCGGAAGAAACCATCGGCCAGACCAAGTTGATAGCGGAAGCGCGCACCCAACACCACGCGCGCAGCATCGGCCTCCTGCTTGCGCAGCTCCGGTGTGCCACGTGTGCCGAGTTCGCCTGCGGTGAGGTCCACGAGACCCACGCTATGCCCGAGCGCTACGTGGTGCAGCACGGTACCGGCCATGCTGATCTCCACATCGTCCGGGTGCGCCGTGATGCAGAGTATGTCGACCCCCTCGCTCATTTGCCGTCGAGCCAGTTCATCACACGCTCATCCTGCGGTGAAGTTCCTGCCTCCACCATCATCACCAAATGACCATCGCCATCGATCAGGTACTTCTGGAAGTTCCACCTTACGGCACTGTCCATGGAGCCGTTGAGCGCCTTGCTGGTGAGCCACGCATACACGGGGTGCTGCCCGGGGCCCTTCACTTCCACCTTGCCCATGAGCGGGAATGTGACGCCGTAGTTCTTGGTGCAAAAGCCTTCGATCTGTGCTGCATCGCCGGGCTCCTGTCCGCCGAACTGGTTGCACGGGAAGCCGATGATCACCAGGCCCTTGTCCTTGTACATCTCGTAGATCTCCTGCAACTGCGCGTACTGGGGGGTGTTGCCGCACTCGCTGGCCACGTTCACCACCATTACCTTCTTCCCCTTCAGGTCGGCCATGTTGAAGGGCTTGCCGTGGATATCGACTGCGCTGAGGCTGTGGAAGGTAGTGGCCGACGGCTCCGGTGCTGCGGCGGAATGAACGCCTTTGTGGCAACCGAGAAGGCCAAGGATGGAAATGAGGATCATGGAGTGCATGTGCATGTGCGGGTTCGGCGCAAAGGTGTGGCATGGATCGTTGCTCCCGAACGTGCGCCATCTTCGCACCATGTCCATCACACTCACGAGCCATGGCGCTGCCGGTACAGTTACCGGTAGCAAACACCTGCTGCATGTTCAACATCGTGATGGTAGCACCACGCGCGTATTGCTGGATTGCGGCATGTTCCAGGGCGAAGGCGTGCGCGGCCAACGGGAGGACCCCAACCGCAACTTCGGTTTCGACCCAGCCCAAGTGGATGTGCTGGTGCTGAGCCATGCGCACATTGATCACAGCGGGCTATTGCCCCGGTTGGTGGCCGAAGGGTTCAACGGAACGATCTGGAGCACGCCCGCCACACGCGACCTGTGCGCGATCATGTTGGAAGACAGCGCCCGTATTCAGGAGTACGATTTCGCGTACGACCAGAAGCGCGCGAAGAAGCAGGGGCGCGAACCGGAAGAACAAGAGCCGCTCTATACCCCCGATGATGTGCGGCCCACTTTGGAGCTCTTCAGTACCGTGGACTACGGAAAGCAGGTGACAATAGCGCCGGGCATCGTGCTGCACTACACCGATGCGGGGCACATCCTAGGCAGTGCCGCCGCGCATCTGGACATCGACGATGGCGAGCGCGTGTTGAAGCTCACGTTCACTGGCGATGTGGGCCGCTACGTGGATCGCCTGTTACCAGAACCCGTTCCTTTTCGCCAGGCGGATGTGATCATTTGCGAAAGCACGTACGGCGATCGCGATCACAAGGCGGTGGCTGAAGCCGAAGAGGAACTGCTGCGCCACGTGGAAGAGGTGTGCATACGGCGCAGTGGCAAGCTGATCATCCCCGCGTTCAGCATTGGCAAAACGCAGGAGATCCTGTACACGCTCAATACACTGAGCAACACCGGTCGCCTGCCGCGGATCCCTGTGTTCGTTGACAGTCCGCTGGCGATAAGCGCCACTGATGTGGTGCGGCGCCACACTGCATTGTTCCGGGCCGAGGTGCGCGCCGAACTACGGAAGGACCCCGACCTCTTCTCGTTCCCCGGTGTGGAATTCGTGCGCAGCCCTGAACGCAGCAAGCAGATCAACAGCATGAAGAAGCCGTGCATAGTGATCGCGGCCAGCGGCATGATGGAGGCCGGTCGCGTGCGGCACCACTTGCGCAACACACTTCCCGATGCCGCCAATGGTGTGCTGGCCGTGGGCTTTTGCGCGCCGGGCACCTTGGGCGACGACCTTCTTTCCGGTGCGAGCCATGTGCGCATTTTCGGTGAGCAGATCCCCGTGCGCGCCAGCGTGCGCAAGATGGAGTTCTACAGCGCACACGCGGACCGGGGCGAACTGGTGCGCTACCTGAAATGCCAGGACCCCGAGAAAGTGCAACGGATGTTCTTGGTGCATGGGGTAAAGCATTCGTTCGAAGCACTCGGTCAGTTGCTAGCTGCCCAAGGTTTTGGGCATATCGAGGTGCCTAAGCGTGGGCAGCGGTTCGATCTGTAACACGCAGGCGCCGTACCATTCCCCACGATCGTCCGTTACTCGTTCTGCAGTGCCCACTTGGCCTTCGGTGGCCCCGCACTCCCGATCTTCGCCCCATGCGCCTTCTCGCTCTGTGTTCAACCTTGGCCTTGTGCGCCTTTGCCCACGCCCAGGTGACACCCTGCGATGTGACGTTAAGCTTGGCACTACCCAGCTGCCCCGGCGACAACAACGGGGTGATCACCGTGGTCACCGGCAGCGGCGGTCCTTACGTGTACAGCTGGGCGCATGATGCAAGCGAACTGGACGCGGTGGCCGCAGGCCTTGCTCCCGGCCCCTATCAGGTTTTCGTAACGGGCGATTCCTGCGAAGTGATCCTGGATACTTTGATGACCAACCCGTACGTGGCCCCTTTGGGCAACGTGACCGCCGTAAACACTTCTTGCGCAGGCATCAGCGATGGTAGCGTGACCCTTTCGCTGAACTCGGCCAACTACTCCTGGTTCTGGAACCACGCCCCCAACAACCCGAGCCTCACGCTCACGGGCATGGCGCCGGGTTGGTACGTGGCCACGATCAATTCGGGCACCGGCTGCCCCAGCCAGGTAGGTGCCACGGTGGGCGATCCGGCCATCACCATCACCGGCGAAACGGAATACTGCGCCAGCGATCCGGCCGTGCTCACCGCCGAACTCGAATTCAGCTTTAGTCCCGATGTGTACGTATGGAGTACCGGCGACAGCACGCAGGTGATCACGGTGGTGCCCCCCTTCAGCGGCCAGATCGACCTCACGGCCACCGATACCACCAGCGGCTGCGTGGTAACCGCACAGTTCAACGTAACCGAATTGCCAAGCCCTACGGTGGCCTTTGCCACGCCCGATACCACCTGCCAGGGCGTGAGCACCTTGGTGCAGACCACCGCCACCACGGCCGACTCGCTCGTGTGGCGCTGGGGCATAGGCAACTACGGCTTCAGCAACCAGCCCGATCCCACGATCCTCTTCACCGGCTACGGGTGGCAGCCCATCTCGCTACAAGGCTTCGATACGTTGGGGTGTGGCAGCGAGCCCCTGCTGGACAGCATCTACGCAGACTACCAGGTGCCCGCGATCTTTAGTGCCATACAAGTGCCATGCACACCCACGGTGGACATCATGCTCGGCAGCTCCACGGATTCGTGCGCCTTCTTCATCAACGATGTGCTCTGGACCAACGATTGCGGCGGCTTCTACAACTACGACAATAGGCGCTACGAGCCGCTCACCTTTACACTCTACGCCACACAACCCAACGGCTGCAACGATACGCTCACCGTGGCCGTTGATGTGCGTACCGAACCAGTGCTCTTCCTGGCCAACGCCTTTACACCCAACGACGACAACATCAATGATGGCTGGCCCGATCGCGTGGAGATAAGCGACTACGGTTTCGAACTACGGCTCTTCGATCGTTGGGGCGAACTGATCTGGGAAACGAAGAAACCCACCGAACAGTGGGACGGCACCGTGGATGGTACCGCGGCGCCCGAAGGCGTGTACGTGTACACCATGCGCATGCGCGACCCGTGCGAGGACACCAACCAGATCCAGCGCACCGGCCACGTTACGCTTTTCCGGTAGGACCGCACTGCGCGCTACAACTTCCGTCGATGATCGCAATGCGCGGTGCGTTGCGCCCGTTGCATGGCAAACCCACCTGCCATGCAACGGAATCTTTTCGCCGTGCTGTGCGCGGCCCTTTTCCAGATCGCCTCCGCAGCCATCGAACAACGCTCGCTGATCGAACTGCTGGAGCACCGGCTCATCGACGTTAAAGCCGTGGGCCTTGGCGGCCATAGCGGCGAAAGCGTGCGCGTTACCGTGCGCAACCTGTCCGCCGGGCCGTTGAACACCAGGATACCCGTGGGCTGGGTGTTCACCAGCCAGGTGCCCGTGGTGCAGGACCTCCTGGTAACGCGCGAGGAAGTGCTGGCAATTGCAGGCGGCGCCACGCGCACCGTTACCTGCCGCGCCTATTGCTGCGAAGCCACTGGCACCGGACCCAGCGAGGGGGAGATCTACCGCGCCGGACGACCGGCCAACGCCAAATTGCAGGCCGTGGCACAAGCCATCGCGCGCGGCGCGTACACCGATGACATGGCGCAGAACGCCGTGTGGGTGCTGAGCGACAACAACGACATCGCGAGCCTGGGTGCCATGGACAGCACCGTGTACGATACGCTGCGCTTGGCGGTGAGCCGCATAAGCGGACAGCCTGCACCACTCTATAGCATGCGCTACGCCGAAGAAGAAGGGCGCGTGTGCTCGCAGCGGCCATCATCCATACGCCGCCGCCTGCGTTACACCACCATGGGCACCGCGTTCACCGCAGTGGTGCTGGACCGCAACGGCCACGTGGTGCGCGTGCTCAACGATCACACACAACTGGAGCCGGGCACGCACACGCTCACCTTTGATCTGGATGTGAACGACTGGCCACCGGGCAGCTATTCAATACAGGCGCACAGCACCGATCGTGCGGGTGTACACAGGATGCCGTTCACGTTATAGCACGATGCAACATGGCGCACGTTGCGGTGCGCCCTGCACCGCACCCGGCAGCGCCAATGGGCAACATACCTAGTGCTAAGTATTGATTGGGGGGAAGTTGATCCTAGGATAATCTTCTGACTTGTCAGTTGTTCGCTGTCAGTCTTCTGACACGGCAGCGGCATGAGCCAGCCTGGCAACTAAGAACGGGCAACCAACAAGTGCCAACACCCACATGTCGGCGCACCACGGAACGGCCCTTAGATTGTGCGAAATCATAAGAACGATGTCAACGAAGAGGGCCAATAAGCGCATGGGTGGCAGCAGCAACACGCCGCCGGGCAAAGCGGGCGCAACGCGCGCGGGCCGCAAGGCGGCAACCGCCAAGCGCATTGCATTGGAGACCACCACCAGCAACGCGGCAAAGAAGACAGCGCTGCAAGCCAAGGAGAAGACGGCTGCGAGCAACAACGCTGCGAAGGCGGGCACGCCGCGTGCCGCGAAAGCAGCTAAGAAGAAGGCCGCACCGAAGGCCTAGATCCACGCAGCTGTGCTCCGGCTCGCGGTGGTGGCACCGCCAGCCGGGGCGCAGTGCTAGGTGATGGTGTGTATCGCCTCCACCAGCCGATCCAACTCCTGCGTAGTTGTGTACACGTTCGGCGTTACGCGTACGTGGTTGAAGGGCGCTTCGATGCCGGGCTTGGCTTCGCGTTCAATGGCCACGGTGTGGATCTTCCACTTCGCGAAGAGTTGTTCGCTGATCGCCGTTGCCTTCATCCCTTCCTTACCGAAG
>JBKJPT010000182.1:0-2560 GCA_046595075.1 Flavobacteriales bacterium
ATTCCCTCACGGACATTTCAGGGATCGTGAGGGAATTCACTTGCACGGGAACAGTGCTGTCGGTGTTGGTGCCATTTCCCAGTGCGCCATGCACGTTGTAGCCCCAGGCCCAAACGGTACCATCATCCTTCAGGGCCAGGGAATGCCCGACCCCGACGCTGATGGCGGTGATGCCTGTAAGCGCACTCACCTGCACGGGCACATTGCTGCTAACGAGGGTGCCATCGCCGAGCTGGCCTTGCTCGTTGGCGCCCCAAGACCACACTGTGCCATTGTCCTTTAGGGCAAGAGAATTGACCTCGCCCGCTGCGATGGCCACGATGTTCGTGAGCAAATTCACCTGAAGAGGAGAGGCAGTCTCGGCATTGGTCCCGTCGCCAAGCTGGCCAAAGTTGTTGTAGCCCCAGGCCCACACCGTTCCATCATTCTTCAGTGCAAGGGAGTGCGCTCCGCCACCCGCAATGGCGGTAATGTCCGTGAGTGTGCTCACCGGCACGGGAACATTGCTGTTGCTAGTGCTTCCATCGCCGAGTTGGCCGTGGTTGTTCCACCCCCACGCCCACACGGAGCCGTTATTGAGCAAGGCCAGTGAATGGCCTCCCGCCGCAGCGATGGCAGCCACATTGGCGAGGGAGCCCACCTGCACGGGAACAGCGCTGTTGGCGTTGCTCGCATTGCCAAGCTGGCCATAGGTATTGTCTCCCCAATCCTCCACCACGCCAGTGCTGCACACCGCTAGGGAATGATAGTAGCCTGCTGCGATCAGCTGTGCACTGGCGGGTGCGAACGGCGTTGATGCGATCGCGATCACAAGAACAGCTCGAGCAAGTTGTTTCATCCTGTCGGTCATTTATTGGGTTGCTTATGGATAGCAGTGTACACTGGACCGAAGGTAACTTCCAGGACTACGAGGAGAACCGCAAGCAACAACTGGGCGGGGGCAACGTGCCGCAGAGGATAGACGGAAGTTAGTGCGGGGTTCAGCGCATTGTTGGCGGCCAACCATGTGAGCCAATTGAATGCCTTCGGCAGCAGCATACATGGTCCGTTCTGGCCAGACAGCGATGTGGATGTGCTGGTGGAAGTGGATGCCGCCGATGATATTGCAGGCCGCATGCTCATCAATATCTGGAATGGCTTGGAGGACCTCTTCCAGCGACCGGTCGATCTGCTGACCGAGAGCAGCTTGCGCAATCCGTATCTCCATGCCGAGACCGAACGCACCAAGATGCTGATCTATGACGGATCGAAGCGCCAAGTACTGGAGCTTGTAGGACAGGCCATCAGGGTGACAGCAAAGCTTGATGAACCACCGCTCCACATCGGTGAGCCGGTCCACACGCGGCCCGTCGTCCGCAGAAGAAGATAGGAGCGGGGCGGCCATGAGTGCGATCGAGGTTGCTCATCACAGCGGCTTGGTGTTGGCCACATCGCTCCAAGGGCCAAGGCCCATGGTGCCCACGGCCAGCACGCGCACACTAATGGCCTGTGAAGACCACCAAGGTCCAGGTAATTGTTCCCAGCGCGGGGTCGCCGCTGGCCTGCTCCAAGCGGAACATCGCACCCACGGTCCTGCTCCAATGCGCCACCAACTGGCCTTGGTCGGCCGGCCCCTGGACCGTCGGGCGTTAGCGATGCGGGCCTTCTACCAACACCGCCCGGCGTAGTTCTTGAAAGTTGCGGTATTCGCAACTTTGTTGCAGGATCAGCATTTATAGTGCGGAAACAGCAGCCCGTTCGCACCGGATCAGGCGAACATTCGCATCAATGTGAGGTGACGTTCGCATCAACGTGTGGTCACGTTCGCATCAAAGGCAGGGCACGTTCGCATCAACGTGAGGTCACGTTCGCATGGAAGGCAGGGCACGTTCGCATCAATGTCTGGTGCCTTCCGCATCATTGTTTTGGCCATGGGTCTCCGTCGGCGGTGGCGCATAGGGCGGCAGTCAGGCCGAGATGTTCCCCTGATCATCCGGCCCAGAGCGGGCTCGGTTATGGGGCGTGCCCCCTCACTAAGCTCCGGGTCCAGCATTCCGCGACATCCTCGCACGGATCACCCGACGGGCGGCGTAGGCCGCGAAGCGTTCATTCGGCCTTGAAGACCTGCTGTCTGTGGTATTCGAGGTACTCGGGCTTGGGGCCAGCGGCTTCGGTGGGAATGGCCAATGGCTTGCCTGGCATTGTGGGGTAATGCACAGAGCAAGGCTTACTCTTGTGACGCATGAAGACCTCCCTCCTGATCCCCTTGCACCTGATGCCGTGCGTATGGGCCACTGAGAGCCATGCGCAAAAGCCAGCAGCGCCCTTGTTCACCGGCGCAGAACTCCTGGATAGTTGTGTGGTGGACCTGCCGCTCACCTACGCCAAAAAGGATGTGGTGCGGTATACGCAGGCTGCACGCTACCTAGAGGATGTGGAACTCATTTACCTCAGCTACGACCAGAAAACGAACAGCGCCGCCTATCAGCGCGTGTACGTTGTGGCCGCTACCGCCAAGGACGGATCGGACTTTGTCTACATCGAATCGACCAAGGACCATTTGATCCTGGGTGGAACCAAG
>JBKJPT010000244.1:0-11170 GCA_046595075.1 Flavobacteriales bacterium
CATCGATTGGCAGCCGCCGGTAACCGGACAAGGCACTACCACGGCAACCGGCCTGTGCGCAGGAACGAACTACACGGTCACCCTCACCGATGACAATGGCTGCGATAGCACCTTCGCCTTCACCATTGATCCATTCACCGCGATCCAAGCGAACAGCAGCAGCACACCGGTGAGTTGTTCTGGTGATTGCGATGGAACAGCCACGGTTGGTCCCACAGGTGGGATCGCGCCGTACACCTACGATTGGCAACCACCACCTTTCGGTGGACAAGGCACGCCGCAAGCGACCGGCTTGTGCGAGGGCACCATCAGCGTGACGATCACCGATGCGACGGGCTGCAGCATCGTTGCGGACATCCTCATCACCGGTCCGCAACCTATCGTGGACAATGCCACGGTGAGCGCGGTGACCTGCGCCGGTGATTGCAATGGATCAATAGATCTCGCGCCCAGCGGTGGGGTTGGGCCGTACATCATTACATGGACACCTGCGCCACCGAACGGACAAGGAGGAACGAGTGCTACGGGACTTTGCGCTGGCACGTACGCCGTGAACATCACTGACGCGACCGGTTGCAGCGTGGACTTCACCTACGACCTCCTCCAACCTCAGCCGATCATGCTCTCCATCACCACCACCATGAGCCAGTGCGCGGTGTGCATCGGCACCGCGACGTTGGTCATCAACGGAGGTGTTGGACCGTACTCCATCACATGGACGGACCCCACCGCAACGATCATCGCACAGGATGTGCTCAGCGTGGCGAACCTCTGCGGTGGCATCTACACCGTGCGCGTCACCGATGCCAATGGCTGTACCGCACAACATGCTGTGCCCATCACCGACAGCAATGGCGAAGTGCTCACCATGACAAATGGCACCACGAGTTGCCCGAACACTTGCGATGGCGCAGTGAGCGTGAGCTTTACCTGCAACGATCCGCTGTGCACGATCGCGTGGTTCGATATGGCGGGCAACGACCTCGGTGTGAGCGCGAACGACCTCACGGGCCTTTGCCCCGGGGACTATCTCGTTCAGGTGATCAACTTCTCGGGCTGCATCACGATCGATACGGCAACGGTGATATCGCCGCAACCGACAACGCTGCTCATCGGCAGTTCGCCGGAAACCTGCGCGGGCGCATGCGACGGAACAGCAGCAGTGGGGGTGAGTGGCGGCGTGCCACCATACACCTTCATCTGGGTGCCGGATCCGGGAGGTGGACAAGGCACCCCATTGGCCACCGGACTTTGCGAGGGAGTGTACACGGTGTTCATCGGTGACAATGCCGGGTGCGATACCACGGCGCAAGTGCTCATCACTGCGCCGGACAGTTTGTTCAGTGGTGCCATCCTCATCGACATCTCGTGCAACGGACAATGCGATGGCAATATCACGCTGGGCATCGGTGGTGGTACCGCGCCGTACACGGTGGTGTGGTCGCCCGTGCCGCCGAACGGACAGGGCGTAACAGCGGCTTTCGCCTTGTGTGCTGGCGATTATACGGCGGTGATCACCGACGCCAACGGCTGCATGATCACCGAGACCTACACGATCAACGAACCGCAACCGCTTGATGTGAGTGTGAGCACCACGGCTAGCACTTGTCCGAATTGCGATGGCACCGCTACGGCCACGGTGAACGGCGGTACTGCTCCATACAACTACGAGTGGTCGCTCAACGGAAGCACGGTGAGCACTGATCCCTCTGCGATCGATCTCTGCGGCGGGCTTTACCAGCTCACCGTCACCGATGTGAACGGATGTTATTCCACACAGGTGGTGCAAGTGGCCGACAGCAATGCCGAAGTGCTCGCGCCCATGGATGGACTGAGCACCTGCGCGAACAATTGCGATGGCGTGGTGAGCGTGAGCTTCATCTGCAACGCACCGCCCTGCAACGTGGCATGGACGAACGCCGTGGGCGACACCATTGCCGTGAATGTGCTGAGCGTCGACAGTCTGTGCATTGGCACCTACACCGCGCAAGTGGTGAACGCCGATGGCTGCGTGAGCTTCGCCGATGCTTCAGTGCTGCCTTCGCAGGTCATCGTGCCCAACCTGGGTACCACGCCGGTCACGTGCTCCGGTGTGTGTGATGGCACCGCGACGGTGGGGCCGACGGGCGGTGTGCAACCATACACCTACGTGTGGGATCCGCCACCTGGCGGCGGGCAGAACACGCCACAGGCCACGGGGCTATGTGCCGGTGTATACACGGTGACGATCGCTGATGCCAACCTGTGCGATACCGTGGTGCAAGTGCTCATCCTCGGTCCGCAGGATATCGTGATCGATGCGATCGTGGATGACATCTCGTGCGATCAGCTTTGCGATGGAAGTATAACAGCGATCGTGAACGGGGGAACCGCACCATACACCTACGTGTGGTCACCTGTTCCCACAACAGGACAGGGAACGAATACCGCGAGCGAACTCTGCGCGGGTGACCATACGCTTACAGTGACCGACGCGAACGGATGCACGGCATCGCAGACGTGGACGGTGATCGAGCCGGATCAGCTGCAGGCCAGCGTGAGCACCACCCAGAGCGAATGCGGCCTGTGCATCGGCACGGGCGATGTGGTCGTGAGCGGTGGCACACAACCTTACTTCATTGCATGGACGCTCAACGGCGGCATCATCAGCACAGGGTCGTCGATCACCGGTTTGTGCGCGGGTATCTACAACCTGCTCATCACCGATGCCAACCTCTGCACGCTGCAAGCGATCGCTGTGGTGAGCGATATCGATGGCGAAGTGCTCACCATCACCAACGATCTGGTGACCTGCCCCGGTGATTGCGACGGCGTGGTGAGCGTGGCCTACACGTGCAGCGATCCGCCATGCACCAGCGCGTGGTTCGATGCATTGGGCAACGACCTGAACGAATCTGGTAATACCCTGAGCAATTTGTGCGCAGGCCTGTACTTCATCCAGGTCACCAACGGCACAGGGTGCATTACCATCGACACGGCCTTCGTTGCCGAGCCTGATCCCATCGCGCCCAACTTGAGCACTTCGCCTGCGAGCTGTTTCGGCGTGTGCGACGGAACAGCGACGGTTGGACCCACCGGTGGCCAACCGCCTTACACCTACGTGTGGAGTCCGACACCGCCTATTGGACAAGGAACCGCGCAGGCCGACAGCTTGTGCGCTGGAACATGGACCGTGGTGATCAGCGATCTGGCTGGCTGCTCCATCACCGTGGATATACTGATCCTGGAACCAACACCTGTCACGGCGACATCTACAGTAACTCCGATCACGTGCAACGGCGCTTGTGATGGAACGATCACAGTCGTGACTTCTGGTGGTACCGCGCCGTACACCTATGCCTGGACACCTGTGCCGTCCAACGGTGATGGTTCCCCGAATGCAACAAGTCTGTGCCCGGGTGATCATACGGTGCTCATCACAGACTTCAACGGCTGTGATACCAGCTACACCTTCACGCTCACTGACCCACCTGTGCTGGATGCGCAAGTGAGCACTGTGGACAACCTATGTTTCGGCGACTGCAATGGAACTGCGCAGGTGACCATCACCGGTGGAATTGCGCCATACAGCATCGCTTGGCTCGATGCAACAGGAGCCACCATCGCGATCGATGTGGACAACATCGCCCCACTTTGTGCTGGCAACTACAACATGGTGGTCACCGATGCGAACGGTTGCACGATCATCATACCCTTCAGCATCACCGAGGGTACAGCGATCATTGCGGGCCTCACTTTAACCACCGAGACCTGCTTCGGCCCTTGTGATGGAACGGCTGCTGTTTCGCCCACAGGCGGAAGCGGACCGTACACCTACTTCTGGCAACCGGCGCCGGGCACTGGCCAAGGAACAGCGCAGGTCACCGGTCTGTGCGCGGGTGTGAACACGGTGTTGATCACCGATGTGCTCTTGTGCGATACGCTGATCACTTTCACCATCGACCCCTATGCGCCGATCAATGACAACGCAACGGTGAGCAATGTGCAATGCAATGGTGCGTGTGATGGCAGTATCGTCACTGCCACAACAGGTGGTATAGGCAGCTACACTTACGTGTGGTCACCAGTGCCGCCGAACGGTCAGGGCTTCGCACAAGCCACAGGTCTGTGCCCAGGCACCTACTCGCTCACAATTACCGATGGCGTGGGTTGCGACAGCACCTTCAGCTACATCATCACCGAACCGGACACGCTGAACGTGAACGTGGATCAAGTGGTGGATGCGACCTGTGCCAATGCGGCCGATGGCGAGATCTACATCACGATAAGTGGTGGCACGCTCAACTACACGTCGAACTGGATCGGGCCGAACAACTTCTCGGCCGCCGTGGAGGATATCAGCGGCCTGGTGCCGGGGTCGTACACGCTCACCGTGACCGATGCGAACGGTTGCACGTACACGCTCGGCACCACGGTGAACGCGCAGGCCACTGTGCTCGCCGATGCAGGCATGGATCAAATAGCATGTGCGGGCGAGTCCATCTTGCTCGATGGCTCCGCGAGCTTGGGAGCAGTGAGCTATGAGTGGCGCGACCCCCAGAACAACGTGATCGCCAACAGCGTCGTCGCTGATCCAGGTGCGCTGCCGTCGGGGACGTACACCTTTACGCTCACCGTGAGCGATGGGCCGTGCAACGATAGCGATCAGATCACCATCACGATCCTCGATCTGCCGATCGCGAATGCTGGTACTGATCAGGATATCTTCCTCGGCGATCAAGCAACGCTTGGCGGTGCACCAACTGGTCCGCCTGGATCTGCCTTTCTGTGGGCGCCCGATTCGTTGGTGAGCAACGCCACCATAGGCAACCCGATCACCGAACCGGCGGTGACCACTTGGTTCACCGTGCGCGTCACATCGCCCAATGGTTGCCAAAGCTTGGACAGCGTGCTGGTGACGGTGATCCCCGAGATCGTGATCCCCACGGGTGTAACGCCCAACGGCGATGGATGGAACGACACGTGGGTGATCGACCATATCGATCTCTTCCCCGAATGCGAAGTGGAGATCTACAACCGATGGGGCGACATGCTCTTTCGTAGTGTGGGCTACAAGGAACCATGGGAAGGCAAGTACAACGGGGGCTACGTTCCCGTGGGCACCTACTACTACGTGATCAAGCTCAACGATCCACGCTTCCCCGATGCATACACCGGTCCGCTAACTGTGATCCGTTAACGCCATGCAGAACAAACGCACACTTCCTTTACTCGTTGCGGTGACCTGCACGGTGCTCACGGCACACGCGCAGCAACTTCCGCAGCTCACGCAATACCAGTTCAACGATTATGTGTTCAACCCGGCGGTCGCAGGTACGCGGCAGTTCTTCGAACTGCGCAGCGGACACCGCTATCAATGGGTGGGCATACAAGATGCGCCGCGCACCTTCACCCTCAGCGGCACCACACCGCTCGGTAGTAAGATGGGCGTGGGCGGCTTGCTCTTTACCGACATCGTTGGGCCGACACGCCGCACGGGCCTGCAATTCTCCTACGCCTACCATCTCAAGCTCACCGAGGATCTCAAACTCTCACTTGCGCTCTCTGGTGGGATCCTTCAATTCTTGATAGATGGGTCGAAGATCCAGTTGCACGACAGCGGCGATCCCACTATGGACAACCAGTTACGTGGTGGTGTGGAGGCCGATGCCACTTTCGGTGGAATGCTCTACCACCCGAAATATTGGGTGGGTGTTACCGTGCCTCAATTGTTGAGGAACAAAGTGGTGTTCCTTAACGACGCCAGCGGCTCCTTGAGCCGCATGGAACGCCACTACTACCTCATGGGCGGGTACCGACTTCCGCTCGGTACTGACTTCAAACTGGAGCCATCGGTATTGGTGAAGTACGTGGCACCAGTACCGGTAAAGTTGGATGTGACCGCCATCATCCGCTACAAAGACGCCTTTTGGGTGGGTGGATCGTACCGGACCAACGATGCGTTCTGTGCCATGGTGGGCTACTGGCACAAGCAACAGTTCCAGTTCGGGTACAGCTACGATGTGATCACCAGCAACTTGAAGAACTACAGCACCGGCACCCATGAGGTGATGCTCGCGATCACCATAGGCAAGCAACCGGTTACCGCTCCCTCTGAAGGCGCGGTCTCACCATAGGGCAGGTTGTAGCCGAAGGAAGTAGGTGATCTCCGTCGATCCTTTCCATGAAATGGTCGATATTACTTACGGCCGTAGGCTTTTGAGTTGACCCCGCCCGCGCACATGGCCGTATTTTGCACCCCCTTTCACCGAAGGGGAGCACGTGCGCGCGAAGACCTTCAAGACCCTCATTTTGGCGACCCTACGCAGGTCGCTTTTGGCCATTGCCCTCTTGGGCGCTGCCCTCGCCATGGCGCAGGGTGGCCAGGTCGATGCCTGCACCGGTTATTTTTACGACCCCGGTGGCCTAGGCAGCAATTACGACAACAACGAGAATGTAACCACCACCATCTGCCCCTCAGCTGGTGCGGGTTCGGGTCCAAGTACTTCGGTGTTGTTCCAGCAGTGGGACATCGCAGGCTTGGTCGTGCTCACCGACCGGCTTGACATTTATGATGGTGTGAACACTTCCGGGTCGCTCATAGCAAGCGGATCCAATCTCGTCTCCCTCGCGGGACAGTCCTACACCAGCGCCGATCCATCGGGATGTCTCACCTTCGACTGGCAGAGCGATCTGCTCGGAACTGCATCGGGCTGGGTGGCACGGATCACCACAGCGTTGTACGCAGGCAACAATACGGCTGCGCAGATCTGCTCCGACGCTCCTCCTCTGCCGCTCTTCACGCTGCTCGATGGCAACCCTGATCCCGGTGGCACTTGGAAGGACCCAATGGGCTCACCGCACAGCGGCCTCTTCGATCCGGCCACGGACCTACAAGGCAGTTGGATCTATTCGCACAGCGTGCCTGCCACCTGTCCGCCATCGAGTGCGACGATCACTGTAACCAAGATCAACGCTCCGGATGCAGGCACCAACTCCAACCTGAGCCTGTGTGCCACTAATGCTCCCGTGGATCTGTTCACGGCTCTTGGCGGCACACCTGATCCCGGTGGTGTTTGGACCGATCCGAGCAGCAGTGCGTTCTCCGGCATCTTCGACCCATCGGTCGATGCCGCGGGCATATACACCTACACCGTTACGGGCGCAACGCCTTGCCTCACCGCATCGGCTACGGTGACCGTTACGGTCAACGATCCGCCGAACGCAGGCGCCGATGGTACCATTACCGTGTGCGAAACGGGTGCGCCTTTCTCGTTGTTTGCACAGCTCGGTGGATCACCGGATGCCACCGGTGCATGGACGGGCCCTGCGGCAACGCCTGTGAGCGCGACCTACACGCCGGGCACAAGCGTATCGGGCGTTTACACCTATACCGTGGCAGGCACACCGCCCTGTGCAGCCGATCAATCCACCGTGACCGTTTCAGAGGTCACAGCACCCGATGCTGGCGGTTCGCGCAGCATCACTGTGTGCAGCGATGATGCTTCGTTCTCCATGCTCTCGCAATTGTTGGGCACACCGGACGCCGGTGGCACATGGGTAGGCCCCGTGGGCGTCCATGGCATCACCTTCGATCCGGCTACGGATGCAGCAGGGGAGTACGTCTACACAGTTACCGGTACGGCGCCTTGCGCGAACGCAACAGCAACGCTCACCGTAGCGGTCAACACAGCGCCCAACGCAGGCACCAACGGCACGGTGACCTTGTGCAGCACCAATGGTGTATACGCGCTCTTCAATGCGCTCGGTGGTTCGCCGAACGTTGGTGGTAGCTGGCGCGACCCATCGAACGCGGTGCACTCCGGTAATTTCACACCGGGGAGCGGTACGCCCGGGGTATACACGTACACGGTTGCGGGCGTTTCTCCTTGTGAGCCTGCGAGCGCCACGGTGACCGTGGCCGTTAACACGGCGCCGAATGCAGGTATTGGGGCCAACGTTTCGCGCTGTTCCAACGCTGCAAGCTTCTCCCTGTTCAATCAGCTCACCGGCAGCCCGACCGCAGGCGGCACTTGGACAGGCCCCAATGGCCTTGCACATGCCAATGTGGTCGCTCCAAACACTGATGTATCGGGACCCTATACCTATACAGTGCTGGGCACTGCGCCTTGTGCCGATGTTAGTTCGGTGGTGAACGTGACCATTGTGCCCGCTCCCCGCGCGGGATCGAATGGATCACGCACAGTGTGCAGCAGTGGTGCTCCTTTCAGTTTGTTCGCTCAGCTCGGTGGTGCACCTGATGCCAACGGTACCTGGACCGCCCCCGGCGGAGGAAGCGTAAGTGAAACGTTTACACCGGGCACTTCTGTCCCTGGCATCTATACTTATACAGTGCCAGGCACGGCGCCTTGCGCTAACGCAATATCAACAGTGACGGTGACGGTGGTGAACGCTCCCAACCCTGGTACAAATGCGAGCATCTCGGTTTGCAGCAACGATGCCCCCGTGAACCTGTTGGCGCTTCTTGGTGGCAACCCGCAGATCGGTGGCACGTGGACCAAGCCCGGAGGTGGTTCGCATTCGGGCACCTACCTGCCCGCCACCGAACCCGGAGGCAACTACACGTATACTGTGGTGGGCACCAGTCCTTGTACGAACCTGAGTGCCGTAGTGCAGGTCACCCGCGCGATCGCACCCAACGCTGGTACTAACGGCAGTATAACTGTGTGCAGTACGAACGGTTCGTTCGCGTTGATCAATCAACTGGGAGGATCACCGAACGGATCGGGTACGTGGCTCGATCCTACGTTCGCCCCCACATCGGGAACGTTCACGCCCGGCACAAGCCCTTCGGGGACATATGGTTATGTGGTAGTAGGTACTTCGCCCTGTGTGAGCGACACCGGTTTCGTGACGGTGAACTTGAACATCGCGCCGAACGCGGGCATTAGCGCCACCATCACAGTCTGCGACGACATCGCGGACTTCGAGCTCTTCGATGAACTCGACGGTACGCCCATGCCCGGTGGAACATGGACACGCCCCGATGGCTCAGCACATTCCGGCACCTTCGATCCCGGGCTCTCGCAAACAGGTGGTTACACCTACACGGTCACAGGTGCTTCGCCCTGCGTGAGCGCAACTGCGGTGGTCACGGTGAACGTGAACCACCAGCCGGACGCTGGCACCAACGACAGCTTCACGCGATGCAGTAATGAGTTTCCGGTGGATATGCTAGACGAGATCGGTGGCAACCCCGAGCCCGGTGGAACATGGACCGGACCTGGTGGACCGAGCACGGGCACTTTCACTCCGGGATCATCACTGCCCGGTGTATACACATACTCTATCGCGGGCGCCGCCCCATGCACCAATGCGAGCGCGACGCTTTCGGCCTTTGTGGTGCCGGCGCCCAATGCCGGTGGCGATGGTGACATCACGGTATGTCAGGGAACAGGTTCTGTGGATCTCCTCACTGGGCTTACAGGAACCTATGACCTCGGTGGAGATTGGGAGGACCTGGACAATACCGGCCAGCTCAGTGGAAGTGTTTTCGACTACACCGGGTTACCACCCGGCACGTACAACTTCCGTTATAATGTGCAAGGCGGCGGGCAGTGCGGTGATGATCATGCTGACGTGGATGTCACCGTCGTAGCGCAATTGAATGCGGGCAACAACAGCAGCACCAGTGTGTGCAGCAGTAGCACTGCGGTAAACCTTTTCACATTGCTGAGCGGGGGCCCACAAGCCGGTGGCACATGGATCGATCTGGATAACACCGGGGAGCTTACAGGCCAGGTCTTCAATGCCAATGCAACAGGCGCTGGCGTTTACATTTTCCGTTACATGCTCAACGGTACAGGAGCTTGCAGTGCCGACAGCGCCGATCTGACGCTCACGGTGGTGGCAGCGCCGAACGCCGGGACCAACGCGAGCACCACCACTTGCAGCAATGCATCTTCGTTCTCCATGTTCGCCCTGCTCGGTGGTAACCCGACAGGGGGCGGACAGTGGCGTGTGGGTTCGCCAGGTGGCGTTAGCCACGGTGTGACTTACAATCCCGCAAGCGACAGCCCCAACACGTTCTATTACGTGCTCGGTGGAAGTCCACCTTGCGGCAGCGCGAACGCAAGCGTAACCGTGACCGAAGTGCAAGCGCCCTTTGCCGGTGGCGACGGAAGCACCACGGTATGTTCAAATGGACCTGCATTCAACCTCTTCACGCTGCTCACCAGCAACCCGAACACGGGCGGTAGCTGGTATTTCAACAACATCCTGCGCAGCGGATCCAACTATGACCCCAGCACCGACATCGGAGGCCTGTACGAATACCGTGTGAACGGCCAACCGCCATGTGGACAAGACGTAGCGGTAGTGAATGTGACCGAAGTGCCAGCGGCGAACGCGGGCTGCCCCAGCTCGGTAACCGTGTGTGCCGGAACGCCGTCATTCCAGCTCTTCAACATACTCACGTGCAACCCGTCTACAGGCGGCTTCTGGGTTGATCCAAACCTGGCTCCGCACAATGGCACATACATACCAGGCACCAGTATTCAAGGCGACTATAGTTACATCGTTACGGGTACCTCGCCCTGTGTGAACGATACGGCGGTGGTCTCTGTGTTCGAGACCGACCTGCCCAACGCTGGTTGTGACGGACTGGCTTCCTATTGTGCATCGGTATCGAGCACTGGGCCGATCGTGAACCTGTTCACGCTCCTAAGTTGCAACCCCGATCCCTTCGGCACATGGGTCGGGCCAGCGCCGAGCAACCCATCGTTCACGGGCTTCTTCCAACCGGGCGTTACCGCTCCGGGTACGTACACGTACACGGTCACCAATTCGTGCGGGTCGGACATTGCTACGGTGAGTGTTGCTGTCACGCCGCCCCCCATCGCTGGTTGCAATGGCACCGCAACGCTTTGCAGCAACGGGGGTTCAGTGAACATGTTCAACTACCTCGGCTGCAACCCGACGGCGAATGGGCAGTGGAGCGGGCCCAATGGAAGTCCCACGGTGGTGAGCAATTTCTTCCAGCCGGGAGTTTCGGTGCCAGGCACATACCGCTATCGGGTTGCGGGAACCGGTGCATGCACCGATGCCTTCGCGTACGTGACGGTGAACGTGAACAATGAGCCCAACGCTGGCACGGGAGGCCCTTATCAAGGGTGTCGCAATGGTGGGCAGATCAACCTGTTCACTTTGTTGGGCAGCAACCCGCAATCAG
>JBKJPT010000043.1:0-2609 GCA_046595075.1 Flavobacteriales bacterium
ACGAGCGGGCATACATACGTGGCACCGGCCTGCATGGCCATGTAGGCTTGTTGAAGTGTGTACACCAGATGCACGTTCACCATGATGCCATCATTGCGCAACATGCGGCATGCGCGCAATCCTTCCAATGAGACCGGGATCTTGAAGACCGTGGTCTCCTTCTTCAGGCCCATCTTCAATTGGCGCTTCGCCTCCTTCACCACTTCTTCGGCGGTTTCCCCCAAAGCTTCCACCTGCAAGATGGGAACCTTCTTGGCGAGGTCCAGGATCATCTTGTCGATGTTCGTTACACCACCGCGGTGCATGAACGTGGGCGTGGTGGTGAGACCGGTGAGGAAGCCGAGCTTGAAGGCTTCGTCGATCTCCTTGATGTCGGCGCTGTCGAGGTAAAGTTCCATGGTGGTTGAGAACGCGGAGGCCGCGGGGATTAGACGTTTACGGTGTGCTGGCGATGCTTGACCTCTACGGCGTGCAGGTCCAGCAGTGGTTTCATGAATTCTTCAAGGTCGTAGACACAGAGCTGGCTGGCAGCATCGCACAGGGCCTTGCTCGGATCGGGGTGCGTTTCAATGAACACGCCGTCGACACCAGCGGCCACGCCGGCGCGTGCGATGGTGGGCATCACCTCGCGGTTGCCGCCACGGGGGTCCGCGCTGGGTATGCCGTATTTGCGAATGCTGTGGGTGATGTCGAACACCAGTGGATAGCCCGTCTTGCGCAGGTGGTAGAACGCGCGCGGGTCGACCACCAGGTCGTTGTAACCGAAGGTGTAACCACGTTCGGTGAGGATGATCTTGCTATTGCCCACGCTTTCGCACTTCTTGGCGGGGTTGGTCATGTTCTCAGGAGCGAGGAACTGGCCGTGCTTGATGTTCACCACGGCACCTGTCTTCGCGGTCTCCACGACCAAGGTCGTCTGCATGCAGAGGTAGGCCGGTATCTGTATCACATCGCATACTTCGGCTATGGCTTGGGCTTGGCTGGGGTAGTGGATATCGGTGAGGATCGGGAAGCCGTAGTCCTTCTTGATCCGCGCCAGCATCTTCAATCCTTCATCAAGGCCGGGACCTTGGTAGAAATCGACACTGCTGCGGTTGTCCTTCGCGAAGCTGCTCTTGTAGATCACCGGCACCTTCATGCGCTCGCTCACTTCCTTGAGCTTTTCGGCGGTGCGCAACATCACATGCTCGGTCTCGATCACACACGGACCACTGATGAGGAAGAGTTGATCGCTACCACAGGCTATGTTACCAACGTTGACGATCCTTGTCATGGGCGGCGAAGTTATCCTTCCACGAGCAGGTCGAAACGGCGCTGGTCGAGCAGAAAACCCTCCAAGCGATCGCCGGGAGCGATGCGCCCAACTCCCGCAGGAGTTCCCGTGAAGAGCAGGTCGCCTGTCTCCATCCGCATGTAGCGCTCCACATGGGCGATCAGGATCTTCAGGTCGAAGATCATTTGCCCGTTGTGCCCTTCCTGAACAAGGGTGCCGTTGCGCAGCAGGCTGAAGGTCTGGTAGCCGTCACCTAGGTCCTTCATGTCGAGGAAGGTCTCGGCCACGTATGCCGAACCATCGAAAGCTTTTGCCTTTTCCCACGGAAGTCCCTTCTCCTTCAAACGTTGCTGCAGATCGCGCGCAGTAAGGTCCAGGCCGATGGTGACACCGTCCACTTCTGGTCCGCTGGCGGTGCGCACGAAGCGGTACACGAGTTCGATCTCGTGGTGGATGTCGTTGCTGAAACCCGGTAACTTGATCGGGCCACCTTGCGGAATGAGCGCTGAAGCTGGTTTGAGGAAGACCACCGGTTCTTCAGGGATGGAGTTGCCCAGTTCCTTGACGTGCTCGCCGTAGTTGCGGCCAATGCAGACGATCTTCATGCGTGTAGGTCGGCGAGCGCGTTGCGCATCAAGGCCAATGTGCTCGATGGTAGTTCGGCCTTGGTCATCAACCACTGCATATAACCGGGATCACTTCGTCCGATGTTCTCCAAGGTCCACCCGCTGTACTTACCGAAGCTGAGGCAGATAGCACCGCGATCATCGTACTTCAACTTGCCAGCAGCATCGGGACTGCGCTTGCGATCACCGCTGAGTTCGCCGAGGTGATCGACTGTGCCTTCCAGATCGGCGTAGCGCTCGAGTTGTGCGAGCAGCACATCAGCAGTGGCCTCTACATCGGCGAGCGCATCGTGGGCGCCTGTGTGTTCTCGCCCGCAGTAGAACTTCAGGGCAGCGCTAAGCGTGCGCGGCTCGTGGATGTGGTAGATGCGGGCCACATCCACCACGCGCAAGCTGGAATGGTCCCACGTTACGCCAACGCGATGCAGTTCTTCCGCTAGGAAGGGCACATCGAAGCGCAGGCAGTTGAAACCGGAGACGTCGCATCCGTCCAATTGCTGAAGGATCTCCGCTGCAACAACATCCATCATGGGCGCAAAGGCCACATCGAGGTCGGTGATTCCGTGGATCGCGGTGACTTCCGCGGGAATGGGGATCCCCGGGTTCACCAACGTTTGGTAGCGTTCGCGGTCGCCATTGGGCAATAGCCGCACGATACCGATCTGCACAATGCGGTCCTTGCCGATCTGGAAACCACCGGCATCAAGATC
>JBKJPT010000114.1:0-12861 GCA_046595075.1 Flavobacteriales bacterium
GTCCGCGACCTGGGAACTCGTGCGCTCACTGGCACCACGCGCAGTGGTGATCAACGGCACGCGCATTCTTTCGCAAAAGACCATCACGGCTTTAGGTGTACCTATCCTCAACACGCACGTGGGCATCACACCCATGTACCGTGGCGTGCACGGTGCCTATTGGGCGCTGGTGCTGAATGATCGCGCGCATTGCGGCGTTACGGTACACCATGTGGATGCGGGTGTGGACACCGGCTACATCCTGCATCAGGCGCTGATACAACCGACAGCGGCCGACAACTTCAGCACATACCCCACACTGCAAATGGTGAGCGGTGCTGCGCTGATGGTGAAGGCTGTTTGCGAGGTGATCGATGGCACAGCGAACCCGCGCAAACCGGAAGGGAACGACCGGCGGTGGGAGATCCCGACTTTGTGGAAATACATGGGCAACCGCAAGCACAGCGGGGTGCGATAGAGGCGTAAAGAGGCGCGTTGTGCATGGCACCAGCTAACTGATGCCATTTTTCAACAACCCTTGCAATTCGCTGTTGAGCCACATTAGCTTCAACGCCCTAATGCCCATAGTCATGCAGAACGCAGAACGCAGAACGCAGAACGCAGAACGCAGCGCGCGCTTGCGCATGGCTGCTGACCACTTCTCTGGCTAGCATGGCGCTGGCCCAAACGCCGTACATACCTCCTGATTATTACGGCGACAGTGACAAGGGTGCAGTCATGATAAGGAGCAATTTTGGCCAAGTCCTCGGAACCGATCTGCAACAGCGCCCTGAGGTCTTCGGTTACATCGAGAATAGTCCCATTGGTATTTACCTGAGCGACCGATCCCGGGTCTCCTTCCGGCTCGCGCAGATCCACCACGATAGCATCATTGGCGACACAGTCTACCGTATCGACCTGAAGCTTACGAAGGATCATGATCGTGACCCAGTTTTCCTGAAGGAAGCGCCGGGCTTGAGCAACTATTACTTGGGGGATCTAGCTGTAGAAGGCGTTCCAGCGAACTACCGCGGGGTTTATGCTAGCGTCGGCGATAGCATCGACGCACACATCTACGGAAGCAAAGGAGGGCCCCGCATGGCCTATGTCGTACGGCCTGGTGGTGATCCCGGCGGTATTGAATTGACCTTTAGTGGCCAGGACAGCATTAAAGTGGATTGGCAAGGTGCGTTGAACCTCTATGTTGGACAGCAATGGATAAGGCTTGAGGAGGCCATTGCGTACCAAGTTGATGGAAACGACCTAGTACAATTGGCATGGACACCAGCGTACGACCACACCGATGGGGAGGTGACCGTGAAGTTCGATTTCGAGGACTATGATGAGGAACTACCCTTGGTGTTCCAGATCGGCTACCCGGATCTCTTGATGGGCGGTGGTGAATTGGACAACCTCACATGGTGTACCTATTCCTCGTCCTATGATGGCGACCAACTCGAGTGCGTAGAGGTGGACGAAACAGGGGATCCATACTTCTGTGGGTACACCTACCAAGACTACTTCCCCATTGCGATCGGCACCATTGTCTTCCCGCCTCAAAGCACAACAATGCCGGGAGGCATTTGTGGTTTAACCATGCGCATCAACCATGAAAGCAAGCAGATCCAGTGGGCCAATTACATTGGGGGCACTATTGGAGCCGGTACGGCTGCTCCCCGAACTGAGGCCCGAAAACTTGCGGTGTACACCGGGCCGTTGACGGACCACCAATACGTATTTGTCACTGGAAGTACATCATGTCTGGACTTTCAAACCATCTCATTAACCAGCACCATTTTCGAGAACGCTACGAATGACCCTTACGGCGGTGGCCGAACACGGGCGTGGATCGCAGCATTCAACAAGCTCAACGGCGAACTAGCTTGGTCAAACACTCACGGGGAGCCAGATGAGGAATACACTTGGGGTGAGCATGGACTCTCTGTTGCGGTGAATGACGAAGGCACAGTGATCATGTGCGGCATGATCGAGGCCTACTTCTGGACGAGTGTTACCCCCAACTTCCAAACCGTGACCCCATCTGGCGCTTTCACTAGGCCACTGGGTGATGGATTCTTCATCGTCTACGATGAAGATTACCAAATCGAGTGGAGTACCACATTTTGCGAGTTCAGCGAGAATGCGGGATTTGGTCGCCTCAACGACGTGCGCTTGGTCCAAGACAACAACGACCATACACTAGCCTGGTTGGTTGGGGCTAGTGTAGAGGGTAGCCAAGACCCGCTCGACCTTGTCGCTCCGACATTGGGCGGCTACTATCAAACAAGCGGAGGCCAGCCTTCGGCAGTAGTTGCTGTGGTCGACCTAGAGGACCATGACGTGGTCTATTGTACGCGATGGGGTAGTCCATCGGGCAGTGGGAAAACCGAGGCGCATGGCATCCACATTGGGGAAGAAGGAGTTGACGTGGTGGGTTTCACCGATGCGAACGACTTCACCACCACCGAACTCCCCGCACCAACGGGTGGTACAGGCGCGCAGCATGCCACAACCAATGCGAGCAACCAGGTCGGACAGCCTTCGGATGGTTTCATCCTACGCTTCAAAGGGCCTTTTGGGAACTTCCCATTGAACTACGGAACCCTTTACGGGGGCAACAGGGACGATGTCCTGATCGACGTGAACGGTGATGGCGACGGCTACATATACATCACTGGCGAGACCCGGAGTCATCCTGCCTTCCAGAACTATGACCCGGACCTCTACTATCGACAATCGTTCAACTACGTGGACAGGCGCGACGCGATGATCCTGCGCATCGCGGATGCCCCGTATCCTGCAATGAACTGGCGAACTGCCTTTGGTGGCCGGAAGAGCGATCGGGGTTGGGGGATCGCTGCCACGCCCTACGAAATGTACTTGTGCGGTGCGACATCTAGTAGCCACAATCCATGGGATGAGTTTCCATTGCATGAATTCGACACTGGATCGGAATTGGACTGGTACTATGACTTCTACTACGGTGGCACCTCCACTGAATTCGCGCCTTGGTGCGCATACAACTTGGCCATGGACTACGAGTCCGGCAACATCGACGACTACCTCGAAGGACTCAACCTTGGTCACGATGGCTTCATTGCTTCCTTTCAGATGCAAGAACAGCCAGTTGGATTTACAACGTCAGATCCAGAGGAAACATCGCAGCTCACGGCATGGCCTGACCGATCCGGGAATGGCTGGTGGCTCGCGCTTCCCAGCGAAGGCAGTTGGACCATCGACTTGTTCGATGCCACAGGGCGTACCGTTTGTCACGCTCGCACCAGTCAGGCGTTGCACCTGCTCACGGGTTGTGAGTTTGCATCGGGTGTGTACGTGATCCGAGCAGTTGATCAACGGGGTTCGGTTGTTACCACCAAGATCTCCCAACCATGAAGCACTTGCTCTGCTTCGGGCTCCTCGCCATTGCGCTCGGAGCCAGCGGTCAGCATTGGGGCAGAATGGGGCTTGGCGCTATACCACCAGGTCAGCCCAGCAGCCTCACAACCGATAGCTTGGGTGGTCGCCTGCTCGTTGGTGGTGCGTTCTTGCGGATCCGGAATGAAACTGACACGGTGCTTGTTGTTGGGCGAGCTGCTTGGGACGGTTCGAGATGGGACTCACTTGGACATCGATTTGGGCCTATATCCGGAAATGTCGCACCTCAAGCTTACTGGTTCGTTCGCTACAACAATGAGCTGTTCACCTCTGGTGCTGGCAATTTCAACGTTGAGCCGGATACGGGGAATCACTCATTTGCGCGACTCAATGAAACCACGTTGCGCTGGGAACCCTTGGAGTGTTTGAATCCACCGACTAGCGGACTTTCTACGATTGTTCCGCGTATTCCAAGTCAACACCTCTTCATGACAGGGTTCCCAACTGGCTTGTGTGGTTATCAGCCCAGCAGCGTCTTCCGCTACGACGGCTCGGCGTTCTATGAATGGCCACCATTCCACCAGCTACCGGTACACGCCAACAACTACGTCGGCTTTGTTTTCGAGTACAGGGGCATGATGTATATGAGCGGCATGTACCGGGATCCGTATTCCACGGGTTGGTGCAGCCTCATGCGCCACGACGGTACGAGTTGGCAGTATGTACCAGGGTGGGGTGACCAACTCGGGGCGGTCAAGGATCTCACCATTCGAAATGATACGTTGTGGTTGGCAGGGACTTTCCATACCAATGAGGGGCCGGGCAATTGCGTGGCTTGGTTCGACGGTACGAACTGGGGCGACCTTGGCGGTGGCTTGGTCCTACAGGTCGCTCCACAATATTCCGCCGCTCAAACCTTGGAGTGGTTCAATGACGAACTGTATGTCGGTGGTCAATTCACATCAGCAGGCGGCATTGATGTCAACGGTTTCGCGAAATGGAACGGTCATCAATGGTGTTCGATGCCTGGATTCTCCACGGTCAATCCAGCAACGGTCACGCAAGTGGCCGATATCGCGGTTTGGAGAGACAGCTTGTACATCACCGGTGGATTTCTTGAACTCGAAGGAGAGCCGATGAACCAGCTCGCGCAATGGCTGGGCGGTACCGATGTGATCGAATGCAGCGATCCAGTTAGTATCGTCGAGACAAGCACGTTCGTCGACCCGTTCATTGTTGCCCCCAACCCTGCTCGCGACCAGGTCACCTTTACCACCACCGAGCCAGCGCAGATAGCCGTGTATGATGCCCTTGCACGCACGTTTTGGGGCGGGCGCGTCGTCAGCCGTACCACCATCGACATTTCGTCCTGGCCGCCTGGACTATACATAGTTCGTGGTCGCAATACCACGACAAAACTGATCGTAGCGCACTAACCCACCTACCCATAACGAAGAAGCCCTGCGTGATCCGCAGGGCTTCTTCATAATGGGGATGCTCTTCCTACGGCACCTTCACGAACCTCGTCTCCCACTTCGCATCGCCTTGCTCCACCTTCAGGTTGTAGCTGCCCGCGGGCAATGTGCCCAAGGGCAGATCCACTTGTGATGCGTATGGTCCACGTTGATCGATCACTACGCGACCACTGGCATCGGAAACCCGGATGCGCACTACACCGCTACCGGCCGGGATGCGCACGCTGAGCATATCGCTCGCTGGCGAAGGCCATACCGCGAAACCGTTGCGTTGCCCATCGCCGATGCCGGAGATCACGACCGCTTCGGGATCACTGATCGCCGAGCAGCCGTTGGCATCGGTGATCTGCACTGTGTAGTTGCCCGTGACCAATGCAGTGTAGATCATACCGGTTGCGCCGCCAATGGGATCGCCGTTCAAGTACCACTGGTAAGCAGGACCACTACTGCTGGTGAGTTCAGCGCCATTGGCAGTGATCGTGGGTGCAGGTGGCGCTACGTGTACAATGAAGGTGAGCCCGTTGCTATGCGCACAACCTGTGGCCGTACTGGCCACCACGCTCACAGGTCCGGGGCCAGAGTAGGTGCTTGGATTGCCCGTGGTGCCGTTGCTCCATAGGTAGTGATCGAAGCCTGCGGGCGCGGTCACCTCCACGGCTTCGTTGGTGCAGATCTCATCGTCGCTTGCCGTGATGGTGATCGGCGGCAGGTTGGAAGAGACGAGCGCATTGAAGGCGTGCACACGACCGTATCCGAAGCGATCATTGGGCACGGCACCGGTAAGGACATCGTTGGTGGCCGTGCTCAGGAATGCGTTGCGGATCTGCTGCCAACTGGCATTCGGGCACTTCTGCAAGTAGAGTGCAACGGCACCAGCCACCACTGGCGATGCCATGCTGGTACCACCATCGCGCATGTGCCAGCCATCGGGGTCCACCTTCCACGGTTCGTTGGCGATCAGTGATGCCACTTGTGGCGCGGCCCCCGGCGTTAACGTCACATCACCCGGTGCTGCAATGTCCGGCTTCCACCGGAGATCACGTGTGGGGCCAGCGCTGCTCGTGATCGAGATCGTATAGGGCACGGTCCCAAGGTCAACCGCGCTGCCATCATAACCGGTGTAGGTGTTCTGGTTGATGTAGTTGGCCACGGTGAGGCTCATGTCACTGCACGCCCACGAGTCCACGATGTGTTCATTGAGGTCGGGCTCCACGTAGTTCGCCATAGGTGGGTATGTGGCGGCATCGGGGAAGGGTAGCGAGAGGGCGCTGGCTGCCAACGGCCCGATCACATTGCTGGTCGCGGTGATGGTGGTAACGCTCCACACATCGAAACTACCACTGCCGGTGCTCATCAATCGCCAGCTGTAGGCTGCCGAATCAGGCATCAGCATCTTCACTTGCACTTGGATCTGATCACCACGTTGCTGCCCGTAGAACTCCACGGTGCCCAGCAAATTGCCACTGAGGCTGGTGAGCGGTGCAGTGATCCACGTGCCCAAGTTGGCGGCCATGTCCTGAAAGGCCGTGCGCCCGCGATAGGCCAAACCCGGTGTTACGCGATCTGCGCCGATCGCGATCTGCACATTCCCGAAGGTGGCAAGGTCCGCCCACATCTCGAAGTACAGGTTGGGGACGCCGAAGAGGTTGAAAGGTGCACTGTTGGCGTTGGTGGTGAACCAAGTGAAACTGGTGTCGCTGTCCACTTCGTGGCGCAAGTGTATTGGGAAGTACTGATTGAGGTTGCCACCAGCGCAAACCAGCCCACGACCACGTTGCGCGTTCACCAAGCTGTCAATGAACAGTGCAGCGGCATCGCGGCCATCGTGCGAGCCGGAGTAGGTCCCGGCGCTAATGTTCACCACTGCGGGCTTGCCCAAGGTGGCGGCACGGTCGAACACGTACTTCACCCCATCGGCGATCGCTGCGCGGAAGTTGCTACCCGAGTACCGCACTACCACGATGTCAGCCGCGGGAGCCACGCCCCTGTGATGGTTCGCGGCAAGGCCGTTGCCCGCCGCAGGACCCGTGACGTTGGTGCCGTGCGTGCCATTGTCCGTCACGGTTATCGCACCGGCATCGATCTGGGAGCTGTTCCATTCGCGGCCATAACCGAACTCCGGTGGCGCACCACCGCCGTTCACACCCTGGTCCCAGTAGAAGGCAACGCGAGTGGTTCCATCGGTGTTCTTGAAGTCGGGATGGTCGTAGTCGAGGCCCGTGTCTATGATGCCAACAACCACATCGGTTCCATCATAGCCTTGTGGAAGTGGAGCCAGTCCCGCATGCACTTCGTTCACGTGCGCCTTCACGCGCATGCTGTCGCACAGGAGGTGATCGCGGTCCATGCTGAACTCGAAGCTGCGCACGGCATCCGCTTCGGCAAGCGCTCGCACATTGGTCACAGGAACACGGGCACTGGTCAGTTGCCCCATGCTCATCTTCACGAAGCCGCCCTGCTCGCGCACCGCATCGCCCACGCCCGTAACGGAACCGTGAATGAAGAGGTCCACCATTTCATCGGCGGCGTGCGGCTGCTCCAGGAAGTAGCGCAACTGCATATCGATCTTGGACTTCTGAGCAACGAGCGTGGTGGTCCACAGCGCCATCACACCAATTAGGACAATACCGTGTTTCATGCGCTAAAGGTAGAGGGGCTACGGAGCGCACATGGCCGTGTGGTCCGGGATATCCACGACGAAATCCACGTTACCATTGGAATGATCGATCCGGCAGCAGTAGTGCTTGTGGCCGTTGGTCACCAGCAGCCAGCGCACCTTGAAGACCACGTTGTAGCGCGCGGCCTGCTCGAAGACCGCTTGCGTGATCGGAACGTTCGGCGCTTTGCATTCAACAAGCGCCACGGCCCGACCGTCCGGGGCGTGCACCACCAGATCGGCGCGTTTCGAAAGCTCGTTCAGCACCAGCGACTTCTCCACTGCGATCAGCGAAGGCGGACAACCCTTGTCGTGCACCAGGTGGTTCATGAAGTGTTGCCGGACCCATTCCTCCGGTGTGAGCGCCACCCACTTGCGGCGCACCGGATCGAACACGCGCGGGCCATCGGCATCGTGCCTAAGTTTGACGCCGTGGTCGGGCAGGCCCAATACGGGCAGGTCGTTCACGTCCACGGCAACAAAAGTGCGCACCAAGGAAGACATCGTGAGCAACTGGCTACCCCGCTACACGGGGCTGCCGTTGGACGTGTTCAAGAAACACGTGCTGCTCACCAACTTCGACAACTACCTGGAGATCTTCTGCCAGCAGACAGACGCCGCCATGCCTGCCAAGGACAAGGCCATGCGTGTGGCTGTTGCCGAGGACATGGTGATGATCAACTTCGGCATGGGCAGCCCCAACGCAGCCACGGTGATGGACCTGCTCAGCGCGATCAGACCCGAAACAGTGCTCTTCTTGGGCAAGTGCGGTGGCCTCAAGAAGAAGAACCAGCTCGGCGATCTTGTACTTCCCATAGCGGCCATTCGGGGCGAAGGCACCAGCAACGATTACTTCCCTGCGGAACTGCCCGCACTGCCGAGCTTCATGATCCACCGCGCGGTTAGCCACGTGATCCGCGACATGGAACTGGACTACTGGAGCGGCACCGTTTACACCACCAACCGACGCGTGTGGGAGCATGACGATGTTTTCAAGGAACACCTGCGCGTGCTGCGTTGCATGGCCATCGACATGGAAACGGCGACGTTGTTCATGACCGGTTTCGCCAACGAGATACCCACCGGCGCATTGCTGCTGGTGAGCGATCAGCCCATGGTGCCCGCCGGCGTTAAGACCAGTGAGAGCGATGCCCTGGTGACCGGCAGCTTCGCGGAAACGCATGTGCGCGTTGGCATCGCAAGTCTTCGCGAGATCATCACCGGCGGTCGTAGTGTGAAGCACCTGCGCTTCGAGTGATGCGTATGAGGAGGTCATCACATACAGGCACGCTCCCCCAAAGCCGATCCTGAGATGGCAGCTAGCACCACCGACGAGTACAAGAAGCTCATGCTCGACGTTCGCGCGAGCAAGTTCAAGCCCGTGTACCTATTGCACGGCGAAGAGGGCTTCTTCATCGACCGCATCGCCGAGGAGCTCGAGCGGTTCGCGCTGCAGGAGCACGAGCGCGACTTCAATCAAACGATCCTGTACGCGCGCGACACCGACCATGAGCAAGTAAAGGATACCTGTTTGCGCTACCCCATGATGGCCGATCGCCAGTTGGTGATCGTGCGTGAACTGCAGACCTGGCGCATCGATCAGGTGGAGAAACTGGAGAGCTACCTGGCCAAACCCACCCCCTCCACGGTGCTTGTGCTCTGCTACAAGCACAAGAAGGTCGATGGTCGCAAGAGCATACTGAAGACCGTGACCAAGGGCGGTGGTGTGGTATTCACCAGCGACAAGGTGCGCGACGACAAGCTGCCCGATGTGCTCATCAGCTTCGCGAAGAACCACAAGCGCAAGTTGGGCGCCAAGGAAGCACAACTACTGGCCAACCACTTGGGCAGCGATCTGGCCAAGGCGGTAAAGGAGGTGGAGAAGCTGTGCCTCGTAACCGAGGAAGGTGCGGCCATCACCAGCGATGTGATCCAACGCTACATCGGCATCAGCAAGGAGTACAATGTGTTCGAACTGCAGAACGCTATCGGCATGCGTAACGCGGCAAAAGCGCAACGCATCGCGCAGCACTTTGCCAGTGACCCCAAGGACAACCCGTTGGTGCTCACACTCGCTTCATTGAACACGTACTTCTCCAAGCTTGCCATGGTGCACGCCTTGCGCGGCCGTAGCCAGGCCGATCTTGCCGCCGCATTGAAGGTGCACCCCTTCTTTGTGAAAGACTACGTTGCACAGGCGGATAACTACCCACAAGCGCATCTCTACGAAGTGCAAAGACACCTCCGCCAATGCGACTTGCGCAGTAAAGGCTTGGGCGGGGACGGCGGCGATGACGGCGAACTGCTGCGCGAGCTGTTGGCCAAAGTGATGGGGTGAACGCAAGGGCGCGTTAGAGATCCATGTGATCATCCCGTGGCCATGTGGCCATGTAGGATCAGAACGCGGCCAACAGAATATCCAGGTCCTTGTGCGGCAGCTTGAAGGCTTCGCCGAGGATGGGACTGGTGACGGTGCCGTTGTAGAGGTACACGCCGTGGCGCACGCCGAGGTCGGTCTTGATCAGATCCTCGAAGCCGCCAACTTCACCCATGCTCAGCAGCATGGGACCGAAGATGTTGCTGAGCGCGGTGCTCGCCGTACGGGGAACGCGGCTGGCGATGTTGGGAACGCAGTAGTGCAGCACACCATACTTCTTGAATACCGGATCAGTGTGTGTGGTCACCTCGCTCGTTTCGAAACAACCGCCACGATCGATGCTCACGTCCACGATCACGCTGCCGTTCTTCATCTCCTCAACCATGGCTTCGCTCACGACCATGGGTGTGCGGCCACGCTCGGGGCGCAAGGCACCAATGGCGACATCGGCTTGGCGCAGGGCCTTCTTCATCTCTTCGGGTTGGATCACGCTTGTCCATATGCGGCGACCCAGATCGCTCTGCAAACGGCGCAGTCTGTATATGCTCTTGTCGAAGACCTTCACACTGGCACCAAGGCCCAAGGCTGCACGCGTGGCGAACTCGCCCACGGTACCCGCGCCGATGATCACCACTTCGGCGGGTTCCACACCGCTGATGCCACCGAGCATGAGGCCCGGACCACCCTTGTCGGCACTGAGGTATTCGCTGGCGATCTGGACACTGGTGATCCCCGCGATCTCGCCCATGGCGCGAATGATCGGATAGATGCCTTCGCGGTCCTTGATGAAATCCCAGGCCACGGCCGTCATGCGCTTCTCCATCATGCGCCGCAAGGTGTCCTTGGGTTGCACGGTGAGTTGAAGCGCGGAGATCAATATCTGCTTGTGGCGCAGCATCTCGATCTCGGTGTGCGTGGGTGGCGCCACCTTCAGGATCAGGTCTGCTTTGAAGACCTCGGCAGCGGAGTCCACCACCTGCGCGCCCGCTTCGGTGTAATCGCTGTCCTGGAACTGGGCGGGTTCGCCGGCGCCGCGCTGGACAACCACTTCGTGATCGCGGCCCACCAGCACCGCCACCGCCGCGGGTGTGAGCGGTACGCGGTGTTCCTGGAAGATGGTCTCCTTGGGGATCCCGATGTAGAGGCTCTTCTTCTTGCGCCCCACTTCCATGCTGCCGCAAGAACAGTTCATGGATTGCTCGCGCGCCAATTGCTTCAGCAGTTCGGAGGAGGCCATGGTGATAATGGAATGCGAATGTAAGCTCCGCGAGGTCGACAAAGACTGCTGCTAAAGGGGCAAGATCCCTTCGCTTCGCTCGCGATGACGATCACCAGAGCTGATCGTCGAACAGAACATGACCCGCTATCGCGCAATGCTCAACGTTCGCGAGCCTTCAGGCGAAGCTTCGATCCGCACGTGCAGCGCATCCGCCGGAAGGTGATCCGCCGCCAGTTCCGGCCACTCGATGAAGCAATAGGCGCCGCTGTCCAGGTATTCCTCGAAGCCGATGTCGCGCAGTTCGTTCGCATGGCGTAACCGGTAGAGGTCGAAGTGGTACACAGGATCAGCGCCGACCCCATGGTACTCGTTCACTATGGCGAAGCTGGGACTGCTGGCCTGGTCCTTCACACCCAGGGCTGCGCAGAAGCCTTTGATCAAGGTGGTCTTGCCCGCCCCGAGTTCGCCGTGCAACGCGAAGACGCGCGCATCGGCATGGCTTTGCAGGATCAGCCGCGCGACGTCCGCAGCTTCATTCGCCTTGCGCAGGGTGATGGTGGCGAGCATGGCGCGAAGATCAGAACATCTCTTGCAATTGCTGGCGTGCCGCTACTTCATCGTCGAACCGCACGTTGCGATCAACCGTCCTATCCGTGGTGTCGCAGGGATCGAGCTTCGCCATGTAGACCCCACGATCATCAAGGCCAAAGGCGAAGTACTTCTTGGCATAGACCTCATCCACACGTCCGCGCGAATTGAAATGCACCCAGAGCATTGGATAGTCCACAAACGGGAGGAAGCGCGCCAACGGCTTTCGGGTATAGGTCCATGTGGTGCGTTTGGAACCGGAACAAACCTCCTCAGGGTTACAGCGACAGAAGAACTTGTAGTTGCCTTGGACCTCCTGACGCGCTGGATCGCCCAGTATCACCATGACCTCATCCATGGACATTCCCGGTCGAACCACAAGTATCTCCCCCGCTTCAATACCGCGCTTACTTGCGTATCTGTCCACTGCGGAAAAGCTCAAAACCACCACGAAGCCAACCAGCACTTTCGCCCGCAGCTTCATTCCGAGGATCTGATCATCTCAACTACTGACCAATTGGCCCGCACTCTACCTCGGCTTCAGCACCGCCCACGGCACCAGCATCTCTTCCAACGAAATGCCGCCGTGCTGGAAGGTGTGCATGAAGTAGGTGACGAAGTGGTTGTAGTTGTTGGGGTACACGAAGAAGCGGTCGCCCTTGGCGAAGGCATACACCGTGCTCACGTTGTTCTTGGGCAGAAAGGCCTTTGCGGGATCCTTTACCACGAACACGTCGCGCTCCTCGTAGCTCAGGTTCTTGCCGTGCTTGTAACGCAGGTTGCTGTTGGTATTGCGGTCGCCCACGATCTTGCTCGGCTCGTTCACGCGAATGGTGCCGTGGTCCGTGGCGATCACCACGCGACCACCGCGCTCGGCGATGCCCTTGAAGATCTCGAAGAGCGGACTGTGCTCGAACCAGCTCTTGGTGAGGCTGCGGTAGGCAGCATCATCGGCGGCCAGCTCGCGGATCACTTCCATCTCGGTGCGCGCATGGCTCAGCATGTCCACGAAGTTGTAGACGATCACGTTGAGCGCATTGCCCATCAGGTTGTCCAGGCCATCGGCGAGTTTCTTGCCGGCCGCGAGCGTGAGGATCTTGTGGTAGCTGTGCTTCACGTTCTTTCCCAACCGCTTCAGTTGGTCCGCCAGGAACTCCTCCTCGTGCGCGTTCTTGCTGCCCTCCTCTTCCTC
>JBKJPT010000156.1:0-3603 GCA_046595075.1 Flavobacteriales bacterium
GTGCCGCTTTCGTGGTGAAGCTGAACATGACGCCCGTCGTACTGCCCATCGAGTTGCTCTCCTTTACCGGACAGAGCAAGGGTGCAGTGAATGAATTACTGTGGGCCACGGCCAGCGAACGCAACAACGATCACTTCGACCTGCAACGCAGTGCTGATGGCATTGATTGGGAGACGCTGGCGATCGTTCCGGGAGCGGGAAATTCACAGCACACCATCAACTACGCATGGATCGATGCGCGGCCTTTCGCCCTCACCTACTACCGCTTGAAGCAGGTGGACTTCGACGGCACCAGCAGCCTGAGCCAAGTGATTGCGATATCCCGAACCGGCGAGGTGGATGATCTCGTTTTGTTCCCCAACCCCGCCACCGATCAGCTCTTTCTTCCCGCCGGCATTCCGTATGCCGCTACCGTCCGCATGACCGATGTTCTGGGTCGTGCGGTGATGCAAGGCGGCTACTTGCAGCATGCATCATTGGATGTGAGCGTTCTGGCGCAGGGCACCTACA
The DNA here is from genome assembly GCA_046595075.1 of Flavobacteriales bacterium. GTDB lineage: Bacteria > Bacteroidota > Bacteroidia > Flavobacteriales_F > PHOS-HE28 > PHOS-HE28. The sequence continues at coordinate 511 of JBKJPT010000156.1, forward strand.
CCCTTCGTGTTTTCGATGGGCAAGGGGCTACGATCGCTGCTGGAAGGTTTGTCCGGGAGTAGCGCGGTTCAACACCGGCGACTTATCGCTCCGTTGTAAGTCTTTCCCGCAACGATGTAAGGCCCGCCACCCTTGGCGGGCCTTGCTTTGCGGTGTCATTCAGAAAGACCACATGAACACCCACGCCATCACCCTCCCGATCCTGGACATGAATAGCCCGCATTGCGCCACACGTGTGGAGAAGGCCATCACGTCGGTACCATCGCTTACGGCCAGCAGCGTGGACCTCGCTGCCCACACCGCGACGCTGTCGGGTGAACCCTCCGCACAAGCGGTGCGCGATGCTGTGGCAGCGATCCGAGCCGCGGGCTACGATGTGGCGACCGATAAGCATTCGTTCATGACCACCGGCATCACATGCGGTGGGTGCGTGAACAGCGTAACGAAGATCCTCAGCGCTTTGTCCGGGGTTCTTTCCGTGGCCGTTGATGTGGCCGGTCAGAAGGCCACGGTCGAAGTGGTGAAGGATGCGGTGACCAATGATGAACTCAGCACCGCATTGAAACCGGCCGGCTACGGCTTCATCGCGCAAGCGGCCTGAACCATGGCGAACGAGACCACCCTGGAACTCCCCGTGGAGAACATGGACAGCGAGCATTGCGCGCTGATCGTGGACAAGGCGTTGGGTAGTGTTCCGGGTGTGAGCGAACACCACGTGGAACTCAACAACCATAAAGCCTTCGTCACCACCAACACACCGGTTGAAACCGTGCGGGAAGTAGTGGCTGCCATCCGCGACCGCGGCTACGCGGTGCCAACCATGAAGCGCACCTTCCCGGTAACGGGTATGACCTGCGCCAGTTGTGTGAACAGTGTGGAAAGCATCCTGAGCGCACAGGCCGGCGTGCTGAAGGCGAGCGTGAACCTGGCCACCAGCACGGTGCTCGTGGAATACGTACCGGGCGTGATCACCGATGCGCGAATGAAAGTCGCAGTGCAAAGTGCTGGTTATGATCTGATCCTGGGGGAAGAGCACGAAGCGAAGAACGATCTGGAAGAACTGCAGCGCGCTAATCTGAGATCGCTCACGTTACGGATGTGGGCTTCCTTCGCGCTGAGCATCCCGCTGGTGGTCATCGGCATGTTCATGATGCATGAACCTTGGGCCAACTACGTGATGTGGGCCTTGGCCACCCCGGTGGTGCTGGTCTTCGGCAGGCAGTTCTTCATCAACGCGTGGAAGCAGGCGAAGCATCGCTCCACCAACATGGACACGCTCGTTGCGCTCAGCACCGGCGTGGCCTATCTCTTCAGCGTCTTCAATACGCTGAACCCATCGTACTGGACGAGTCGCGGACTGGAGCCGCATGTGTACTTCGAAGCCGCTGCCGTGGTGATCACCTTCATCCTGCTCGGCAAGTTCCTGGAGGAACGCGCGAAGGCAGGCACATCCACAGCGATCAGGAAGTTGATGGGCCTGCGCCCGAACACGGTGATGCGCGAGGATGCCAAGGGCCAGCTACTGGAAGTGCCGATAGCGCAGATCGCGATCGGTGATGTGTTGCTGGTGAAGCCCGGAGAAAGCATCGCCGTGGATGGATCGGTGATCGACGGCGACAGTTTCGTGGATGAGAGCATGATCAGCGGTGAGCCCATGCCGGTGGCGAAGAACGCTGGTGCAGCGCTCCTCGCGGGAACGATCAATCAGAAAGGCAGTTTGCGCATGAAAGCCGAAAAGGTCGGCGCGGATACGCTGCTCGCGCAGATCGTGAAGGCGGTGCAGGAAGCGCAAGGCAGCAAGGCGCCGATCCAAAAGATGGTGGACAAGGTGTCGAGCATCTTCGTGCCCATCGTCATCGGTGTCGCGGTGCTCAGCGCCAACGCATGGTGGATCCTCGGCGGCGAACACGCGTTCACGCAAGGCTTGCTCGCGCTCGTTACCGTGTTGGTGATCGCCTGTCCGTGCGCACTCGGTCTGGCCACGCCCACCGCGATCATGGCTGGCATGGGCAAAGGCGCCGAGAACGGGATCCTGATCAAGGATGCCGAAAGTCTCGAACGCGCGCAGAAGATCACCGCCATCGTACTGGACAAGACCGGCACCATCACCGAAGGGAAACCGGAAGTGGTAGAGGCGATCGGATTGGAAAACATCGAAGCGACAGCCGCGTTGCTCGCGATCGAATCCCGCTCAGAGCATCCGCTCGCAGAAGCTGTGGTGCGCTACCTCAGAGCACAAAGCGCCGCTCTGCGTTCCCACCCAGACGGACAACCGACAACTGACAACCAACAACTCTCTTCATTCGAGAGCATCACCGGCAAAGGCGTTAAGGCAAGTGCGAATGGCCACACGTACTTCGTTGGAAGCAAACGCCTGATCGAAGAGCAACACATCGTCATCGATACCGCATTGGCTGGCAAAGAAGCCGCATGGCAGGAGGATGCGCGAACGGTGGTATGGCTCGCCAACGAGCAGAACGCGATCGCCGTGATCGCCATCGCCGATCCCATCAAGCCTTCCGCGAAGGAGGCCATCGCGCGTTTGCAAGCCGAAGGCGTAAAGGTCTACATGCAGACCGGCGACACGGAGCGCACCGCGAAGGCCGTTGCACAAACCGTCGGCATCGCTGACTTCCGTGGTGGCACATTGCCAGCGGACAAACGCGCGTTCATCGAACAGTTGCAGAAGGAAGGTCACGTTGTTGCGATGGTGGGCGACGGTATCAACGACAGCGAAGCCTTGGCCAAGGCCGATGTGAGCATCGCCATGGGCAAGGGCAGCGACATCGCCATGGACGTGGCGCGCATGACGCTCATCAGCACAGACCTCAACACCATCCCGCGCGCGATCCTGCTCTCACGCAAGACCGTCGCGATGATCCGCCAGAACCTGTTCTGGGCCTTCATCTACAACATCATCGGCATCCCCATCGCCGCTGGCGTGCTCTATCCCATCAACGGCTTCCTGCTCAACCCCATGATCGCTGGTGCGGCCATGGCGCTCAGCAGCGTGAGCGTGGTGACGAACAGCCTGCGATTGAAGTGGGTGAAGCTCTGAACGGTCATATGGAAACACACGCATCATGAAGAACA